>JAGXIR010000100.1 GCA_024635605.1 Sunxiuqinia sp.
ATTCTGCATCCTTCAAACCTGGAGGGTGATGTCTTTCAATTCAATACCGTTGATAAAAGTTTGCATACCCGCTGTTCCATTAAAGTTCAGGATGGCTGCGACAATTTTTGCACCTTTTGCATCATTCCCAAAGTGCGTGGCAGGGCTGTAAGCCGGCCATTGCCTCAAATTATTGAGAATGTCAAAAATACGCTGGCCAATGGGTTTAAGGAATTGGTGATTACCGGAGTAAATATTGGGCGTTATGAGTGGGAAGATAAGCGGTTTGAAGATGTGCTGGAAGCCATTTTAAATGTTCCCGGCGATTTTCGGGTTCGCATCTCGTCGCTGGAACCAGATGGTTTTGGCGATCGGTTTTACAGCTTGTTTGAACATCCAAAGCTCGCGCCACACCTGCACCTGTGCCTTCAGAGCGGTTCCGATAGAGTTTTGCTCCGCATGCGCCGCATGTACGATTTCAACCGTTTTGCCGAAATTGTGGATCGCTTTCGTGCGAAGTGGCCCGATTTTAATTTTACCAGCGATTTGATTGTTGGTTTTCCAGGTGAAACGGAGACTGATTTCCAGGAAAGTTTGGATGCCATCACGCGTTTCAACTTCAGTCATGTGCACACCTTTAAATATTCGGTTCGCAAAGGAACCCGGGCCGAACGAATGGATGATCAGATTACTGAAAATATTAAAACAGAACGCTCGGCGATCCTGCGTGATGCCTCAGAGCAACTTCGTGCCAATTATCTGAGTCGTTTTATTGGCTGTGATCAGACCGTCTTGGTTGAAAAGATTGATTCGCGTGGATTTGCTTCGGGCTATGGCGAACATTACATTCCGGTTCGGTTCAAGGGCAATGACATTCAAAAAAACACCTTTCACAAAGTCCGTATCGTAAAGCTTGAAGGCCATGCCGACAACATCGGATTGCTGGCGGAGATCCAGAAAAATTAGATCGAATTACTTTATTATCAGATGACCAATTTCCTGGTTCGCTTGACGACCCCCCGCAGCTCTGCTCTTTTTGTGAGCAAAATGGGCACTTTTGAGCTTAAAATAACGAACGAGCGATTGATGATTGTTTTTTTCTGAAGATGATTTTGATGGGCGAAACAATTTTTAAGCATGCCAAGTGAACTAATAGCCTCGTTTTTTGTCATAGTAAGAGATTTTCCATTTTTAATTTGTTTAACGACAACATGGTTAAAGCTCAACAAAATAAAACGCGAACCAAGCCTCCTGAAAGTGAGGCTAAAAGTATTGATTATCAGCAGGTAATAGCTGGTTTTAGATCGCGGTTGTTGCAGGTCACTTCTCATGGCCTGCAAAAGGCCGTTGTGAAACATCAGGAACGCGGAAAATTACTGGCGCGTGAGCGAATTAACCTTTTGGTCGATCCACGAACACCATTTTTGGAGCTTTCCACATTTGCGGCCTTCGGTCAGTATGACCATGCTTTTCCATCAGCTGGAATAGTTACCGGCATCGGACTTGTCAATGGACGCGAATGTATGATTGTGGCCAACGATGCTACTGTAAAAGGAGGAACGTATATCAAGGAGACGATTAAGAAACATGTTCGCGCGCAGGAAATCGCCTTGAAGAACCATTTACCGTGTATTTATTTGGTTGATTCGGGCGGAATTTATCTTCCTGAACAGGCTCATGTTTTTCCGGATCGATTTGACTTTGGTCGAATCTTTTACAACCAGGCCAGGCTTTCGGCTGAGGGTATTCCACAACTCGCCGTCGTGATGGGCTCCTGTACGGCTGGTGGCGCATACGTGCCGGCCATGTGCGATGAAACCATCATTGTAAAAGGGCAGGGAACCATTTTTATTGGTGGCCCACCGCTTGTTAAAGCGGCTACCGGAGAGGAAGTTACCGCTGAAGAATTGGGTGGGGGCGAAGTGCACACATCGATTTCCGGTGTTGCCGACCATTTGGCTGATGACGATAGGCATGCCATTGAAATTTGTCGTAAGATTGTTGACACCTTGCCGGTGGCTTCCAAGCGGACCATTGAACTTAAGCCTGTTGAAGCCCCTAACTATCCGGCTGAGGAGTTGTACAATTACTTGTCAACCGATCTGAAAAAGCCGATCAACATGCGGGCAATCATTGAGCGCTTGGTTGATGGTAGCAATTTTCAGGAATTCAAGGAAAACTATGGAAAAACCTTGCTAACGGGTTTTGTAAGGCTCAAAGGCATTCCTGTCGGAGTTATCGGTAATCAAAGTTTTTTAACGGCTGAAAGTGCCCGGAAAGGAGCACATTTTATTCAACTGTGTAACCAACGGCAGATTCCTTTGTTATTCTTACAGAACATTACGGGTTTTGTGGTTGGAAAAAAATATGAACATGAAGGCATTGCGCGCGATGGTGCGAAACTGATTCATGCGGTTGCCAATTCTGTTGTACCCAAAATAACCGTGGTGGTTGGGGGTTCGTTTGGTGCTGGAAATTATGCAATGGCCGGCCGTGCTTACGACCCTGATTTTTTGTTTATGTGGCCCCATGCGCGCATTGCGGTGATGGGCGGAGAACAGGCTGCGGGCGTGTTGCAAACCATCACGCAAAATGGAAAAAACAACAGTTTGGTAGAGCAGTTTGAGCAAGAAAGTACAGCATACTATAGTTCGTCCCGCTTATGGGATGACGGCATTTTGGATCCTGTGCAAACAAGAGATATCTTAGCTTTGGCATTTATGGTTACGCTTAATCAACCCATTCAGAAACCCAACTACGGAGTTTTCAGAATGTAAAAGAAGGAGAAAAATGAAAAACTGGAAAAATATAGAATTGACAATCATTGGGCAACGGGCCAACTTGGTGCTAAGCAGGCCGAAGGTACACAATGCCTTGAATCCAGAAATGATTGAAGAATTGCATGAAGCACTGGATGCTGTTTCCCAAATGGAACAGATTCAGTTTTTGGTGATGTCGGGGGAGGGGAAGTCGTTTTGTGCCGGAGCGGATATTAATTGGTTTGCTGAAGCGGTGAACAAAGCCAAGTCGGACAATTGGCAGGAATACCTCCGCATGGCCGAATTGCTGAAGGAGATACACCAGTTTTCAAAAATTACGATAGCAGCTGTGCACGGCAACGTGTTGGGTGGAGCCAATGGTTTGGTGGCGGCCAGTGATTTTGCTATTTCCGAACGCTCAACGACTTTTGCTTTTGGTGAAATCAAACTGGGAATTGTGCCCGCCACCATCACACCTTTTTTGACCAAACGGGTGTCCGTTCAGAATTTGAAGAAGCTGATGTATTCCGGTGATCGGTTTGGAGCTGCAGAAGCGCATTTGGTTGGCTTGGTCGATTTTTTAGCTGATGATGGCAAGTTGGAGAAAGTGATTGGCGAATTAATGAAAGGATTAGAAACCTCATCGCCCAAAGCACTCCGGGCATGCAAGCAGTTGCTGATAAAAGCACAAATGGGTGACTTAACGATTGAAAGTAGTGAGTATACCGCGGCAGTGTTGGCTGATTTGATTCATTCCGATGAAGGTCAGGAAGGCTTGCGCGCTTTTCTGGAAAAACGAAAGCCGGATTGGCAAAAACTAAATGTCGTTGAAAATTAATGGGACTCTTTCAAAAAATATTAATTGCCAACCGGGGCGAAATCGCTGTTCGTATTCTGCATACGGCCCGAAGGATGGGGATCAAAACTGTCGGTGTTTATGCTTCTGACGATGTGGATTCTTTGCACGTCAAACTAGCTGATGAAGCTGTTTTGCTGGAAGGCAGGCAGTTAAAGGAAACTTACCTCAGTCAGGATAAATTGATCCGGCTTGCCTTGGAAAAGGGTGCGCAGGCCATTCATCCGGGATATGGTTTTTTATCGGAGAATGCCGAATTTGCCGAAAAAGTTGAGCAGGCTGGCCTCATTTTTATTGGCGCCACACCGGAGCAAATCCGTTTGATGGGTGAAAAAACACAGGCCATTGCTTTTGTGAAAGCGCTTCGGATTCCTGTTATCCCAAGTGTTACCGGTTCTGTCAGCGATATCCTAAGTCATCGTGACCAGCTGGAATTCCCGCTCCTGGTCAAAGCATCCGGTGGTGGTGGTGGCAAAGGAATGGAAGTGGTGCATGATTTGGAACATCTGCCACTGGCTTTGCAGCAGGCACAACGGCAAGCCCAGCAATATTTTGGAAACGGCGAACTTTTTATTGAAAAATACCTGCCCAACGCGCGGCATATTGAAGTGCAGTTGATGGGTGACGGCAAAGGGAATGCTCTTCATTTTTTTGAGCGCGAATGTAGCGTCCAACGACGTTATCAAAAGCTGATTGAAGAAGCCCCGGCTCAGTCGGTTTCACCTGGGTTGAAAGAAAAACTTTACGAGGCAGCATTAACGATTGCCAGGAGTACAGAATATCGTGGTGCCGGAACAATCGAGTTTCTGGTGGATGAAGAAGCGAATTTCTACTTTTTGGAAATGAATACCCGCCTGCAGGTGGAGCATCCGGTTACTGAGTTGATTACCGGCGAAGATTTGGTGGAGTGGCAATTTAGGATAGCAGCGGGCGAAAATTTCAACTTGCAGCACAAAGACCTCACAATGAAGGGCCATGCCATTGAGCTGCGGATCTGTGCCGAAGACCCTTTGCAAAAATTCCGGCCAACATCCGGCATCGTGGGTGAAACGAATTTTCCTGAAAACGTCCGTTGGGATAGCTTCCTTCAAAGAGGAGCACAGCTGTCTTCAAACTACGATTCGCTCGTAGGAAAGCTGATTGTTTGGGGCGAAACACGGGAGGATGCCCTTTTTAAAATGCAAGAATCACTTCAGAAATTACATCTTGCCGGGCTGAAAACAAATCAGGAGTTTTTGAGTGAGCTTTTGAAACTGGAGGGGTTTAAGCGAAACGAAATCAGCACGCGTTGGGCTGAAGAGCAACTGCCCAAAATTATCAAGTCGATAAAAAATAGGGCTGAAGATTGGGTTGCAGTGCAAGTGTTATCGGCGTATTTGTTGCATTATTTTTATCGTCCAATCGAATCAGCCAATGTTTGGAAAGCCATGGGTTATTGGCGAATGATGGTCCAATTTAAGATACAATTGGGAGACGAATGGCATGAAATTCAGGTGGAAAAGAAGGAGAACAGCTTGCAATTGACTTGGAATGGACGGGATTATGATTTAAGAAATTATCAATTTAACGGTTCAGTCATTGAATTTCAATTAAATAAAAAAGATATTGCTATCTTTATTTCCGATGAAGACAAGGCAACCATCGTTCAGTTAAATAGCAAGAGGTACCAATTAAGGAGCAACCATGTTCAGGATCAGGTGCGATTAAATAAGCTTAAAGCTGATCGAAACGAATTGAAAACGGATCGGGTAGTGGCTGATCTTTTTGGGAAAGTGATTGCTGTTTTGGTGAAGCCTGGTGATGTGCTTCAGAAAGGACAAAATTTACTGGTGATTGAATCGATGAAATCGGAATTTACAATACAAAGCCCGGTGGATGCTGTGGTGAAAAACATACATGTCACCAAAGGGCATTTGGTGCAAGACAAAGAATTATTGGTGGATTTAGAATCGTAAAAAACAAAAGAATCGATATGAACGCATTTTTAAACGAAACTCATCACGCACTCCGGGCAAAGGTCAGGGATTTTGCAGAGAAGCATGTTAAGCCTGTGATTGGCGAGTTTGAAGCCAACGAGCAGTTTCCGATAGAGCTGATTCGTTCACTGAAGAGCTTGGATCTCTTTGGGATGCATGTTCCAAAGAAGTACGGAGGGCAGGACAGTGATTATTTGTCGTACATCATTGCCGTTGAGGAACTGGCACGCGTAGATAGCTCGGTGGCCGCAACTTTGGCAGCGCACAATTCGCTTGGCGTTGGTCCGATTTTGGAATTTGGAACGGAAGAGCAGAAGGCCAAGTATTTACCGCCATTGTGCACGGCTGAAAACTTGTGGGCTTTTGGTTTGACCGAAGAAAATGCAGGCTCCGATGCCCAGGGCGTGGAGACGGTGGCTGAAGAAAATGCCGACGGCTGGCTGGTGAGCGGACATAAAAAATACATCACCAATGGGGCTTCAGCGATGTCGGCGGGAATTAGCTTTGTCGCCAAAACCGGACTGCGGGATGACGGGCGAAAAGAATTTACAGCTTTTTTGGTTTCAAAAGACACTCCGGGCTACACCCGCGAATTCATGAAAAACAAGCTGTTGTGGCGTGCTGCCGACAATGGCATGGTTTACTTGAAAAATTGCCATATTCCATCCAACGATATGCTGGGCGAACGGGGCCAGGGAATTAAAATCATGTTGAAGACCATTGATTCCGGTCGTCTGTCGATTGCCGCTATGGGTCTTGGGTTGGCTCAGGGCGCCTTTGAGATGGCTGTGAGTTTTGCAAAAAAACGCAAGCAATTTGGCAAAACGATAGCCAATTTTCAGGTAATTTCGTTTAAATTGGCCGACATGGCGATGAAGATTGAAAATGCCCGAAACACGCTGTACAACGCCTGTTGGTTGAAGGATAACGGACAACCGTTTGGAACCCAGGCTGCCATGGCAAAGTTGTACTGTTCACAGGTTGCAAGCGATGTGGCCAGCGAAGCCTTGCAGATTTTTGGTGGTGCCGGCTTGTTTCGGAATGATGAATATCCAATCGAACGTTTTTTCCGCGACCAACGCCTGCTTTCCATTGGCGAAGGAACTTCGGAGGTTCTACGTATGGTGATTTCACGTTCGATTCTTAAAGATTAACATGAAACAAGATCGCAAACTGGATCATATTCAACTGGCGTTCGACTCGCGCACGGGGCTGCCTGAACAGGATCAGCGGTTTATCTATGAACCTATGCTGGCGCCTCACCCCATGCACGAGGACAAGCCGTTTTTGTTTTTAGAGAAGCTGGTTCGGGCACCTTTTTGGGTTTCGAGCATGACCGGCGGAACCGGTGTTGCCGAGAAAATCAACAAAAACATCGCTCGGGCTTGTCGCGAATTTGGATTTGGAATGGGATTGGGATCTTGCCGGAAAATTTTGTTTGACAAAAC
>JAGXIR010000101.1 GCA_024635605.1 Sunxiuqinia sp.
CCATTACCATCATGGTCAACGCCCATCACTGGCCAGTCATTTTCCCACGTCATGGGCTGCAAATGAACGATGCGCCCATAGGCTTCCTTATCCTGAAAGTGGATAAACCAATCTTCACCGCTTGGGGTGTCTATCCAAGCGCCCTGGTGAGGCCCGTTAATATCGGTTGAACCTTGCTCCAAAACAACTTTTTGCTCGTAAGGTCCATACACGTTTTTTGAACGCAAAATTAACTGCCAACCGGTGGATACGCCTCCAGCTGGAGCAAAAATATAGTAGTACCCGTTTCTTTTGTAAAACTTAGGCCCCTCAACTGTTGGATGAGCTTCATGTCCATCAAAAACCATCACGTCGTTACCAATCAATTGTGTTCCATCCGGAGTCATTTCGCTCACCATCAAAACACTTTTTACAGTAGCGCGACTTCCAGCAAAAGCGTAAGCTAAATACGCTTTTCCGTCGTCATCCCATAGTGGCGAAGGATCAATCAGGCCTTTTCCACCACGAACCAAAAAAGGTTCAGACCACTCTCCTGCGGGATCGTTGGCCTTGGTCATATAAATACCAAAATCAGGATCGGGGTAATAAATATAGTATTCGCCTTCGTGATAACGGATGCAGGGAGCCCACACGCCATTTCCATGTTGTGGTTGATCAAACACGTCGAAAGGTGGCTGTTTGGGAAGCGCATAAGTGATCAGTTCCCAGTTCACCAAATCTTTAGAATGCAGCACCGGCAAGCCCGGTACACAATTAAACGATGATGAAGTCATGTAATAATCATCACCCACTCTTACCACATCCGGATCAGAATAATCGGCATGCAGGATTGGATTCTTATAAGTTCCATCGCCATTATCGGCTATCCAAACATTAGATTTTTCGTTGGTTTGTGCCTGTGCAGAAACAGCCACTATACACGCGGCCAGCGCCAGGTAAATCTTTGCTTTTACTTTCATTTCGATTCAATATTTACGGGTTCTCCCGGAATCCAACCATCAAAGATATTTTCCAGGCTATAATTAGCACGTTCCTTTTTCGTTACTTGCAATGACCAGGGCACCCGCTTTTCGGGTGTTGCACCTGCTCCTGCGTTTTTGTATTCCACGTAGGTCGCTGTTTTTTCAGCGTCTTCTTTTCCCCAATTATGCCAGCCTTCTTCTTTAATGATGTCGCCAAGCTCACATTCAATGAAAGCGGTTTTGGCAAACGGACGCCAAGGACGTCCCAGGTACACCGAGCGAGCCGGAGCGCTGCCGGTAACCTTACAACGAAAAAAGACAAAGCCAAAAGGTGTTGCTTCGAGCGTGGAGGCCGCCGTTACGTAACCGGCCGATTTGCAAAAGATTTCGCAATCTTCGAAAACGGCGGTTGACCAGCCAAAAATAAAATCGACCGTTCCTTCGATGTAACAATTCTTGTAGTACTGGCGGCTGTTCTCGCCATGCGGATACAGCGTATCCTGAAAACCTAAAAACCGGCAGTTGCTAAAGAAAGCCCGGTCGCCGTCAACTCGCACCGCAACAGCCTGTCCTACCGGCCCAGCCGAATTTTCAAAGGTGATATTCTCTGCCGTAAAATCATGGCCAAACACAAAAAATCCTGATGATCCGGTGGTTCCCATTTCTTCGCCAAACCGGTTCAATTTTGAAGCGTAGTCATCGTTGGTAATGATCGTGTTTTCCACACTTTCACCTATGAAAGTCACTTGGTTTTTCGATGCCGGCAAAATCAGTTTCTCTTTGTACACACCATTTTTGATAAAAATGGTGGTGGTATTTTTTCTGAAATCAGGCACCGCGTCGATGGCCTCCTGAACGGTTGTGAAATCACCATCGCCATCTTTTGAAACAACCAAATCAAAATCTGTTGCGGCAAAAGCACTTCCAGCTTGCCAAATAATGGCCAGCACCAGGAGCCGTATCGCGTTTTTCCAGTTCATCTTCGTTGTTTAATAATTTCTAAATTTCGATGAGAAAAACTGTTTCTTCTCATCCTGAATGCGCAGCAGGTAAATCCCTTGCTGTCCTATCGGAACTTCAAGTTGCAGGCTTTTCTGGTTTACTGCCTCACTATAAATCAAAACTCCGGTGATCGAATACACCTGTACCTTTTCAATTTTAAAGGCATGATTTACGATTAACTCTTGGGTGACCGGATTGTAGTGCACCAGCAGCAGATTATCGCGCATCCCTGGTTGCTTAACTGACGTGGTCACGCCATCTTCCTTTTGATTATCGGTAATGGTTGCGACCAGGCTGTAAAGGTAAACCTCAACATTGGTATATTTTCCATCCAGGTTAGTCAGCTTGGCATCATCGGCGCTGTTTGGATTCAAGCCATTGGCCGTTTCCCAGGCATCCGGCATGCCGTCCGCGTCGGTATCAACTGGCGCGTTGGTCGATTGCAATGCGGGCCATCCCCCCACCGCAGTCTGCGTATCAATAATTCCGTTGGCGCTTCCGTTTCCGCCATCCATAATGGTAGCCGTTCCGGTGCGCACATCGTGAATCACACGTCTATCAACCGTATCGCGAACCAGGCTGGCACCCACAAAATCCAATATTTTTTCATAAGCTTTCTCTGCCGAATGGGTTGTTACACCACCCGTTGGCAGTTCGGAATCAAGCTTCAAATCCGCTTTGGCAACACCCGGCGCGTAAGTTGAAAAGCTGGAGTGCATGTGGACACCCTGCCAGTTATCACCCGACACCACGGCGCTGGCTGATAGTTTATTCCCATCAACATAAAACGTTCCATAGGTTCCGGCAGGCTGATTGTTGGATCCGTTATCAGCATAGGGTTCAATAATCCGGGTCGTTTTAGACGATGAAGTGGCCGGACCTGCTTTGTAGTAATTGTTGACCAGGTTGTAGCGGCCCCCTTCTGCTGCGTAAGCGCTGTTGCTCCCCCAGTTGTAGATCACATTGTTTCGGAAATCAACCAGCTCATCGTCCGGCCGGTTCGAATACCGACTGCCATTAAATCGTGGATTCCTGCTGTCGTGACTGGCCAGCAAGTTGTGATGAAAAGAGGCATTCCGCCCTCCCCAAATTCCACCATAACCATGCGACCCTTTGCCATGAACGGAGTTTCGAAGACTTTCGGAAAGTATGCTCCATTGCAGGGTGAAGTTTTCATTGTCGTAAAACGAAGCACATTCGTCGGTTGACCAGCTGATGGAGCAGTGGTCGATGATAATGTTCTTCCGGTTCCGGCCCCACAAAGCATCGGCCTCCTGGTTGGTTTCATCGCCCATCCGGAAACGCAAATAACGAAGAACGACATTGTCAGCCTGAATTTCGACCGGATAGTCGCGCAGGCAAATGCCATCGCCCGGCGCAGTTTGTCCGGCAATGGTCAGGTCGCCTTTGGTGATTTTCAAAGCTGATTTCAATTGAATGGTTCCCGAAATTTTGAACAGCACCAGCCGGGCTCCTGTTTGATTCACGGCGTAACGCAACGATCCGGGACTGGCATTATCTTCCAGCGTAGTCACGTAAATAACTTGTCCGCCACGTCCGCCAGTCGTGAACCTCCCATGCCCTTCCGCTCCCGGAAAAGCCGGGATCTGACTTTCCTGCGCCACAGTCACACCTGTAAAAAACAGGCTAACCAAGACTAAAAGAACTATGCTGATTCGGGCTTTTACCATTATTTTCTATTCTCCTCTTACAATTAGAGACTACGCTTCATTTAATTTTCTAATTCTTTGGAAAACACTTTTCCACCAACGAATTCATGTAGACTTCCAGGTTGGTGTATCCTGAATGTAACTGGAGGCCTGCACTGTCTGTCGCATCCCGGGGATTCAGATTGTTTGCCTGTTCCCATTGATCAGGCATGCCGTCGTTGTCGCTGTCTTTTGGAGCAGACGCTGCTTTCAGTTCCGGCCAGCCACCCACTTCCGTCTGCGAGTCAATCACTCCTTTTCGGCCGTTTCCATAGGTTGCTCCATAGCTTTCCTTGCCGGTTTTGGCTTCTTTTAGAATTCGCTTGTCCACCACATCCCGATTAAGCGAGGCGCCAGCATACTTCAGCACCAGTTTGTAAGCTTCCCTGGCCGAATGGGTATAAACAGCCGTATGTGCAACTGGCTGATCCAGTTTCGACTTCCGTTTGGCGGCTTCGTCCACCCCTTTTCCCTGAACGCCGTAAGTCCAGTTGTCGGATGAGGTTTTGGCATCGCCATGCACCTGGTTTCCTTCAATATAAAACCAGCCGGCACGCATGGTGTCGGGCCGCACTTTGGGGTCGTAAAATTTTTGGGTCAGATCCAAAATCCGGCTTTGAACATCCTTCTTGCTCGCCGGGCCTGGTTTGTAATAATTATTGATCATGTTATAATAACCTTCTTCACCTCCATAAGCCGTGTTAAAGCCCCAGTTGTATATCACGTTGTTGCGAAAGTCAGTTGACTCGGTTTCGGGTTTGCCCGAATAGCGCGAACCACAAAACCGCGGGTTTCGGCTGGTATGATCCGAAAAAAGGTTGTGATGAAAAGAAGCGTTTTGCCCGCCCCAAATGGCGCCATAGCCATGCTCTCCCTTTTCGTGCACCGACTTGAACAGGCTTTCGCTGAGAATGCACCACTGCATGGTAAAATCGGTATTGTTGTAAAACGATGCTACTTCGTCGGTTGACCAGCTCATGCTGCAGTGGTCAAGAATAATATTTTTGTGCCACATGCCCGTTACGGCATCCTGTGCTTTTTCCATGGTGTCGCCCGGCCGCACACGAATGAATCGGATGATTACATTGTCGGCATCCACCCTGATTCCGTAATTAACGAGGCAAATGCCATCGCCCGGCGCGGTTTGCCCGGCAATGGTCAGGTCACCATTTTTAATGTGAATAGGTTTACTCAATTCAATATTTCCCGAAACGCGAAACACAATGGTACGCGGTCCTTCTTTTTCGATGGCTTTGCGGAAACTCCCGTCTCCTTTGTCATTCAGGTTTTCCACGTAATATACAGCACCACCGCGTCCTCCGGTGGTAAACTTGCCACCACCCTCAGCGCCGGGGAAAGCAGGAACATTGAGATTCTGTGAAAACCCAGTTAGCGACACCAGTCCTATCAGCGAAAAAACAATCAGTAAATAAGTAAAACGTTTCATTGAATTCAGTCAAAAGTTATCATTGGGAAGAAATATTCCGCCCAGAAAGATCTTATCGTGTATAAAAAGAACCGGAAGTTTCCGCACGGTGTCGTACGAAAACTTCGGTTCACTAGCTAAATTACAAGTTCAGTTCTTAGTTTCTCCAGCGTGGATCGCCGACGCTAAAGTCAATCAAATTCTGATTGTTCACCGTAAAGTCACCAGACGCTGCATCGACAAAACCAGGATCTTCGGTTGTGTAGTTGCTGGAAATGTCAATCTTTGCGCCAGACGAATAGCCATCGGTATAAAAACCTTCGGCATTGAAATAATTATTTCTTGAACATTCCGGCTGGGCCGACCTCGACTGGTTGGTATAATAGCCAACTGTTTCAGCAATGATCGTATTTGTGACGGTCAATGTGTTATCTACAAACCGAACGTACAAAATCCTTCTGGAGGTACTGTTGGACACGCCATAAAGCGTACACTGGTCAATCACAACGTCAGTCACTCTTCCCGGATATGTTCCGGAAGTGTCATCCAGACGAATGAAATCACGGCCCGGAGCAACATTATTGAATGTACTATTAGTCAAACTTAGACTAGCCACGTAAGCTCCCCTGAAATCGATACCATCAGCACCATCAGTTAAAATGTTTGTTACAACAGAATTGTCCATCGAAATGGACTCGATGGTGGATGCAATACTTGATGAACCGGCAAACAGAGACTTTTTGTAATCGTGAATATTACATCCGGAAACTGCCAAAGAGCCATAGCTTACGTCTGAGGTATTGTACTGGAAAGCATGATCAAGAACGGTTGCTAAACTGGTTTCAGGATCGGTAAAAGTACCAGCCATTTCCAGGTCAGCGATTTCAACATTCTGCACACCATCTTCCAAAACAAACTGGATGTGAACAATTGGCTTGTCGTATGGATAAAGTCCTTTAATGGAGATAGACTTGTTTATGGTCAACGTACCAGTATGAACCATAAATTCGCCCGGGAACAATACCAGCACATCGCCTTCGGCAGCTGCTGCAACCATCGCACTTAAGTCATCCTCAGGATAAACAGCGGTGGCATCGCCAATATCAACCAGCGTGGTAAAGGTCACCTCGCCACGTTGCTTAGTTCCACGTACCATCCGAATGGTATGCTCTGTTTCACTGGCCAGACCTGTAATCGTCGCTTCACCGGCCGCAATCTCGTCAGCGGTAATTACCCTTTCTGTATTACCAGGAAGAATAATGAATTTGTCAGCCGATTCTCCGGCCGGCCATTTGATGGTCACACTGCTTGCTGTGATATCTTCGCCTGCCAGTGGTTCAAAGATATTCTCAGCATCGGTTTTGAACGCGACTTCAGCCCACTTCGAGTCGGCAACGCCGGCATCGCTTACTCCCTTCACCCGGGCTGAGTACTGAGTTTGACCTTCAAGGACAATACTTACCGGCACTTCGTCGGGTGCAACTTCTACGGTTCGTACAATGGTATTAAACAGCAAGCTATCCTCGCTGATTTCAATGACATACGAGCCAGCATCGTCCCGAAGGTTCCAGCTAATTTCAGCCGTGGTCATGTTTCTGATCCGCGTCGTCAGTTCGAGCGGAGTAAATACCCGTTCGAACTGAATTTCTTCCACAATTGGGTCAATCTTGTCCTCACAACCCACAAAAAGCAGGGAGAACAGCCCAATAATAAATCCTATATTTTTTATTTTATTTTTCATACCTGTCAATTTATTAGTAGCCATAATCATTTGTCAATTGCCCGTTGCTGGCATCCAGGAAAACTTGCCAAATGGGCCAGTATTGGTATTCGTTCGGGTTCCGTGCATAAATCGATTCAACTTTGGTGTCTTCCAGCTCTGCTGGTGCTACCCAGACCTCACTGAACTCGTATTCTGTCGACTTATCTTCGTTTTCACCCCGGTTTAATCCGTAGATCACCAGCGATTCACCATCTTCAGCATAACTATAATAGAGTGTTTCCGGAACATCGGCATAGTTTCCTGCCCGGTCGCGCAGATCATACATTTTGGCTTTAGATTCATCCAGTTTGTCTTTCAGCAAATTCCAGCGGATCAACGCTTCTTTCCGAAGCATTTCGCCTGTAAACTCGAATTTATGTTCCTCGACAATCGCGTCAAACATGGCTTCTTTGGTGGTTAAAGCATTGACATAAGCATCCACCTTGGTAGCCCATTCGCTGGCCGGGAACGCCCGCTGGCGAATCATTTTCAGGTAAGGCGCCGCGGCCGTGGGCCCTTGTAGTTCGTTGGCTGTTTCAGCTGCCATAAGTACAATTTCGGCATAACGCATATACAGTTTATTGACTCCATCATCGTTGGTAGAAGTCACATAACGATCCATCCATTCGTAACGGTATTTACCAAACTGCCAGGTATCCAAGGCAAGCAGTTGCTGCTGGGCAAATCCGTCGGTGTTGGCTGTTCCCCACTCATAAGGCACGCAGGTTACATCGCGCCGGGTATCGGCTAAATCATAGTCGTAAAATAAGTTGGGCACCGGTCCTGCTTGTCCTCCGCGAGCTTGTCCGGTGTGCTGGTCAACACTACGGTGGCGAATTCCGAACGTAAACACCACGCGGCCACGTCCGTCAGCAAAGGGGATTTCCCAAAGCGTTTCGCCTCCGGCCGCAATAATGTCGCGGTTATTCTTTTTGAAAACCGTTTCGAACATTGGCTCCAGCATAGCTGATCCGCTGTTGATGACATCGACACATTCCTGGTAAGCCAGGGCATACATTTCATCTGAGGCCAGATCCGGATCATTACTCTTACGAATTCCGCCATCGGGACGCTGAGAGAATCCACCGGCAGCCAGTGCAATGCGGGCACGCAGACCTTTTACAAACGCTCTATTTACGCGTTCCACCGTGCTGGTTGCGTTGGTTGTGTTTGGCCAAGGCACCAAAGTAGCGGCTTCTTCCAAATCGACCAGCAATTGTTTGTAGATGGTGTCGCGGTCGGATTTGGACTGGTAAAGTGTTTCTGTTGAAATCGGATCGAAACGGGCAACCACATCGCCCCATGCTTTTACCAGGTCAGAATAATAAACCGCCCGTAAAGTCAACGCTTCTCCCAACAGATAACCTAGTTCCGTTCCGGGTTCAGGATTTCCATAGGTCCTTAAGCCACGAATACAGATATTGGCGCGCTCGATGCCTTCGTACATTTTTGCCCAGGCATTGTTGGTACTGTTCATATTTGAGTTAGTTGGCGACGCGTTATAGGTGACCAAATCAGCGTTGGCTCCTGAATTTTCCGAGGAATTGTACCATTCGGCATCGGTGTTCATTCCATACCAAGGAATAAAACGCCCACGATACGAGTTGGTTTCCGCAAAAGAGATTTTTATTCCGTCGACAGCACCTTTCGCCAAATCGGGTGTTGAAAAAATGACGGATTCGTCGAGAGACGACTTGGTGGGTGCATCCAGGTAGTCATCGTTGCATGACACGGTGAGTGCCGCAACAAAGATTCCGATGATATATGCTATTTTTTTCATATTCAGATATTTCATTCAATTAAAAATTAAGGTTTAACCCGAAAACAAGTTGTCTGCTTCGTGGGTAAGCTGAATAGTCAACCCCGGGAGTCAGCGCTGTTTTCCTTCTGGTTGAAACTTCCGGGTCGAAACCAGAATAGTTGGTCAGCACGAACACATTGTAGCCTGTGACATAAAACCTCAGGTTTTGAATGTTCATTTTCCGGGTCAGTTCCGAAGGCAAGGTATAGCCCAAAGTCAGCGTGTTTAAACGAAGGAATGAACCATCTTCCACTGCCCAGTCGCTAAATACGTAGCGGTCCATATAGGGGGACCACATGGTGGTATTGGCATTCATACTGGCTAAAGTAGCCGGATCGGTTACCAGCTGGCCAGTTGCCTCATCAATGTTGGTCCAGCGATTGCCTTCTGCCATGATGTCAATCATGTTGCGGTACTGGTAACGTGCCGTTGACGAAGTATATTCAATTTTATTGGCATTATAGACATCGTTGCCATAACTCCAGTTAAACACGGCTGACATGTCGAAGCCATAAACGCGGCCGTTGAGTGTAAAACCACCCGTATGTAATGGGTTGGCATCACCAATAATGGTGCGGTCGTCGATGGTTACCATTTCGTCGTCGCCTGTAATATTCTTCAATTTCATCATACCCGGAGCTGGTGTTCCAACAATGTTGTTCACATTGGCCACACCATCTTTTAAAATCCAGGTGCCACTCGCTTCGTCGTATCCATTAAAGTCAGAAACTTCATAACGTCCGTCAGACAAATAACCATACATTTCACCTACCGAACCTCCTTTAGCAATCCAGAAGTCGTCGCCAATTTCGGTTGATGCCCAGGTGGTTGTTTCGCCAAAGTCCTCCATAATTCCAAGCGACTTGATTTCATTTTTATTGAAACCGATGTTGAAGTTGAAGCTTAAACTGTAGTCTTTTTTATCGAGTACAATGTAGTTCAATGAAAGCTCTAACCCTTTGTTTTCGGTTTCACCCATATTGCGGAACTGGGTATCATAACCGGTTCCGGCTACCGGAAACTCGATCAGCAGGTCTTTGGTATTATTTAAATACGCTTCGAAGTTACCGCTCAAGCGACTGTTGAAAAGCGCAAAGTCGACACCAATGTTACGGGTATAAGTTGTTTCCCATTTCAGATCAGGATTGGCCATGGTTTTGGATGCCGCCCAGTAGCTGTCGAATCCATTCATCCAGGAACTGTTGCTTGATTCGAATGATTGCGTCATCTGGCCTGAAGGAATGTTGTTGTTACCAGCGGTACCATAACTTAGCCGCAGTTTCAGGTCGTCCAGCCAGCTGGAAGTTGTTTCCATAAAGTCTTCCGAAGAAACACGCCAGGCAACCGCGGCTGATGGAAAATATCCCCAGCGGTTACCATCAGAGAACTTGCTTGAGCCATCGGCCCGGAAAGTTGCAGAAACCAGGTATTTACTTTTGTAGTCGTAGCTGGCACGTGCAAAACCCGAAAGCAGCATGTCATCCGGACTGTAATTGTTATCGGTTGACTGGGGGGTTCCCTGGGTAGTCAGTTTCAAAGCCTGATCGAAGGAAAATAAGGTTGGAAAACCATGAACCACCGATGTTAACTGGTTGGTATTGGTTTCAATCATTTCCTGCCCCACCAAAAGATTCAGATTATGATCTTCGCTGAAAAAATCGCTAAAATCGTAGGTCAGGGTGTTGGTATTACGAATCCGTTCCTGCTTCCTGTCGCGAAGGATCACAGCAGGCTGTCCTTGATTTTCAGCGGTCGGTGTGTTGGACACATAATAGGTTGTCAATCCGTAAAAGCGATTGTCGTTGAAATTATAGTTGTCCAAACCAATTTCTGATTTAAACGTCAGGTTATCGATGACGTCCCATGAAAAGCTAGCGGCCATGTTGTAATTCTTGCGGAATTGCTCGCGGTCGTTATCGGCTGCGGCAATCAGCGGGTTCACCAGGTAGCTGGCAATTGATTCATCGGTTTCACCGGTGGTTAAGCCGCCCAATGGAATTGGTGAATAGGTCACACTGTGTTTCAGGCGCGAGTCGGACGAAGACACTTCGTTTTGCTCGTTAGCTCCACCTCCGTTTACTTGGGTGTCAGAATAACGAAACGAATAAGCCAGTTCAATTTTATCGTTCGGTTTATGATTCATCTTCAACGAAAGATTGTTCCGCTTGTAGTCCGAACCAACCATAATCGCTTTTTCGTCAATATGTGCGTAGTTGAACGAGTAGGTCATTTTATCGCTTCCGCCACGCACGCTCAGGTCGTGGTTAAACACTTCGCCCGTACGTCCATACACTTGTTTCTGCCAGTTGTTTCCAACTTTGCCAGCATACATATCTTTGTCCTGCCAGGCACCGTAGTAGCGCTCATACGATTCCAGCTCATCAATCCCATTGTCCAAAACAGCATATTCATACTGCCAGTTCACATAATCTTCAACGTCCAGAACATCCAGAGTATTGGCAATCCGCTTAAACCCGTAATAGGCATTGTATCCAACGGTCACTTTACCTGCCTGGCCGCTTTTTGTGGTTACAATGATAACCCCGTTGGCACCACGCGAACCATAAATGGCTGTTGATGAAGCATCCTTCAATACATCAATCGACTGAATATCGGAAGGAGCAATGTCGGAAATGCTGTTCACCGGAAATCCGTCAACAATAAACAAGGGAGAGTTGTCCTGCGTAATGGAACCTCCACCACGCACCCGGATACGCATTTCGGCATCGGGTGAACCTTCGGTAGATAACACTTGAACACCGGCCAGTTTACCGGTAATGGCTTCGGCAGCACTGGCTACCGGAATGGCCTGAAGATCGTCGCCGGAAACCGAAGCAACCGATCCGGTGATGTCTCTCTTCCGAATCGTGCCATACCCAATAGCTACCACTTCATCCAGTTCTCTTGTGTCGGTTTCGAGCGAAACATTGATCGTTGTCCGACCATTAACGACAATTTCCTGCGGCGCATAGCCAATGAAAGAAAACTGCAGGCTTGCATCCGAGGGAATGGCTAACTGGAACTCGCCATCAAAATTGGTGATGGTGCCGTTGGTTGTTCCCTTCACCACTACATTGGCACCGGGAATCGGTTCACTTGTACTGGCATCGATCACGGTTCCATTAACGGTAACTTGCTGAGCAAAAAGCCCGCTGGCAACCATTAAAAAGAGCCCCAACACAAGTACTCCTACGCGCGAAATTTTCATGCGTAGACTTCTTTGCTTTTCTTTTTTAAAGTCTGTCATACTTTTAAGATTAGGTTTGATTTATTTATTCATTTCAAGACTGGCCAGAATAAAAGGACCGACTCCTTTGGGATCATTATCCCTTACTGGCTCGCTGATATAATATTCATAGGATCCGTCGCGATAAGGATCGCCTCCAAGTCCGGCAACCGAGCACACATTGGTCAGGCTGATGGTGCCGTTTTCATTTTCTTTAATGAAGTTTTTCAGCATGCCGTCGTATGCTTTTTCGGCGACTGACCGGTACTGCTGATCGATATAATTCAGACGGGTGGCTTTCAATAGGGTGTAGGTAAACATGCTGGAAACCGAGGACTCCAGGTAATTGCCTTCCCGGTCGCCCTGATCCAATACCTGGTACCACAGGCCGGTTTCTTCGTGCTGGAATTTCTTGATGCCGGCGGCGACATCTTCCAAGATAGCGATTAGGTCATCCCGTCCCGGATGGTCTTCAGGAATATAGTCTAATACATCAACCAAGGCCATGGCATACCAGCCCATCGCACGCCCCCAAAAGTGTGGTGAACGCCCGGTTTCGGGATCGGACCAGCGTTGATCGCGACTTTCGTCCCATGCATGGTAATTTAAGCCTGTTACCGAGTCGTAAGTGTGTTTATGAACCGTAACAAACTGGTTAATCACATCATCAAAGGCTTGGGGCTCGTCAAACTTTTTTCCAAATTCGGCATAAAACGGAGCACCCATGTACAGCCCGTCGAGCCACATTTGATGCGGATACCTTTTCTTGTGCCAAAAGCCACCTTCCGAAGTCCGTGGATGGTCGTTCAACTGGTCGCGCAATTGAAAAATAGCTTTTTTGTAGCGCTCATCGCCCGTCTTTTCATACAAGTCAAACAGGAATTTTCCCGAATTGATATTATCAATATTGAAATCACTTCGTTTGTACTGCTCAATCACACCTTCTTCATTAATAAACTGGTCGGCGTAACCTTTGGCGTACTCGTAATACTTTTCATCGCCCGAAACTTCATACAGTTCCATCATCGCAAAGGAGACCAACCCGGGCGTATAACTCCATTTGCCGTCCGGGTTAAAATCAACTGTCGAAGCTTTTGGGAAATGAACCATCTCAGAGTCGGCCATTCGTTTGGCCATTTCAAGTCCGCTGGGGGCTTTCGCTGATTCCTTAGCTTTTTTCGACGCCGTGCATTGGCTAAATACTAAGCCGATCAGCACAAAAAACAGGTAAGTTCTTTTCAATTTCAATAAGTTCATAGCTCTATTTATTAAATTAGGAGGCACCAACTTGTTTTGGTCAAATCATACAAATATGATATTGACCAGGATGATCAATGCGACAACTAATCCAATCACAACCATTGCTATGATCCAGGAAAGTCTTTTCAAATCTTTACGCATTTTATCCATAAGTTTAATGCCCATAGTTTTACGCCTACTAAATTAGATTGAAACAGCGAATCGGGCCTTTAAAATATTCCCAAAGAGAACAGATGGGTGTCCCACTGACGGGCTACACGTCCCAAAAAAGGGGGTCTTTTTTCCCAAAGCCAGTGATCAAGCAGTCTTCAACTCAACTCAATCACCTAACTAACAAGCCATTGCCGCCAGCCAGGCTCTTCTGAGTCGGGCTACCCCTACCGCAGTGTTGGTGATGATGGATGGTAAGCTGGAGGTCGTTTAAAAAAGCAGTTCTTCAATAACCGGGATCCCACAACCATGGCAAAAAGCAACCAAATTAGCGGGTCATGAACAAAGCAGGATTTAAATTGCTGTGATAAGAAACGAAAGCCTTACTGTTATGAACCCAAAAATACTTACTTCGTTATTGATCCTGCTTGCCGGTGTAAATGCAATGGCGCAAACTCCCGATATGTACCCGCCTCCGGTGCCGGAACCCATTGAGCCAACCTTATTCAACATCATCCTTTACCTTGTTCTGCCTGTTTTAATGATTGCGTATTATTTTTATTATCGCCGGAAAAAACGGAAGGAGAAATCTGAATCAAGCTCCCGGAACCAAGACCCCAAATAAATATTCAACATCCATAACGCACGATTCATTACCGCTACGCTAAAATGAAGGGCAGGCTGACATTTTCATGCATCGAAAAATTCAGACTGCCGAAAACCATAAAAATCTTCTTTGTACTCAGGAGTTCTATTCTTCCACGGCTTTGGTTTTACTACTCATGTACAGGAAGCTAAAGCCTGCCAAGCCTGAAATGAAAGAGCCCACCAAAATTCCCACTTTGGCCGAGTCTGCAATAGCCGGATCGGTAAAGGCCAGGTTCGAAATGAAAATCGACATGGTGAAGCCTACACCGGCAAGCAAGGCCACACCGATGATATTCTTATAATTCACGCCTTCCGGGAAATCAACCAGCTTCAATTTTTTGCCCAATATGGCAAATAAACTCACACCAACCCCTTTACCGACAAACAAGCCGATAACGATATGCAAGATCAAACTGGTATCGAGCTGCACGTCGGTGCTGATGGTGATTCCGGCATTGGCCAGTGCAAAAACCGGAATAACCAGAAAGGCCACCCAGTTGTGCAGCCGGTGCTCGAGGTGCTGCAAGGGCGATTGAACCCGGCCAGTCCAGTCTTCAAGTTCATCGAGCTGCTCTATCTGTTGGTGCGACAGAATTGGCACGGGCTTCGTCTTAGATACTTTCAATCCCTGAAGGATACTGCTTATACTCTCGGTATAGGCCTGCACATTAACACGCTGGCTAACTGGAATGGTAAACGCCATGAGCACACCCGCGATGGTTGGATGAATCCCTGATTTCAGGAATAAGACCCACACGACAGCCCCGACAATGAAAAACACATATTTGGAATAAAGTTTCAGGTATGACAACAAAAACAGCAGGGCGAGCAGGCCAAATGCATACAAAAGTAGCGACCAGTAAATTCCGGAGCTGTAAAAAACAGCAATGGCAATCACGGCGCCCAAATCGTCGATAATAGCAAAAGCGGTCAGGAATACTTTCAGGGCAATGGGAACGCGCTTACCCAAGACATTCAGAATGGCCAGCGAGAATGCAATGTCGGTAGCCATCGGAATCCCCCATCCCTGAGCCGTTTCAGGATTGGTATTCAGAAAAAGAAACAACGCCACCGGAACAATCATTCCCCCCAGCGCTCCAAAAAAAGGAAAGGCAGCCTTTTTGACGCTGTTCAGCTCACCAATCAGCAGTTCGCGCTTAATTTCCAAGCCAATCAGAAAAAAGAAAATAGCCATCAAACCATCATTCACCCACAAAATCAACGGTTTGCTTAACGTGAATCCTTCGGAAGCAAATCCCAGTTTATAATCCCACAACGATTGGTACAGGTATGCAAAAGGCGAGTTGGCCCACACCAGCGCCAGAATGGTTGCAAAAAGCAGCAGGATACCGCTAAAACTCTCAATCTTAACAAACTTCTGAAATGGCGTGATAATTTTCTGAATCATGAATGAATAGTTTATGCAAAAGTCGGAACCATTTTAAACAAACACGAGAAATTGGCCGGCAACCGTTGCGTTGACACTAATAAATATCCTTTAAGAATATCAAACAATTCGAGAAAAAGTTCACCCAAAATGACGAAATAACAAACGGCTAACAATCTTCGTAGGAACGCAGTCTTTGAAACACACAAACAGATGCTGGCTGACTTGGCGGATATCTGTTGGTTGTTGGCATTGGTAGTCATTGGGTAGTCATTTATGGTCATTAAGTTGTTTTGAAACGACCAATGACCATAAATGACAATTGAGAATGACCGCAGTTTAAATCTGCGAATAATCCAGCGGCACCAAAAACATCTTATTTACGACCGTGGCGGTGTGGGCGTATTCGGGCTTCACTTTCATGGCATCCCATTCGGGGCTGCTAACGAACTTTTTCCAGTTGGCTGCGCGCTCTTCCATATCCTTAAACCAAAGCAAGTAAACCAAGGCCGGCATCTGGGGTCCGGCCAGAATATCGCCAAAGAACGTGGCATGCAAACCAACCTTGTCAAACAAAGCCAACTCCTCGTCGTTAAACATTTTTATTTTGCGCTGGTTGGCTTCCTCGTTGTTGCTTTCGTAGGTGCGCAGCTCAAACAACCCGCGGCCCTCTTCGGGCTGACGCAATTGTGGAATAGCATCAAATGCTTCGAGCAGGTAGGTTTCGAAACGGGTGTAAGCCCCATTGGGGGCCGTGTCGTCAAAATAGTTTTTAGATTGCTTCAAAAACGTTTCATTTTTCCAAAGCGCTTTTTTTATTCGATGATAATCAGCCATCGATTTGTAGACCAGCAGGTAGTAAACTGTTGGCGGATCTGTTTGGCTATACTCTCCAAAAGCACCCACTTTAACCCCATAGTCGTTCATCGCCGGGATCAGCGCGTCGCGGTAAAAACCATCAACTTTGTTCTTTTGTCCACCATTTTTGAAATGGTAAACACGCCATTCGTAAATTTCTTTTTCTGAATCTGGTGGAGTGACATTCGCTGTGGCTTGTCCGGCAACGGCGGCGCCGGCGATCAGTGCCGAACCCCTCAGGAAGTTTCTTCTTTTCATTTTTTTTTGTTTAGAGATTAACGATTTGAAGATACAAATTCAGAACGAAACTACCGGCGATAATTTGATAAGCTTGTCGCTTTATTCAAAAGCGCCCATCCCAAACAGGGCGAAGTCATACTTTACGGGATCAAGCGGATCGAACTGTCGCAGATTTTCGGTTAGTTCCTGCACAGCCTTCCAATCGTCCTGTTTGCGGCTAAGCAAACCCAGCTGGCGCGCTTGCCGGCCTGTATGAATATCGAGCGGTAAGAGCAAGGCCGATGCAGGGATGTGGTTCCACAAGCCAAAATCGACACCGCAATCGTCGTTCCGAACCATCCACCTCAGGTACATGTTTAAGCGTTTGGCTGAAGCTCCTTTATCGATATTCGAAACATGTTTTTGCGAACGGGTTTCGTGAGCCACTTCAAAAAATACTTGCCGAAAATAGCGTAAAGCTGAAGCCATGGTTTGATCTTTCTGGTACCCGCTTGTAAAAACAGCTTCCAACCCACCATGCTTTTGGTAGATATTTCTCAATGACCGAAGAAAAAACAGGCAGTCGACCCCATTAAACGTCCGGTGCTTAAATTCCAAAAAATGGCTCCAATCTGATGCGCTCGTGCTCATTAAAAATTCATATGGATTGTTTTCCATCATCTTCACCAGGCGAAAGGCATTTTTGATGATGGTAGGCCGCTGCCCCCAGGCAATGGTAGCCGCCAAAAAACCGGCGATTTCAATATTTTCTTTTCCTGAAAACTGTTTGGGAACCTGGATTGGATCGGTTTCGATAAATGA
>JAGXIR010000102.1 GCA_024635605.1 Sunxiuqinia sp.
TACGATTTTCAATAGCGTGAGGCGAGGGCAATAGGGCATGGTGAGCAAGCGCTCTGCAATTTGAAAATTGTTCGCCAGCTGTTGGATGGATTTTGGAATTTTAAATTTGGAATTTAATTAGAAATGAGCAATATAGTCGCAATTGTAGGAAGACCCAATGTGGGCAAATCAACATTGTTTAATCGTTTGGTAGAGAGCCGGAAAGCGATTGTTGATGAGATTTCGGGCGTAACCCGCGACCGGAACTACGGAAAATCGACCTGGAATGGGAAAGATTTTTCGGTGATTGACACGGGCGGATACGTCATGAATTCGGAAGATATTTTTGAAGAGGAAATTCGCAAGCAGGTTCATCTGGCTATTGAAGAGGCCGATGTGATTATTTTTGCGGTGGATGTTGAAGGTGGAATCACGGATTTGGATCAGGCGGTTGCCGGTATTCTGCGCCGTGCCAAAAAGCCGGTTTTTTTAGCTGTTAACAAAGTGGACAACCACCAGCGTATTATGGATTCGCATGAGTTTTATGGACTGGGTCTTGGCGAGCTGTATTGCATATCGGCGATGACCGGCAGCGGAACGGGCGAGTTGTTGGATGCCGTTGTCAAAAATTTTGTGAAAGATCAGGAAGTTGAAGTGGAGGAAGGAGTTCCAAAGTTTGCCGTTGTTGGCCGTCCGAATGTCGGGAAATCCTCTTTTATCAATGCGCTTACCGGTGTTGAACGAAATATTGTGACCGAAGTGGCCGGAACAACCCGCGATGCCATTAATACCCGTTACACCAAGTACGGGCATGATTTTTACCTGGTTGACACCGCCGGCTTGCGTAAAAAAGCCAAAGTGCACGAAGATCTGGAGTTTTACTCCGTGTTGCGCTCGGTTCGCTCTATCGAAGATTCCGATGTTTGTATGTTGCTCATTGATGCTGAACGCGGGGTCGAAAGTCAAGACGTAAATATTTTCAACCTGATGATCCGCAACAAGAAAGGCGTGGTTATTTTGGTGAATAAGTGGGATTTGATTGAAAAAGATAATGCTTCGGTGAAGAAATTTACCGAGCAGATTCACGAACGGATTGCTCCTTTTGTTGATGTTCCAATCATTTTCATGTCGGCATTAACGAAGCAGCGGATTTTCAAAGCGCTTGAGGCGGCTATTGAAGTGTACGGAAACCGCCAGCAAAAACTGAAAACCTCGAAACTGAACGAAGTGCTGCTGGAAGCCATCGAGCGCTATCCGCCACCATCAATCAAAGGAAAATACATTAAAATAAAATATGTGACGCAGTTGCCAAGTCCAACGCCGTCGTTTGCTTTGTTCGCCAACTTGCCACAATACGTGAAAGAGCCTTACAGGCGTTACATCGAAAATCAAATTCGGGAGAATTTTAACTTCTCGGGTGTGCCACTGCAAATCTTTTTCAGAAAGAAATAGCTGGAAAGCAAAAGATAAAAAGAGCCTGTTCATTTATTTTGAACAGGCTCTTTTCGTATGAGAAGGTTGGCTTCACTTTTTTGAATGCGTTCCTGTTAGAACGCCCGAAATGCTCCAGTGGCTGAAACCATTGCCTTCATCTGGCCCTTGGTCAATCGCCACCTTGAGCGAATGTTTGCCGGGGCTAAGCTTAGTGAGCGGAATGACATCTTCCAGATTAATCTTGCAGAAACTGGTTTAAAAATCCGCCTGATTCTTTTCGCTGGTTTCCGCCGCGTGGCGATAGTTCCGCAATCAATTTACGGATTGGCATGGATTGTAGCCAAATCTTGCCGGTGCCGCGCAATGTGGCCAGGAAAATACCTTCGCCGCCAAACACCATGGAGCGTAAGCCTCCGGATTGCTCGACACTGAAATCGATGCTGGGTTCGTAAGCCACAATGCATCCCGTGTCAACCCGTAAAACTTCGTTGTTCAGTTGCCGCTCAATGACTGTTCCGCCTGCATGAATAAAGGCCTTTCCATCGCCACGTAATTCCTGCATAATAAAACCTTCGCCACCAAAAAAGCCGGCACCCAGCCGCTTGTTAAACGTGATGGCGATCTTTGTGCCGAGTGCTGCGCACAAAAAGGCGTCTTTCTGAACGATGATCCGGCCTCCCATCATGGCTAAGTCGAGCGGAATGATGGAGCCGGGGTAGGGAGCTGAAAAAGCCACGTGCTTTTTGCCCCAGCCCTGGTTGGCAAAGTGCGTAAGAAAAAGAGATTCGCCGGTAATGATGCGCGAACCAGCTGATAATACCTTGTCGAAAAATCCGGCACGCGGATTGGAACCGTCGCCCAGCTTGGCTTCGAAACTAATGCCGTCTTCCATGTAAATCATGGCACCGGCTTCGGCGATCACGGTTTCGCCCGGATCCAGTTCAACTTCAACTAACTGAACGTCGTGCCCAATAATTTTGTAATCTATTTCATGTGATTGCATAGGGAGTATAATTTTAAGTTAATTCGAAACCTAAAATTACGAATTGAAGTTAAAGCACGAGCAGCTTTTCGATAAAATGATGATTTTTCGGGGTGAACTAATCCTCTTGGGCTCGCTGGTGTGCTTCGTTGATGCTGGCATTCAGTTCGAACCCAACGAGCAGGATCAACGACATGAGGTAAAAAAGAATAAGAACGACCAGCAAGGTTCCGATTGAACCGTAAAGTTTGTTGTATTGTCCGAAATTGGTGATGTAGTAGTTAAATCCAACCATTGTAATAAGGCCTAGAATTGTCGCTAATGTTCCACCGGGAGAGATGAAGCGCCAGCGGGTTTTCTTGGCCGGGGCGAAATAATACAGAAAAGCAAAGGCAAAGAAAAACAGCGCAATGGTGATCACCCATTTCCCGGCCGTCAGCATATAATAAGTGAAGGTGTCGTTCAACAGTCCTTCCCGGTCCATATAGTCGATTGCAAATTGACCACCGGTTATCAAGGTTATGGCCAGCGTAATTAAAACTGCCAGGATGAAAAGCAGCATGACGGCCACAAGTCTCTGACTAAGCCAGCTTCTCCGTTTAAAGGAGTGCAGCGAAGCGTCAAAAGCGCTCATCATGCTAGCCAATCCGTTGGTCGAAAAAATCAGAGCCATAAAAAAACCCAGTGACAACAAATCGCCCCGCTGACGGGTAAGGATGTCCTGTATCGTTTTTTCCACCGTGGTAAAAGCGTGAGGGGGAAGTAATTCCTGAATCAGCAGGAACAATTCCACCTGGAAATTTTTGATTGGAATATAAGGAATCAGGGTAAATAAAAAGATGATGGCCGGGAAAAGTGCCAAAAAAAAGTTAAAGGCGATGGCCGATGCCCGTGTGGTAATGGAACCTTGGTCAATGCTTCGGTAAAAGAAAACGCCCACATCGTAAAGGGCAATTTCATCGAAGCCAGGAAAACTGACCTTTCTTGCCCGAATTAAAAGTTTGAGGAAGAAACGCTTAATCTTATGCCTTCGGCTGCTGACGACCATTCAGCTTATTGTTTTTCAATTCGTAACTGATGAATGTAGGCTTTTTGACCTTTGTCCTTCAATAAAAAATAAACTCTAAAAACACCGGTCGATGTTGTCAGGTTACCAATAGCATAACGCGCACCTTCTTTTCCTCCCTGGTGAATAATGGCAAAACGCTGTGGCGAATTGTTCGAAAAAAACGAGGCAACAATTTGCTTCGCCTGTTCTTTGCTGTAAACATCGTCTTTATCCAAAACTACCAATTCAATGTTTTCATTGAAATAGTTGGATAGTGTTGATGCATCGCCGGTTTTCAGGCTCAGAATCACTTCGTCCGGAACCTGTGCAAAGCTCATGATCCCGGCAAAGAAGAATACAAAGGCCGGAATTAAGGTTTTAATCCAATGATTTTTCATTTCTTGTTTATTTAAACGCCCTGTCCCTATGCATAAACTGTACCAAAAAGCTGCAAGTGTAGAACCGGATGTATAACTTTGTAAAGTTAACAATTTTCAGATGCTAAAGGCTGATCAGCCAGTGAACGATTTTTTTAAACGGCCAAAAGGTACTTCTTTTCAGTTAGAATGTTGATATTTAGCTTGTGCATTTGAATTCGAGAAATAATATAAACAGGCAGCCCTTGCTGTCCCAAATCATGTCGTGTGAAGATTAAATTGGTTGTGATAGGAAAAACGGATGAGCGGTATTTAAAGGATGGGATTGAAAATTATCACAAACGGATTCCGCATTATCTTCCCTTTGAATATCAGGTGGTTTTGGATGTGAAAAACACCCGAAACCTGTCCGAAGATCAACAAAGGGAAAAAGAAGGCGAGTTGATTTTGGCACAGCTGAAAGCTGGCGATGAGTTGATTTTACTTGATGAACGGGGACAAACGTTTCGATCGGCAGAATTTGCACGGTTTTTGGAGAAGAAGATGCTTGGTGGGTTGAAGACCCTGGTTTTTGTTATTGGGGGTCCTTATGGATTTTCGGATGCGGTTTACCAGAAGGCTGCCGGAAAAGTGAGTTTGTCGAAAATGACTTTCTCGCATCAGCTCATCCGGCTGGTTTTTAGTGAGCAATTGTATCGGGCATTAACCATTTTGAAAGGTGAACCTTACCATCACGAATAATTGATCTTAAGCCGGCTTATGGAAAACATCAGAAAATACAGTTTCCTTATCCTTTCACTCGCTTTTTTTGTCTTTGCTTTTTCTCTTGAGCATCATATTCTGAATCATCATCCGGAAGTGAAACTGATTGATCGTTTTGAACAGCAGTTGCACGAACAAAAGCAACGATTAACCGATCAACTGGATGAGATTGAGCAGATCATAACCAGTGCTGACTTTGACGGTAACTTTCAAGCCGAGTTTTTTCCTTATTCTTCGCTGTACCCCGAGCAAGGACTTGGATTTGTGGTATTGAGTGGCAACGAAATCATTTACTGGTCGCACAATCATTTTGCCTTTACCAGCCGGTTTTCGGGTAAAATGGCGACACAGGAATTACTGGCGCTACCCAATGGCACCTATCTGGGCCTTAACCGGCCGGTGGATTCGCTGAATGTGATTGGGTTAATTCATATTAAAGATATCTATAGCATTGAGAATCAATACATAAGGAATGAATTTGTTGAGCCTTTTGTTTTGCCTGAACGATTTGTCATCCAACGTGAAAAATCAAGCTATAATATTCCGGTGCGCGATGAAACGGGTAATTATTTGTTCTCGGTTTTGCCGGCCGGAAAAATAAAATGCACCAATGCCCAGCTTTTGTTTCCAGCCTCCATCTTTGTGTTGGCTTTCGTATTCCTGTTGGTTTTTATGCGGAAAATGGTTCAGCATTTTCGGCACGAAGATTTTTTAATGCGGATTATCATTCTGGGGTTGTCGCTTTTCGGTTTTTACTGGTTTCATATTTTGTTTCGGCTGCCTCGCTTGGGCTACGCCTTCGAGTTATTTGGTCCGTCACTCTACGCCTATTCGTTTTGGCTTCCTTCCTTAGGTGATTTGCTCCTGCTGGCGGTTCTGTTGTTTTTTTGGAGCATGAATTTTGTCAAGGAATTTTCTTATTCGAAGGGGCAGAACCGGAACGAAATCTTTTTAGCCTATTTTTTTAGTTTGCTTGTTTACCTGTTTGCCAACTATTTGATTGGAAACCTGATCCGGAACAGCAGTATTTCTTTTCAGTTGAATCGGATTGATGATGTGGATCAGCATAGTGTCATTGGATTTATCATTATAGCCTTGCTTTTTTTCTCGGCGTTTTTGATCAATCTTAAAGTTGTCGAGTCCAGTACCCGGTATCTTTCAAAAAAACGATTTCTGTGGATACATCTTTTGCTGATTGGCCTTTTTGTTGGCTTGGCGGTTTTTTATAAAAACAGCTACCTCTATATGATTTGCCTGTTTTTGCTGACCAACTTTTCCATTTTTGCACTGGATGGTACGCATCTTAAAAAACATTCCATTTCGTATATCATCTATTTCGTGTCGCTTTTTGCCTTTTTTACGCTGATTAATATTCAGTATTTTAGCAAGTTGCGTACAATAGAAAGTCAAAAGCTAATGACTGTTACGCTCAACTCGGAGCATGATCCGGCTGCCGAGATTTTTCTGACGGATATTCAGCAGGAACTAAGCGTCGATTCCGTCATTCCGTATTTGTTTTCGACCACTTACCAGGAGCTGGAGAGCTATCTGGAGCGACAGTATTTTGGAGGTTACTTTAGGAAATACGATTTAAAAATTATTTTATGCAGCGGTTCCGATAGCTTGTTGGTGGAGCCCGATAACCAGTGGGTTCCTTGTTTTCCTTTTTTTGAAGAGATGATTGAGACGTCAGGAACCCGGATTCCGGGAACCAACTTTTACTTCATGGATAACCTGAACGGGCGGATTTCGTACATGGGGCGGATTTTTTATCCCCTGTCGGCCGACTCACTCGGAACATCGGTGTTTTTCGAGCTTAACTCGCGTTTGCTTCCTGAAGGTGCCGGTTTTCCTGAGTTGCTTTTGGATCGGTCCATGGCCAAACCCCATCGTTACCGTCATTTTTCATACGCCAAGTATTTCGACAATGAGTTGGTTACGCTGAGTGGTGATTACCAGTATAACTACTACATCGATTCGTATGATGTTCGAAAAAACAACTCCGAATTTGTTCTGGCTAAGTGGGATGGCTACGACCATTTAATCCATGACCTCGGGCACGGTAATTTCATCATTGTTAGCGGTAAATCGTTTGATTTGATTGACTATCTGATTTCATTTCCTTACCTCTTTGTTTTTTACTTTGTATTTATCTTATTGGTTGTTTTCGGTGGTAATCCGGCATTCAGGAAAAAGGCGAAACTGTACGATCTGAAATTTAAAATACAAGCGGCAATCATTACGGTGGTGCTGGCTTCGCTTTTTGTTGTGGCTGGCGGCACAATTTATTACAATATTCAGGAATATGAGAGCCGGCACCAGGACGACTTGAACGAGAAAATAAAATCGATCAGCGAAGAAATTGGGATGAACCTGAATGATGTCAGTGAGTTGTCGCCTGATATCGTTGACTGGTTGTGGAACGAGCTAAATAAGTTATCCATCGTTTTTCGAACCGACATTAATATTTTTGGGGTGAATGGCGAGTTGATTGCTTCCTCGCGGCCCGAGCTGTATTTGCGGGGCATTATTTCAAACCGGATGAATACCGAAGCTTACTATGAACTGATTGAGAACTATCAGGTAAGCTACTCGCAACCCGAACGAATCGGCGATTTATCTTACCTCTCTGTTTATGAGCCTATTATTAACGATATGGGTGATTACCTGGGGTTTATCAATCTGCCCTATTTTACGCGGGGCGATGAACTAAAACAGGAAATTTCCACTTTCATCGTTGCCTTCATTAATTTGTATGTGTTGTTATTTTTGGCCAGCGTTTTCGTTGCTGTTCTGCTAGCCAATCAGATTACACGCCCACTGAGTATGGTACGCGAAAAATTGAAGGGCATTCAACTGGTGAAAAAGAACGAGCAAATCAGCTACCAGCGTGATGATGAGATTGGTGCTCTGATTAAGGAGTACAATCGCAAAGTGGAAGAACTGGCCGAAAGTGCGGAACTGCTGGCACGAACCGAAAGGGAACTGGCTTGGCGCGAAATGGCTAAGCAGGTAGCTCACGAAATTAAAAATCCGCTAACCCCGATGAAACTCAGTATTCAATATCTGCAACGGTCAAAAAAAGAGAAGGAGGCCCATTTTGATGAATATTTTGAACGGGTGACGCGAACGTTGATTGAGCAGATTGATACCTTGTCGGATATCGCCACTGAGTTTTCGAATTTTGCAAAAATTCCAAAGGCTAAAAATGAAGTGTTCAACCTGGCCGGGCAACTAACCAAAGTCACGGAGCTGTTTGAGTCAAGCACCTACATCGATTTGTCGGTTGAGCTGGACGGACAGGAAGAGTTGTTGGTTTATGCTGATCAGGAGCAAATTTCGCGGGCAATGGTTAATCTGATAAAAAATGCCATCCAATCAATTCCGCCCAAACGAAGTGGAAAAGTGAAGGTTGTTTTGGCGAAGAAAGATGATCGAGCAGTGATTTCGGTGCAAGATAATGGGACAGGAATTGCGGAAGACATTCGCCAACAAATGTTTCAGCCTAACTTTACAACGAAAAGCAGTGGCATGGGGCTTGGGTTGGCGATTGTTAAAAAAATCATTGAAAATGCGCACGGTAACATTTGGTTTGAAACGGAGCTGGATCAAGGTTCAACTTTTTTTGTTGAGCTTCCATTGTATCAGCATAAAAGTTAAATTGATGGAAAAGCCCGAGATTTCGCATGCTTTGGTCTTGGGCTCGCAAGCAACACGCGCGGAGCAAGCTATTCCGATCGATTTAGCGGGTTTTTAGAAAGTCGGAGCTGGTGTGAGTTGCAAAATACCCTGCCGCTCGAGCTTGTCTGATGCTGCCATGCCATTGGGGTTGCAGCCTGGCAAACCTTCCGGGATTTCCATCGTTAGCTTTTCGTAGTGTTTTACCCAAGTAGGATCAAAATCTCCGCTTTCAGGGTTTTTGAAGGTCATTGGATTCAAGGTAAAAATCGAATCTTTTTCAAAAGCCAGGTAAATGAATTCAGAGCAATAATGGCTGGTATCCGACAGCACATAGCTGAAGTTGTAGGGTTTTCCCAGCAAGCTTCTGGCTTTGGAAACAGCATTGGGAACAGCAGCCTGGTAGGCTTTCAGCAAACGGTAGACCACGACGAGAGCAGAATCACCGTCCGGCTGTGAAAAATCAGCCAGGGAAACCCGGCAGGTGCCACCAATCGGGCTGGCGTGCAGTACGTAAACCGAGTCGTTTTCAACAATAGCCAGCCCCACATGCGAAAAGTGGGTTTGCTTTTCGGTTTGAGTCACTTGGTCAATGGCTTGCGATAAGTTACTTGAGACGGTTTCCCGAAACAGCAGATCGCCTGTTCTGATTTGGTTGGGGTTTATTTGTTGAGCTTCGATATTCATCGCAAATTTTAGTAGGAATAAGATGATCAATAGGGTTTTCATTCGCTCGTTCATTTATGGGGCACATGTATCTCCGATCGCCTCAATCGGTCATTATAAATCAATTTTTCCCCGTCGTTTCTTCTTTTCTCCGGTTTGCTTTTTTGAGGTGATGCGTTTTTCAACTGACGTTCGTGTAGGCCTGGTTGCCTTTCGTTTCTTTCTGGGCTGAAGGGCTTTGGCTAAAAGGGCATAAAGTTTCTCAACGGTAATTTCCTTATTCCGCAGTTGCGAACGTTCTTTTTGGCTGACGATGATCAGGTCGCCTTCGGTTGTTAGCTTATTGGCCAGTTTTTGTTGAAGCGTCTCTTTTTGTTGATCACTCAGAAGTTGGGAACTCGCTATGTTGAAACGCAGCTCCACGCGCGAATCTACTTTGTTGACATGCTGACCACCCGGTCCGCTGCTGCGCGAAGTACGGAACGAAAATTCGCTGCTTAAATCTGGAATATGCTGGATGGTGTTGGTCATGATGCTTCAAAAGTAGCTATTTCAAATTCCAAAATACAGCTTGGAACGCCGAAAATCAGCAGACTTCCAGAACTATTTTCCCATTTTAAAAAGCAATTCCTTTTCTTCTTTGGTCAGTGAGTCGTAGCCCGATTTGCTGATTTTCTCCAGCACCCGGTTAATTTCTTCCTGCTTCAGGTTGCGCTGGCGGTTATACTCAACATCGTCAACAGCTTTTCCTTTATAAGTCACCTTAATTTTTTGCTGTGGCTTAATCAGTTTCTCTCCTTTGGATAAAATACTGGAAACACCCTTAGTGAGGTCTTTGTTTTTACGGTACTGTAACACGAAGAGCATGCCCATAAACGCACCACCCAAATGCGCCAGGTTTCCTCCTGCATTCGACGAAGCGATGCCGATGACATACATGGCCAGTGAAACCAGCGCGATGTATTTCATTCGAATCGGACCAATAAACAAGAGGTTGATGGTATGGTTTGGTGCCCACATGGCCACAGCAATCACAATAGCAATAACCGATGCTGAAGCTCCCAATAACCTCGAAAAAACAACCATCTCAGTAAATGCCGGGAACAAATTGTAGGCGGCAAGGAAAAAGATGCCGCCGGCTAGCCCGCCTAGTAGGTAGATGCCCACCAACTGTTTGGAGTTAAAGTAGATCAGAAATATTTTGCCGAGCCAATAGAGCCAAAGGATGTTGAACAGGATATGTAGAAAATCAAAATGTAAAAACATGTAGGTGATCAACGTCCAGGGTTTATGAGCCAGTTGGTTGATGTCGGCAGGCAGCGCAAGCCAGTTGACCAGCGAAAAGTCCTGGTTCAGTAAAAAAAAGAAAACGTTGAGGATGCGGATAAACAGGAACACTCCCAGGTTAATGTAGATCAACCGGGTAAGCACCGATCCTTTTTTGAAAGATTCCTTTATTTCGTCGATAATGCTCATAGTCGCAAATTAGTAGAAGTTTCGTGTATTTTTGTTCCAGTAACGAATGAGCAAATACCCAAAAAGCATACCTCCCAAATGAGCAAAGTGAGCCACATTGCTTCCCGGACGCGACAAGCCTAGATACAATTCAATCAAGCCGTAGCCGATCACAAAATATTTGGCTTTGATGGGGATCGGAGGAAACAGCAGCATCAATTGCGTATTTGGGAACAACATCCCAAAGCCCAGCAGAACACCGAACACCGCGCCGGAAGCTCCAACGGTAGGCACATTCAGCAAGAGGTTCAATTTCCCCATTAAGGGGTCGGTGTAGTTTTTACCCTGCGTCCAAATGTCGGCTCCGTTTTGCAAAACCAAATCAATTTGCTCGGGCGACATCTGCGATGTAACCGACTGGTATTCGATCCAGTTGACAAAGGTGTGTAAAACCGCGGCTCCCAAACCTGTGGCAAAGTAATAAATAAAGAATCGCCGGGGGCCCCAAACGCTTTCCAAAATGCGGCCAAACATCCATAGGGCAAACATGTTGAACAGGAGGTGTGTAAATCCACCGTGCATAAACATGTGGGAAACAACCTGATAAGGTTCAAATTTTGGCGACGCAATGTAGTGCAGGCCAAGGATCCGGCTTAGCTCAATGCCTTGCATGCTCATGATGTAAGTGGCCAAAAGCATCAGCACATTAATAATGATCAGGTTTTTAACAACCGGAGGTATGGAGCTTAAGTTGGGTCTGAAATTCTGCATAGTTGAAAATTTAGATGGTGGCAGCAAGGGCCACGCCAAAAGTTGTTTTCAATACAAAGTAAATAATTCTATAGACAATTTGTCACTTCAAAAGTTTTTCGAAATGCTCAATAGGAACAATTGTTAACACTTGCTTGCCTGTGGGCGAAAAGTTGGGCGTAGCGCAGGCAAACAGTTGATCAATCAGTTGGTTGATTTCCTCCTGCTTTAAACTGGAACCATACGAAATGGCTGAAGCCCGGGCAAGTGAAGCAGCCACCTTTTCGCGGGCTTTTTCCTTCAAATCCGACGCGGAGCTTTTAATATCTTCCAGCAGGCTTTCAATAACCGACAGGGGCGATGAATTGTCGAGTATGCCCGGCGTGCCATTGATGATAAAACTGTTGTTGCCAAAATCGCGAATGTCGAAACCCAAAGCTTTCAAATCGTCCAAAACCGAGCGGAGCAATTCAGCATCAGCCGCGTTCAAGTCGAAGGTGTGTGGAAATAACTGTTGCTGGCTGACCGTTTCCTGGCTTTCAATGACGGCCATAAAGGTTTCGAAAAGAATACGTTCGTGTGCCCGTTTTTGATCAATCACCATCAAGCCCGATTTCACCGGAGTCAGGATGTATTTGTTTTTAAATTGAATGAAGGTTTTTCCGGAAAACGTATCCTCGTGCCGAATTTCGCCCGATGTTTCGTCCGGTTGCGAAATCGGAAGTTCGTCGGCGGGGTCGGCCTTCTCGAAATCCTGATACAGTTTTTCCCAGTGTTGGGTTTGCGATTGATCCTTTGGTGATGAGGGATTGGAGCTGCCCCCGGATTGTTTTTTCTCTGTTTCAAACGGGTTGTAGGTGGGATCGATCTTGATTTGTGGCGGGCGAATGTTACCCGTATTTCTGGATGCAACCGGAATGTCAAGGCTGCCCGCCTGGTCAAAATCAATGGATGGAATCACATTGTGTTTTCCCAGCGATTCGCGCACGGTGGCTTTTATCATCTGCCAAATGGCCGATTCATTTTCAAACTTGATTTCTGTTTTTGTAGGGTGAATGTTGATGTCGATATTTTCAGGCTTTACCTCGAAAAACAAAAAATAGGATGGGATGCTGTCGGGTGGCAAAATCTTTTCATAGGCCTGCATCACTGCCCGGTGAAAAAAGGGGTGCCGCATAAATCGCTTGTTGACGAAGAAAAATTGTTCGCCAAAGGTTTTTCGGGCATGTTTGGGTTGCCCAATGTAGCCGGTTATTTTCACCAGGCTGGTGTCGGTGTTCACCGGAATCAGGTTTTGTGTGCTGTTCTTACCAAACAGCGCTACGATCCGCTTGCGAATGTTGTCCAGTCCCAGTTCGTACACTGTTTGTTGGTTGTGGATCAGCGAAAAGGCAATATCCGGATTTGCCAGCGCTACACGCTGCACTTCGTTGATGATGTGTTTCAGTTCGGCTGCATTCGATTTTAAAAACTTACGCCTTGCCGGAACATTGAAAAACAGATTTTTAACCAGAAAGTTGGTTCCGTTGGCACAACTGGTGGCTTCCTGTTTCAGCAAATTCGACCCGCTAATGTGGATCATGGTGCCAATCTCCTGATCATGCTGCTTGGTGTGCAGTTCCACATCGGCAATGGCGGCGATTGATGCCAGCGCTTCGCCCCGGAAACCCATGGTGCGAATGGCAAACAGGTCATTTGCTGCCTTGATTTTTGAGGTCGCATGCCGTTCAAATGCCATGCGTGCATCGGTGTCCGACATGCCGCAACCATTGTCGCTCACCTGGATTAGTGTCCGCCCGGCATCTTTCAAATTAATTTTAATGTGCGATGCCCCGGCATCAATGGCATTTTCCACCAATTCTTTGGCAACTGATGCAGGTCGCTGAATAACTTCGCCGGCAGCAATTTGGTTGGCAACCGAATCGGGAAGTAGTTGAATGATATCTGACACAGGAGAGTTTTAAAATTTTAGAAACAGGTAAGCAGCAATCGATAAAACAACAATAAGTGTAATCAACCGGATATTGGAACGGCGTTTAGCATCCGAGGCTGTTTTCGATGAATTGCCCATGGCGCGCCGAAACTGCCCCCGAATATTGGGGCGGTAGTTTTTGTCAAATGCTTTCTTTTCATGGATCCCCAATTCTTTTTTAATCCGGTCTTCACGATTCTGCATTTCCTCTTTTTCCGGATCGTAATACCGAAAGGGTATGCTGAAACGACGATGGTTGGGTAAATGAAAAAAATTACCGATCATGATTTTAAATTATTGATTGACTCGCAAAATTACAAAAATCAAGCCAGACGATGAAGGGGCTGAAGCAAAAAGTAATTGACGTAAATTGAAGTCACAATCGCGACACCATTCAGTTAAGCTTTCCTCCACACTTTTTACAAAACAAGGCGTCGTTTTCATGCTTGTCGTGCAGGCAATGCGGGCAAACCTGCGTATTTGTTTGGTTCGATGTCCGCATCATCTCTGCAGTTACAATACCGGTAGGAACGGCAATGATGGCATAGCCGGCAATCATCAGTACACTGGCCAGCAGTTGGCCTGTTGGAGTTTGTGGCGAGATGTCGCCGTAACCCACTGTTGTCATGGTTACTATGGCCCAGTAAATGCTGGTCGGAATGCTCGCAAACCCATTTTCAGGCCCTTCAATCAGGTACATTAACGTACCAACAATCAGAACCACATTAATCACGAAGAAAAGAAACACAAATATCTTTTCGCGGCTGGCTTTCATGGCCAAGCTCAGGTTTTTTCCAGCCATGGTGTAGCGGTTCAGTTTGAAGATCCGGAAGATCCGCAACAACCGGATGGCACGAATCACCGCCAGACTTTGGCTGCCAACAAAAATCAAGCTCAGGTAGGTGGGCACAACAGCAAGGAAATCGACGATGCCATAGAAACTGGTCACATACCGGAACGGACGTTTGACCACCAGAACCCGGACAACGTATTCCACCGTGAAAATCCCCGTAATTACCCATTCCAGAATTCGCAACAAATTGCGGTGCCGGGCGTTGATGGAGGGAACACTTTCCAGTAACACCAACAGAATGCTGATTAAAATAATGACCAGCAAGGCCACATCAAAAAGCTTCCCTTTTGGAGTGTCGGCTTCAAAAATAATCTCGTAAAGTTTCTGTTTTGGGGACATGCTTTTTAATTGGATTTGAGATTAAAGATAGAAAAAATGAACAACAGATTGAAAATTTGCAATTCAGTTTCAATCGTTGTAAATTTATGTTTTGTCTAAAGATAGACCTAAATTCCACTTCTATGATGATTAAAACCTTTGCCGCAGCAGTTCATGGTATTGATGCCACGACCATAACTGTTGAAACCGATGTGACCCAGGGGATCAAATTTTTTCTTGTTGGCTTGCCGGATAGTGCTGTAAAAGAAAGTCAGCAACGTATTGAATCGGCACTTCGGCTCAATGATTTTAAGTGGCCTCGGAAAAAAATTGTGATTAACATGGCGCCGGCCGACATTCGGAA
>JAGXIR010000103.1 GCA_024635605.1 Sunxiuqinia sp.
CAGCAGGAAACAACGGGCAAAAATGTGTTTGCCATTGGCGATGTTGCCGGTGCCCCTTTGCTGGCACATAAAGCGAGTTACGAGGGCAAGGTAGCAGCTGAGGTCATTGCCGGAAAGAAGTCGGCGAATGACGCGAAAGTGATTCCGGCTGTGATTTATACCGAACCGGAAATTGCCACCTGCGGATTGAGTGAAAAGGAGGCAAAAGATAACGACATCAACTATAAAGTAGCCAAATTTCCGTGGGCAGCTTCGGGCCGGGCAGTGGCGATGAACGAAACGATCGGATTTACCAAGTTGCTGATCAATCCGGAAAATGAACGGATACTGGGAGCCGGAATCGTCGGGAAAAATGCTGGTGACCTGATTCCCGAGCTGGCATTGGCTATTGAGATGGCAGCAACTGCTGAAGATTTGGCACTGACCATCCATCCGCACCCAACGCTGAGCGAAACCATTATGGAAGCGGCCGAATTATTTTACGGTCATCCGGCCCATACGTTTGTCAAAAAGAAATAACAAATCATTTGTAGAACCTTTAAATTAAATAACCATGCAAAACTATCATGAACCACCAACAGAATTATCAGATGAAACCCGTGATTTTATACGGGCTCTTACATCATTGAAAGAAGAAATTGAAGCTATCGATTGGTATCAACAGCGACTATCGGTCACTAAAAATCAACAACTCAAAAAGATTTTAGAACACAATCGCAATGAAGAAATGGAGCATGCCTGTATGGCTTTAGAGTGGCTTCGAAGAAATATGAAAGGCTGGGATAAACATTTGAGAACCTACCTTTTTACCGAAAAAGATATTGTTAAACTTGAAGATGACTAAAAAATAAAAAGCTATGAATATTTTAAAAAAATCAATCGCACCAATTACCGATAAGGCTTGGGAGGAAATTACGGATAGGACCAAGCAAATTATGGGAACCTATTTGACTGCCCGAAAGTTTGTTGACATTGAAGGGCCAACTGGTCTGGAGCAAGGTGGAATTTCCACCGGTCGTTTAATTGTGCCTGAAAACCAGTCGGATGATGGTGTAAATTATGGAATCAGGGAAATGCTGCCTTTTATCGAAATTCGCAAGCCTTTTGAACTGGATCTTTGGGAGCTGGACAACATTGAACGGGGCGCACAAGATGTTGACTTGACGCCACTGGAAAAAGCTGTAAAAGAAGTGGCTTTTTTTGAAGAAAAGGTGATTTATGAAGGCTTTGAACCGATCAAAATTAAGGGAATGAAACAGGCTGCAGAAAATCCATCCGTTGATATTCCGAAAAGTACCAATGCATTTTTGAAAGAACTTGGCAAGCAAATTATGCAACTAAGTCAGAATGGGGTTGAAGGCCCATACTCGTTGGTGATTTCAGCTGCCGAATGGCTTGAGCTGGTGAAGCTTTCTGAAGGTTATCCCATCCAAAAGCAGCTAACGGAGATTTTAGGTGGACAGCTGATCATTAACCAATCCAATAAGCTTTCTTTTTTGGTTTCGGAGCGGGGAGGAGATTACGAACTGGTTCAAGGACAGGATATTACTTTGGGCTATGATACACATGACACTCAAAATGTGAAACTCTACCTGACGGCTTCATTTACCTTCAGGGTTTTAAGTCCTGAAGCGATTGTTGTTTTTAAAAGTAAGAAGGAAGGGTAGATCAACAGAAAACTGAAGGAGATTTCGTTTTTAACTTAAAAGAAAGGAATAAAACAATGTTTAAAGTATTGAATTTGACAGATAAAGATTTGATTGCAATAAAAATAAATGGCAAGGTCAAAAAGGCAGACTACGAAATGATTACCCCTCTAATTGATGGGAGAGTAAAAGAGTACGGTAAAATTAAAATGTATATAGAAATTGAAAGTATTGACGGAATTGAACCATCTGCTTTCAAAGAGGATTTAAAAACGTATATCAGGCATTTTAATCATATTAATAAAATTGCCGTTGTCGGAAAAAGCAAGTGGGAAAAGTTGTGGTCAAACCTGGCCAGCCCTTTTGTTTCCGGGCAGATCAGGTATTTTGACAATGCTGAAGTTTCAGACGCAGTAAAATGGATTCTGGAATAGTGCTTGCGTTAGTTTTGGAAAGGAGTTTAAATCTTTCGCATCCAATAAAATAGGGAGAGCAAAAGAATAGAATTGATGAATTTGAAAAAGGATAAACAATGAAAATAACGATTATAAGTGATATAAAAGGAAATGCGGAAAGCATCATTCCCTATGGATTAAACCTGGCCAAACATCTGGAGGCTGAGGTGGACTTGGTTCATGTTATTGATTCGCGCATGGCGCAGGGAGTTAGTAGTATATATGCCGATTCGCAAAGCATTACGCCCGGGAACAAGTTTTCGCATGCTGAAATTATAGCACGCGAAAAACAACAAGTCGCGGAGAAAATAGACCAAGTGTTAAGTAAGGAAGCCTCGAAGTTGAATTATCCTTTAAAAGTCAATGTTGACATTGAAGAAAACAGTATTGAAAATAAAATAGCGAATGGTCTGAACGCGGGTGCCAGTTCCTTAATGGTTATCAATAAGGAAACGGATGGGGCTATTTTTGAATCGCAAAAAGAGATGCTCGGTTGCTGTAAAGCTTTTAACGGGATAAGCTTGTTGGTTCCATCCGGTGAAGAATTTCAACCAATTTCAAATGCCCTTTTGCCAACCGACTTTAGTGATGAAGAATTCGATGACTACCGGAATGTTGCTGATTTTCTGCGTGGTTTTCATCCCGTGGTGAATGCTGTTGGCCTGGCAAACGAAAAAAATGAGGACGAGCTTCAGCAGTGGGAAAAAAAGCTGTCCGAGATATTTAAGCATTCAGCAGTCAACCATAAGGTTTTAACAGCGGGTGATTTCGAAGCTCAGTTTATCGATTTTGTTGAGTTGATTGAGCCTGATTTAACCTTGATTTTTGAGCGTCCACGGAATTTTATCACAAGTCTTTTTAAAAAGGAATTTGTTTTAAAAATACTGGAACAAACACATGCTCCTGTTTTGTATTATTCGATGAAGCAGTGATTGTTGGAGGATAGGGCAGCGAAGTCCTTCAGTTCATCCGGATAAAAAGGCAAACGAAAAAGTTATGAATGAAAAGCCAATATTAATGATTGATCATGAATGCACGCTTTGCAGCGGGCTGGTGGCGTTTATTGAACGCAAGGGAGCAGGTGACAAGTTCCGGATTCTTTCACTGTATAAAGAGGAAGGGAAACAAGTGCTGGTTGAAAATGGCCTGCCTGCCGACTACGATGATTCTGTGGTTGTGATTGATGATGGCAATGTTTATTTGCATTCTGATGCCGCGATCCGGATTGCCGGCAGGCTTGGCGGTGCCTGGCAGGTTACGAATTGGCTGAAGATTATTCCGCGACCCATCCGGGATGGAGTTTATCGATTGATTGCCAAACACCGGCATAAAATTTTTTAATCAAAAGAATTCCTCGAGGCTCTGCCTCGGGGTTCAATATATTCTCCCCTGAATTTCAGGGGAGATGTCAGTCGAATGACTGACAGTGGGGTGAAATAAAGAAAATTCGATTTTCGGCTTTTTTGCCGAAATAAAGTTGGCGAAATACCCCTTGGCTCTGCCACGGGGATAGTCAACTTTAAGAATTTTCTTTATTTGATCCGATTTCTGTTTCGTCCCGACGGGACTTATCGGGTAATATTCAATTTGTATGCTACCAATATTGCGTACCTAATGGGGCGGTCTCGGCCTGCCGCGTGCTCAGTTCGCCTTTTTAGGTTTTGTGAAGCTCGAATTCCTTGCTGCTTCGTTCTTCAAATTTGTAGGTTTTTCCCTGAATTCCGATTTCAACAGGTGGTGCCCAGCCTTTTTCAAATTCAATTTTTACTTTTTTGTGATTGATGTACAGTTTAAACCAGTGGCTGCGGAAGCGGATGCTTAGCACAATGTTTTCAATGTTTTCGGGCAGGCGTGGATTAAGCCACAACACGTCGTCGCGGATCTCCAGGCCGGTGTAGCAGCGTTGAATCAGATCCACTGTTCCGGCCATGGCTCCTAGGTGAATTCCTTCGGGGGTGGTTCCACCCTGAACATCTTTGAAATCGCTCATCAAAGCCTGCTTGAAGTTTTTCCAGGAATTGTTTCGGTTTTGACGGGCGTAAATCCAGGAATGGACGACCTTACTTAAGGTTGATCCATGCGAAGTGCGTTGCTGGTAGTAGCGGATGTTTTTTTCGATATCAGTTTGAATATTGAAAGGGTAGCCCAGCTTCCTAAACATTTCCTTGATTTCAGGCGAGGTGAGCAGGAAAAAGATCATTAAAACATCGGCTTGTTTGCTGGCTTTGTAGCGGTTGGGCGTATCGCCTTCACTTTCCAGTATCCGGTCAAGACGCATCATTTCACCATAGTCATTTTTGTAGCGCTCCCAGTCAAATTCTTCCAGTTTCTCATAGCCTTCAAACTGGCTGATGATGTTGTCTCCATGAAAAGGAATGTACATTTTATGGATCATTTCTTCCCATTTTTCTATATTTTCGGCTTTCAGACCAACCGTGTTCATCAACCGTTTTTGTTGGTTGTCATCAAACAAGTCCAACACGTCCAGTGCACGTTGAATCACCCACACGGTCATGAAATTCGTGTAGGCATTGTCGTTGAGTCCCAGCTCCTGCGAATCAGGATATTTGGTATGGTATTCATCCGGGCCCATCACGCCATGAATCACAAAGCGCGATTTCTTCCGGTCGAACCTGGCAATACTTGACCAAAATAAGGCAACCGATAAAATTAATTCCGCTCCATAGTATGAAAGGAATTCCATGTCTTTTGTAGCCTGGTAATAGTGCCATACATTGTAAACGATGGTGTGGTTGATGTGTCGTTGCTGGTAGCTGTTATCCGGAAGCCAATTGCCGGACTCGGGGTTGAGGTGAATCTTTTGGCTTTCTTCGCGCCCGTCGCTGCCACTTTGCCAAGGAAACATGGCCCCTTCAAAGCCTTCTTCTTTTGCTGCATGCCTGGCTTCACCCAACCGGCGGTAACGATACAAGAGCAGACTTCGGGCAACATGGGGAAGGTGCAGAATCAGGAAGGGCATGATGTACATTTCGTCCCAGAAAATATGTCCGCGATACGCTTCGCCATGCCAACCACGCGAGGGAACGCCAATGTCGATATCGACCGTATGGCTGGAAACGGTTTGCAAAATATGAAAGGTGTGTAAACGCAGAATGGTCTGGTCTTCGCTTTGGTCTTTGAGCTTCATTTTAGTATCGATTCGTTTCCAAAGGTTTTCCCAGCATAATTGATGTTTTTGCAGCAGGGTGCTGAAGTCGGGTAATTTTTCGATACTGCTTTCGGCCTGGTAAAGTGGTTCGCTGATCGCTACATCTTTTGAGGTGTAAAGCATCATGATTTTTTCGATGTGAACTGGTTGAAGTTTTTGAATTTTAAGCTCCAGCTCATTGATCGCTTTTCCTTTCTCCGATTGATAATGAGCCTTAACAGCTTGTTTCTCATGATCGATAAATATTTCGGTGCGGGCAGCCAGCGCCATGGTAATGTGCGACTGGTTGGTTTCGGTTGCCAGGCTAATAATATTTTCGGTTGGATTATTGGTTGAAATTAGCTTGAGGTGTTCGTTGTTCAAGTCGCTGTATCGGGCTACATTGTTATTTTTGATGTCACCATCAAGAGAAGAAATGACATGAAGTGTTCCCGACCAATTTTCCGGAATAATTTCCCATGCCATACCAATCAGGTGCCTGTTGTCCATACTGACAAATCGTTTGGTAATTAGGCTTGTTTCATTTCCCTGCTCATCTGAAAACTTTATTTTTCGGATTAAAAGGCCCGATTTTAAATCCAGTTCATTCTGAAATTCATGAATCGTTACCTGGTCGATATGAAATGGTTTGCCCTGATTGATTCGGAACGTTAAAGGCAGCGGATTGGCCCAGTTGACTAAATCCTCATTTTCAATATCTTTTCCGGCTATGTTCGTTTTTAGCCGGTTGAATCCACCTGCCAGGTAGGTTCCCGGATAGTGGGTAGCATCGTCGCTGGTTTCTTCAAAAGCACCGCGCAGGGCGATGTATCCATTTCCAAGTGTCAGCAGGGCTTCTCTTTTAGCCTGTTCTTCCGGTTTATAGTTGGGATAAATGATTTTCCAGTTGTTCATAATTCAGCTTTTTTTATCGGTGTTTTTGCAATTGGTAATGGTTTAACGGTGTTGAATGAGTTGTTTTAAAAACTGTTCCAGTTCATCCACATCCTTCAGGCGGTAATGAGCGGCTGTGGGCTGATCATGTTTTCCAACCAGAATGCTGATGCCGTCATCAATGATTGCCCGGAAGGCATCTTCATCGGTCACATCATCGCCAAAATACACAGGTATTGTGTTGTCAACCGGCAAGTTGAGTTTGTCAAGCAACCAGTAAACAGCTTTCCCCTTGTGCCAGTCAATGGCTGGTTTGATTTCCAAAATGCGTTTGCCGGTTCCCAGTTTCAAATTTTCGTGTTCATCAACCACTTGTTGCACCTTGCTTTTGATGGCGTCCACCATCGACTCGTCCACATTTCGGTAATGCACCGCGATGGCAAATTTTTTACGATCGATTTTGGATCCGGGAATTTCATTGGCGATTTCCTTCTGCAGTTGTTGTTCCAGTTGATCCATCAGTGGAAGAACGGCCTGTGCTTCCTCATTTTCGAGGTATAAACTGTTTGGCCCTTCGATGTGGAAACCATGGCTTCCGGCATAAATCAAATTGTCGAGATTGACGAGCTGCTGAATATCGCGCAAATCGCGTCCGCTGACCACGGCAACTGGATATTTTTCGGCAAGTTCAACAATTGCCTGGCGCATGTTTTCGGCCAAAACTGCATCTTCGGGTTGCGATACAATTGGGGTCAGTGTTCCGTCGTAATCGAAAAATAAGGCTGGTTTCTTTTGCTGAAATTGCATGAAGATTTGCTTTTTCTCATCGAGGGCTGAGGGAAGTTCTTCAGAAAAAGATGGCGCCTTGCTCTTGTTGTCGCTGATGCTTATTTCGTCGAAATTGCGGATAACCCAATGGGCGCCATGGCGCAGCATGCCTGCTTTGCCGCCACTTCGCCTGATACCAACCACAAAACGAAAACCGCCGGACTGTCCGGCTTTTACACCTGATTCCGCGTCCTCAAAAATGATGGTTTTATTTGCGGAGGTATTGAGCCTGTTGGCTGCTTCAGTAAAAATATCCGGCTCCGGTTTTCCTTTTAGTCCCAGTTCTGCTGAAACCTGTCCATCCACACGGGTGTCAAATAAGTGTAAAACGCCTGCTTTTTCGAGAATTAACCGGGCGTTTTTGCTGGAGGAAATAACACCAATTTTCAGCCCGTTGGCCTTCCATTTCTCTATTTGAGTGATGGTGTCCGGATAGACTTCAGCGCCTTCTGTTTCAATGATTTTTAAAAAATGAGCATTTTTTTTATTGCCTAATCCGCAGACGGTTTCTTTATCCGGCGAATCTGATTGATCGCCGTGCGGAAGTTCAATTCCCCTTGATTTTAAGAAGCTGGCCACACCATCATAGCGAGGTTTGCCGTCCACATAGGTCAGGTAATCGTTGTGATTAAACGGGCTAAATTCATCCTTTCGTGTGTTCAAATACACATCGAATAACTGTTTCCATGCTTTTTCGTGCTGCCGGGCTGTTTGGGTAATTACGCCATCCATGTCAAAAATGGCAGCTTCAATTCCTTCTATTTTTAGTTTCATTTGCTGTTTTTTAAATAATTGATAAGTCCGCCAGCCAAAAGAATTTTGCGTTGTCGTTTGCTTAAGGGGCAGACCAGTTTAATGCCCTGTTGTGTGGCCTTGTTGTAGGCGGTAATGGTTTTTCCATGCTCTACAGCCAAAAAGACATCGTTAAATACCAAAATGTTGTTTGTTTCCAAATTGTTCAGGTTATCAGGATTTTCAAAAACAAAAGGGATAATGCCGAAGTTGACCAGGTTTTGAAAGGCAATACGTGCGTAACTTTTGGCAATCACTGCTTTTTGTCCCAGGTAGCGGGGAGCAATAGCCGCATGTTCGCGGCTGGAGCCTTGGGCATAATTTTCGCCGGCAACTACCAGATGGCCACCCAAGGCATCGCGGGCCTTCATTGCAGCTTGATAAAACGAGGGGTGGAGCGCTTCGTAGGCGAATTTACTAATCGCCTCAATATTACTTCGTAGTGGAAGTACTTCGGCTCCTGCTTTCAAGATTTCATCGGTTGAAATGTTGTCGCCCATTTTTAAAATAATGGGGGCTTCGAAGGCATTTTCAATTGGAGTGAAATCCGGTAAGGAGGTGATGTTGGGCCCTTTTTTCAGCTCAACATCCCGGCCGCTTTCGTTGGGCGCAATTAACATCATTTTATTGACTGATGCTTGTTCGGGCTCAATGTATTTGGGGTAGGCGGCTTTCTTTCCATAGTCCTGCGGGTCAGTTATTTTGCCGTGCAGGGCCGATACGGCAGCTGTTTCGGGGCTGCACAGGTAAACCTGGTCATCGGCTGTTCCCGACCGGCCCGGAAAGTTGCGGGGCATGGTGCGCAGGCTGATGGTGTTGGAAGCCGGCGCTTGTCCCATGCCAATGCATCCCATACACCCGGTTTGGTGATAGCGGGCACCCGCTTTAATCAATTCATTTAAAGCCCCCATTTTTCCCAGGTCTTCAATTTTTTGTCGCGAAGATGGGTTGATGTCCAGGGAAACATCAGGGGGGACCATTTGACCTTTTACAATCTCACTGACAATCCAAAAGTCACGTAAGCCGGGGTTGGCTGATGAGCCAATCACAACCTGCGAAATC
>JAGXIR010000104.1 GCA_024635605.1 Sunxiuqinia sp.
GAAAAACTTGATTTGTGTACTCCCAATATTTTTTATTGAAAATAAGTTTTTCAGAATAGAACCGCTCGTAACTATCAAGACGATTTTTTGTCGGATAAAATTGTAGAAATTTTTTATCATTAGCTCGAATCAAAAATCTAGTTGTTCTGATTGCTTCCAACTGTGATAATACAATCTCAGTTTGTGTTTTTACAAAATCTTTTTTTAGTCCATACTTGTCAAATAATAGAAATGCTATGACCAAAGTGATGAGAGATGAAATACCGCTTATCAGTCCAGTACTTACAGATATTGTTTTTTGCTCATCATCCGTAAGTTGGAAAGGCAAAATGAATATGCAAATCATTACAAGTACTACTAATATAATCCAGATTTCTTTTTTCATTTCACATGTCAATTTTGCCTTTTATTCGGCTTGTTGGTAACTACTGTACATCAACTATGGTTGTAATTTCTCTTTTCGCAAAGCCCCCCCAAGCCCTTTATTTTTTCCAGTCCCCAAGATAATGGTTTTTGCTATTAAACAGATCATCTGTTTTCGGTTTTATGCTTATGGGCTTATTGGAATTGCTAATTAGACTTGACAATATGATATTGTCTTTTTCTAGTTTGTTCTTTATGAGAGTTTAGGTCGTATCAAGTTAAACATAGTCATGCTGAAAAGCATAAATTGGTTTTGAACCTCCTTGCGTTTTAATGAGGCTTGTTTGTCGATAATGATTTATTTGATTAAATCATATTGAAGAGCCGCCCGCTGCTGGCGCTTACTAGTGGGGCGGACTACTCGACTACCGAACGTACTTTGGGTTCTAATTTATTAATAATATCCAATCTGTCAATTTTTTGAGGGCATCGGTTGAAAATGTTTGTTCTAAATCTTTGCCCTCTATTATTGAGCAAGTTTTACACTCTTGGAAACTGTGATTTAGCCCCTTTAATTCCACAATCGCAAAATTCTTGTTCCCCGATTTTATTAATGCTTCTTTAATGGCATCTTGGTTAATTTTAGCAGGAACAAGAATGTCTTTGTTGCCATTCAGAGATAATACAGGACATTTAACTTTTTCTAAATAATCTGCAGGATTACACTTGATATTGAAACGATTATGTGGAGACAAATTAATTTGCAGCATTTCATAAAACATAAATTCATGAGTGTGTAAGGAATTATCTATCCCTGATTTGGAATAAAACTCATCATATGCCTGTTTAAAAACAAGTAGCGAATCTGAAGCAATTTTAGATTCTATATCCTGTTCTATTAACTCGTAGCAGAGGGTAAGAAATTTTTTATTTATCTCGTATTTTTCTTTAGGAATATCACCATTGTCATACATTGATTCTCCCTGTAAAAGAAAAGCTTTTTTTAACTCGATGCCAGGTGATGCAAGTAAAACGATGTATCTTAAGTCAGCGTTTTGGGAAGCCACAATTGAAGCAACTACGCCTCCTTCGCTATGTCCGATAAGTCCAATTCTATTTTCGTTAATTTCCTCTCTTGATTTTAAATAATCAATCCCTGCTGAAATATCTTTAGCAAAATCTAATATTGTTGAATCATAAAAATCACCAGTTGATTTATTCACACCGCGGTCATCGTATCGTAGCACTGCAATTCCATTTCTAGTCAGATTATCTGCAATAACTTGAAATGGTTTATGATGAAAAGATTCTGAATCACGGTTTGTTGGTGAACTTCCACTAATTAAAATTACCGCAGGATATTTGCCTAAAGAATCTGGTATTGTTAATGTTCCTGCTAAAACCACACTATCCTGCTTATTTTCAAATATTATATCTTCCGAAAAATATGGATAGGGCCTTTTAGGTTCTTGTGGTCGATAAATTGGTTCTCCTCTGTAAAAATTTACCGGATACCATTTTTCATTCATCAGAAAATCACCACTTAATTCATTTTTGTTGTCAGTTAAAGCCCCTGTAAAAGAAATTTTTTCTTTTGATGATTTAAGATGAATTGGGGAGCTTTGGAAGCTACTATCTGTGAACAAGCAAAATTTGGGTTCAATCATCATTGCCCCAATTAAAGAATCTCTTTGCATCATCACATTAAATTTAATGTGAATGATTGAATCAGAATCTTGGATTTCCCCCTTCCATAATCCAACAAAATCTTGAGAGAATGAAATGGAAGTTGTTAAAATTAATAGTGTTAATATCGAGTATCGCATCCTTTCAGTATGTTAGGCACCCAGTGTCCATCATCTATGGTTGTTATTTCGCTTTTGGCAAAGCACCCCAAAGGCCCTTTTTTTTCCAGTCCCCAAGATAATGGTTTTTGCTATTAAACAGATCATCTATTTTCTGTTTTATGCTTGTGGGCTTATTGGAAGTGCCACGGAGACTTGATTGTATGAGATTGTCTTTTTCTAGTCTGTTCGTTATCAGAGCTTAGGTCGTGTTAAGTTGAACATAGTCATGTTGAAAAGCATAAGTTGGTTTTGAACTTCCTTGCGTTTTAGTATGGCTTGTTTGTCGATAATGATTTATTTGATTAAGTCATATTGATGAGCTGCCCCGTAAACATGAAAGATTCGTGAGAAGGCAAAAACCGGCCGTGCGGAACCCATGCCGGAGGGTACTTATGAATCCGGGCGCGATTGAATTGCCAAAAAAAGTTCTTTGATAAGGGGGAATTGGCCATTGAATGGTCGTCCCCGTTCTTAAAACACAGCGGCGAGTACTCCGAATGGTGAAAAAAGTGTCTGGAACGCAAAAAAAAGCAGTCCGAACACCAAAAAAACAGCCTGAATCACTCGCCGGGGCAAAAAAGTGGCATTTCAATGCCTCGGAATTGCGTTTCAAGTGCTCCGCCGAGTGTTTCAAGTGCTCCGCTGACTGTTTGAACCTCTCGGCTGAGCGTTTCAAGTGCTCGGCTGAGTGTTTCAACAGCTCGGTTTTGTGTTTCAAGTGCTCCACTGAGTGTTTCAACTGCCCGGCCCGGCATTTCAACAATAAATTCTTGTGTCCGGGTTGCTCCCGAAGGATCTTCAACCGTGGCGACTGGCTTCAAGAGCCGATACCCCAATCGTAACAAAGCTGGCGAAGCAGGAAGAAAGAAAGGCAGACCAATCCGATTATCTGGCACAACTCGCCGAGGGATTCCGAAACAAGTTCGGAAAGTAGACTCTCCCTGCCGCGACATAGTCGCGCCTTTCCCTCCCTGAAAATCAGGGAGGGCCGGGGTGGGTCAACCCATGAACGGGTTTAGCGTGTAGTTCAAAGTGAAGACTTGGTTGCTGTAAAAGCCTGGCACAACTCGCCTGCAGATTCCGAAACGAGTTCGGAAAGACGCGTTGTTTGGCGGAGTACGGGCGGCCTGCGAGGATTTGGCTTTGGAAAACAAGGGAAGGAAACAGCGAAGGCACTGGCTAAGAAAACCCTGTTTGACGATCCTGTATTCAGGATCGGAGTTGGTTTTCGGGGGATGACTGATCCGTAGTTTTCCTGCCAAAGCATCGTCAGCCTTGACTTTTTTTTGAATACTTTTTGGTGTTAAGACAAAAAAGTATTTGGGGTTTGGGGCAACGCCCCACAGGAGCGGCTGGAGCGGAGTTTCCGAATCGCGGTTCGGAAACCGCGACACCCATTGAGGTTTGGCACAACACGCTTGCAGATTCCGATCCGGTGGTTGTCGGACGGAAAGACCCGATGTTTGCCTGTTCTAAACTTTATTTTTCCGGATTTTGATTCTTGTTTTCCTTCCGTTTTTTTCGACGATAATAGATATAAAACACGATCATTAAGACAGGCAGAACGAGGTAAAGGATGATGTTGAATAGGGTAGGTTCAATGGGTTCAGGTACCGGAGGCGGGTACATATCCGGGGTTTGCGCCAAGGCCACTACGCCGGCACATAGCATCAACAAAGTGGTCAGTAATTCTCATTTCATAACAGCAGCTCCATCTTTTCTAACCAAAGCAATTCAAAATCCCCATTTCGTTCATGGGGGAAATTAGGTATAAACGCTAAAGCAAAGAAACAGCAAGTGGGTTGCTCAAAAGCCAAGATTGAGACCAATAGTTATGGCGGAAGCTGAATATCCATCTTCACCAATATGCACATAGGAGCCGACCAGGGATAACTTTTCGTTCAGCTTGTAAGTGACGACCGGACGAAGATAAAGTCCGCCTCCATCGTCAAACACATGGATGTAAAACGCATAGCCAGCATCCAACCCAATGGCAAAACTTTTTGAAAGATTGGCCCGGCCACCAATTGCTACGGGTATATAGAGGGCGGGCTCATACTCATCGGGGCTAAATCCGACGTACATGTCATCTGTATTTGAATTATCTCCTAAAAATACGATGGCCCCCGATGTTAAACCAACATCAATATCCATGGAAACCTGCCACAAATAGTATAAATTTCCTTGGAGCGTATAAGAGAACAATTCTCTGGAATCTCCAATGGTTGGACCAATATTGGCCTCAACCCTGAAGCCTGGCTGTGCGTTAACCTCGACTGAAAACGCAAGCAGCAAAAGACCAATAACAAAACATGATTTATTCTCCATGATACCGAACTTTTTTACTTGGTTTGAAATTGAAGACCGATGGTGTGTTGAGCTTGGTTGTTGGTCATCTTACGAATTTCGTTTTCATGAAGTTGCAAGGGGCTTTGATAAGCATTGACACCTTCCATTCGTTACCCTGTTTGAAGTAACCCATGAACACGCCAGCGGAGGATTGCATTTTTTACAATTGTGTTAATAGTCAAGCTCTGCCGATCCGGATTTAAATGAGTTCCGTAAAGATTTGAATCGAGTCCGTTCTTTTGGCTTAACAGCAGCGCCGATTGTCTTGAACGAGCATGCTGTATTTGTCCCGCTTTTTTTGTAGTTTCGGTTTTAATTTTGAGATCGAAGGTTCGGCTCCCGGGCTTTGAATTAGCTTATTGGTATGGTATTAAATTACATATGGATCGGGTTCTTTCTGGTTGCTTTTGTTGTTGCCCTTATTCGAGTGGTTGGTTATCTTTTTCGTGATTTTTTTGCTGATGCGCTGGGCATCATTTTCACTGAAGTTGACCTGCACGTTTTTAAAGACATGGTCGATGCTTCCTTTTCAATGGCTACAGCCAGTGTCGAGCTGATTATTGCGTTGATTGGTGTGATGGTTTTGTGGCTTGGAATCATGAAAGTGGGAGAGGATGGCGGTGCTGTGAATATTATC
>JAGXIR010000105.1 GCA_024635605.1 Sunxiuqinia sp.
AACCAGTTGGCCACATCGGCCGTTACGGTGTCGGTAAAGCAGATGATTGAACCGAATGCGCTGATCGGGTCGCCCGCCCAGGCCAAATCCAGCGATTGCAGAATGTTGCCGGTTACTGCCAGTCCGCACGGGTTGAGGTGCTTGATGACCGAAACAGCCACTTTGTTTTCCAGATGCGTAACTGCATGGTAGGCATCGCTGGCCGATTTCCAGGCCGCGTCGGCATCTAACATGTTATTGTACGAAAGTGCTTTGCCTTGTAACACTTCGGCATTGGCTAAAGTCACTTTACTTTCGGCATTGTTGAATTTGTAAAAGGTTGCCGACTGGTGTGAGTTTTCGCCATAACGAAGGACCTGTCCATCGTTCAGGCTTACACGGTTGGTTTCTGTTATTCCTTCGTTAAAATAATTGAAAATAGCCGAGTCGTAGTGCGATGAAGTGGCGAATGCTTTGCGGGCGAATGCTTTGCGGTCGTCAATCGAGCTTTCGCCGTTCTTTTGATCCAGCAACTGAATGAAGTCTTCATACTGATTGCGCGATGAAACGATAATGACGTCTTTAAAATTTTTAGCCGCTGCACGGATCAGTGCAATGCCGCCGATATCTATTTTTTCAATGATGTCTTCTTCTGATGCTCCTGAGGCAACGGTTTCTTCAAAAGGGTATAAGTCAACGATAACCAAATCAATCTCCGGGATCTCATAATCAAGCAATTGCTTTTGATCACCTTCATGGTCGCGGCGATTGAGGATTCCACCAAATACTTTTGGGTGAAGCGTTTTGACGCGGCCTCCCAGGATTGAGGGGTAGCTTGTTAAACTTTCTACGGCTGTTACCGTGGTTCCTAAACCTTCGATAAAGGATTGAGTTCCTCCGGTTGAATATATTTGAACACCTAATTGATCCAGTTTTTTTACAATAGCATCCAGCTTGTCTTTATGATAAACCGAGATAAGTGCTGATTTAATCTTTTTTAAATCCTTCATTTATAGTCTTTTGAAATTGATGGACAAAGATAATAAAATCGACTGATTTTCCTTTCGCAAAAGGAAGCGAATTCAGCATTTTATTGCCGAAAAAGGTACAACAAGTTTTGATGCGGAAATTGAATCTCAGAAATCATTTTAATCAACAGCTTGAATTTTTTTTGAGTACTGCAAGCCGTGAGTTGGTTGGAATAATCCTATCTTTATTGATCGAAACAAAAACTGATGCTTCTACTTCGACTGATACTTGAAAGCTTTTCTTTTGCCAGCGATTCGCTGTGGGCCAACAAGCTGCGCACTTTTTTGTCGTTGCTGGGCATAACCATTGGTATTTTTGCCATTATTTCCGTGTTTACGGTGATCGATTCGCTGGAAAATTACATTCGCAGCAGCCTGAATACACTTGGAGACAACATGGTTTACATTCAGAAATGGCCGTGGACACCGCCTGAGGGCGAAACCGAATACCCTTGGTGGAAGTATCTGAACCGGCCGGTTCCGGGAATGGATGAAGCTGATGAGCTGGTCAGAAGGTCGCAGCATACGGCAAGTGCCGTTTTCTTTTTCGGGTTTAATACAACGGTACAGTTTGAGAACAGCAGTGCCGAAAATACCGAGGTGTTGGCAACCACGCATGATTTAATTGATACCTGGAGCTTGAACATCAACAGGGGTCGGTATTTTACCGAATCAGAAAGCCATTCGGGCGCTGCTATGGCCATCGTAGGTAGTGAGTTGGTCGACCGCCTGTTTGGTGGCATCAACCCGGTCGGAAAGGAAATAAAAGCGGGGGGCCATCGCTTACTGGTGATTGGAACCTATGAGAAAAAAGGGACTGACATGTTTGGTACCAGCATGGATAAACGGATTCATATTCCGGTGATTTATGCGGCCAATATGGTTGATTTTAAGAATCGTGATCGCGGGCAAACCATTAATGTAAAGTCGAATCCGGGTGTTGGAAAGGAGGCGTTTGCGGCCGAGCTGGAAGGCATTATGCGATCGCTGCGCCGGTTGCGACCGATGGAGGAGAATGATTTCGCCATCAACGAAGTTAGCGCGATCAGCAACCGATTTGATGCTTTTTTTGTAGTTTTTAATCTGGCGGGCTGGGTGATTGGTGGATTCAGTATTGTGGTTGGCGGTTTTGGAATTGCCAACATCATGTTTGTTTCGGTGAAAGAGCGCACCCGCATTATTGGCATACAAAAGGCTCTGGGCGCCAAAAAATATTTTATCCTCTTGCAGTTTATTTTCGAATCAGTCATTCTTTCGCTGGCCGGTGGCGCCGTTGGCTTATTTTTGATCTTTCTGGGAACCGGTATTTTTAGCTATGTATCGGATATGACCATTGCGATGAATGTGGAGAATGTCCTGTTGGGCTTGATAATTTCAGGGGTGATCGGTGTTTTATCCGGATTTTTGCCAGCCCTCTCGGCTGCCCGGCTCGATCCGGTGGAGGCCATGAATACGGTGTAGGGGAGAAGTTCCAAATTCCAAGTTCCAAGTTCCAAATTCCAAATTTCAATATCCAACCACTGGCGGAGGAGCAACCGATAAACGATAAGTCTTGGGTTTCGAGTTTCAAGTTTCGAGTTGTGCGACCACAAGCAGAAGAGCAACCGACCATCGATACCGGTTACCGATAAGTTTCAAGTTCGCAAGTTAAGGGGTACAGAGCCGAAAATCGAGCATCCAGCATCCAGCATCAAACATCCAGTTTTCAGTCCCCGCTTATCCTTTTTGGGTGCTTCCCAAGTGGAGCAGCGCATCGCCTTGATAAACAATGGGAGCATGGTTCAATCCAAGGACGTGGCCATCCGAAGGCATCCTGACTTTATGCTCAAATTTTCCGTATGGATCGGAGATACTGCCGATAATTTCACCTTTTTCAACTTTTGCTCCATCCTTGATATGAAACCGGAAAAGGCCGCCATGACGGGCACGAACCCACATGGACTGCTCAATAATCACAGACTCGTGCATTTCCATATGGGCAAGCCCTTCGGAGAAATCGCGCATGCCGAGGTGGTTCATCACCTGCATCACGCCACGGATGCCACGGATGGTAATCCGCTTGTGGAAGTCGAGCGATTTGCCACCTTCAAACAGCAGCACCGGCTTGCCCGCAAGTGTTGCCGCCTGACGAAAGGATTTCTCGCGGTCGGGAGCATAAACGATGAACCGGGGATTGAATACTTTGGCCAGTTCCAGTAACTCGGGCTTGCCCCTGCTGATGCGGATTTGCGAACTGTTAAAGCGGTTGGCTCCTCCCGTGTGAAAATCAATGCAGTAGTCAACGTGTGGAAGAATATTGTTCATCAAATGGTAGGCAAAAATGCTGGCCAGCGAGCCATTTTTTGAGCCAGGGAAAACCCGGTTCAGATCTTTGCCATCTGGAAAATCACGATTTTGGCTTAGAAAACCGAAAACATTTAAAACCGGAATGCAGATCACGGTACCGCGCTTGGGCTTGTTTATCTTTTTTGAAATGATTTCGCGAACGATCTCCACCCCATTGACTTCGTTGCCGTGAATCCCGGCGTTGAGCAATAGTACGGGGCCATCTTCGCGCGAACGCTCAACAATAACAGGCACTTCAACTTTTGCACGGGTGTGCAGGCGGGCAATATCCAGGTTTAAAATGGTCTGTTTTCCGGGACGGATATCTGTACCCAAAATGGTCATGGGGCGATGCTTTCTCATCGTTGAATTTTACACATTACGTTCAACATAGCGAATAATACTCCGGGCAATGTCGGTTCCGGTTGCACTTTCAATACCTTCCAGTCCTGGAGACGAATTGACTTCCAGGATCAGTGGGCCGTGATTCGATTGCAACATGTCAACACCAGCTACACCCAATCCCATCACACGGGCAGCTTTCAAGGCTGCATTTTCTTCATCTTCCGATAGTTCAATAATTTCGGCGGTCCCTCCGCGGTGCAGGTTCGAGCGAAATTCGCCTTTTTTACCCTGGCGTTTCATGGTGCCCACCACCACGCCGTCAACCACAAAGGCACGCACATCGGCTCCTTTCGATTCCTTGATGTATTCCTGAACGATCACCCGGGCTTTGAGTCCGTTGAAAGCCTCAATGACCGATTCGGCGGCATTGTCGGTTTCGGCCAGCACGACACCCAGGCCTTGTGTACCCTCCAGTACCTTGATAACCACTGGCGTTCCTCCTACAATTTGGATGATTTCTTTCACATTGCGCGAATAGTTGGTGAAAACCGTTTTGGGCAAGCCCAGTCCGGCTCGGCTCAAGATCTGGAGGCTGCGCAGCTTGTCGCGCGAGCGAACCAGCGCCTGCGATTCGATGGCAGTAAATACTTTCATCATTTCGAACTGGCGTACCACCGCTGTTCCGTAAAAGGTGACCGAGGCCCCGATTCGCGGAATCACGGCATCAACATCTTCCAGTTTTTGACCTCTGTAATAGACCGCCGGCTTTTTCTTTTCAATTACCAGGTCGCATTTCGAATGATCGACAATCAGCATCTCATGTCCGCGCTGTTTTCCTGATTCAATTAAGCGCTTGGTGGAATATAGGTTCGGGTTTCGTGATAAAACAACAATTTTCATTCAATTCAATTTTTTAAAAAGTTATGATTTTTATTTTTCCTTTGTGCGATAAATTACGCAATGAACTGTCAACGACAAAGCGTTTGGAGAGAAATTTCCGGCCCAGTAAAACCGGGAACTTCATAGCTCCGCGTTCGGTTAGGGTGAGCTCAATGGGAAAAATCTGCCCAAATAGTTTGATTTCTGTTGAAATGCTGAAGCGCTCTTCAAGCTGGCCATTGGAGCTTCTAACCTTTTTCAGCGAAAAGGTATCAAAAATAAATTCTTTGTCATGATATTTATTGTGCAGCGGATCAAGAAACAAACATTTAAGTTTCTGTTGTCCGTCAAGCTGAATTATCTCGATATTGTGACAGTGAAAACTGGAGGTGTAAGCTCCTGAATCCGTCTTCACTTCAACGTCTTCCAAGTGTAAATGTGGAAAATCGGCCAAGTCTTCGCGTCCTATAATAATTCTGGAAAGGGTCATTTTATATGATATTGAAAAATGCTTTAGCAACCATCATGTACATAATCAATCCGAGGATATCGTTGGTGGTTGTGATAAAAGGGCCGGTGGCCAGTGCCGGGTCAATTTTCAGCCTGTTTAATACCAGTGGGATCGTGGTTCCGAAGAGGGAGGCGAAAACAATGACAATAAACAGCGAAATGCTAACTGCCCAGGTTAATTTAAGGCTTTCGGTAAAGAAGAAGTTATACACAAAGATGAGGGTGGAAAAAACCAGTGCCGTGATTAGGCCAACGGCCAGTTCCTTCGCTAGTTTTTTGCCAATGGAGTCGAAATCACGGGCGCCGCTGGCAATGGTTTGCACCACGATGGATGACGACTGCACGCCCACATTACCGGCCATCGCGGCAATCAGCGGAATAAAAAAGGCAATACCCTGTATTTGCGCCAGTGCCGATTCGTTGGCGCCCAGCACGCGGGCACCCAAAATACCACCAAGCAGTCCGATCAGCAGCCAAGGCAGGCGGGCGCGGGTTAAGCTCCACACGCGGTCGCCCGACTCCACATCGCCGGTAATACCCGACACCATCTGGTAATCTTTCTCGGCTTCTTCCCGAATCACATCCACCACGTCGTCAATGGTAATGCGGCCTTTCAGTCGTCCGATATGGTCGACAACCGGAATGGCCACCAAGTCGAAACGTTCCATCAATTGGGCGACTTCCTCTTGGGTAGCATCAGTTTTTACATAGTGAAGATCGTCTTCAAGCAGGGTTTTGATTTTGGAATTGGTGGGGTTCAAAATCAATTTGGTCAGTGAAAGGATGCCTTTTAAAAAGCCGCCGTCATCAACCACATACACGTAATAAATTTCATCGATGTGCTCGGCCTGGACCGATATTTCTTTGAGCGAGGTTTGAACGGTCCAGTTTTCGTTGACCTTAATCAATTCTTTAGCCATCAATCCCCCGGCCGAGTCTTCGTCGTATTCCAGCAGGTCGGCAATATCGCCGGCTTGCTCTTTGTCTTTCATCTCCTGAAGTACGGCTTCCTTCATGTCGTCTTCCAGGTCGCCAACCACGTCAGCAGCATCATCCGAGTCCATGTATTCGATAAACTGGCGGGCAATCAGCTCGGGTGGGAGGACTTTCAGGAATCGCCGGCGTTCGTTTTCGGGAATTTCAACCATGACATCCGATGCCTTTTCCGGGTCGAGCAACAGGTAAAGGTATTTGGCCTCGTCCATGTTCAGCTCATCCATGAGCTCGGCAATGTCGGTTGGGTGGAGTCCTTCAAGCTTATCCAAAATGGCTTCCGCCGATTGGCTTTCGACAAGAACCCTTAGCTCGTCGATAAATTCTCTGTTCAGTTCGAATTGCATGGTTCTGGTTTTATGACTGACCTTCAATCAGCCGGGTTAAACGTTCAAATTCATTAACACTTAACTGCTCGGGACGTTTAGAAAAAATGGGGTCTTGCTTCAATTCTTCATCCCGAATGAAGGATTTAACTGAACTGCGGAGCATTTTGCGCCGTTGACCGAAGCCGGCTTTCACCAGCTGGAAGAAAAGCTTCTCATTGCAGTCCAGCGCTTTGGTTTGGTTGCGGCGCAAGCGGATAACCCCGGATTTGACTTTGGGAGGAGGGATGAAAACATTTTCGTGAACGGTAAATAAATAGTCGATATCGTAAAAAGCCTGAAGGAAAACACTCAGAATTCCGTAGGTTTTGCTTCCCGGTCCGGTGGAAATGCGTTCGGCTACTTCCTTCTGAATCATGCCCACAACCTCCGGAATCTGGTCGCGGTATTCGAGCACTTTAAAGAAAATTTGCGATGAAATATTATAAGGGAAATTGCCGATAATGGCAAAAGGTTCATTGAAATAAGCACTCAAATCCATCTTCAGAAAATCCCTTGAAATAATCCGGTCGTCCAGTTCCGGAAAGTGCTCCTGAAGGTATTTTACCGATTCGCGGTCAATTTCAACCACCGTGGTTTGAAAGGCTTTCCGCTGCATTAAAAACTGAGTGAGAACACCCATTCCGGGACCAACTTCCAGCACGTGTTTGATGTTGTCAGCTTGCAGGCTTTCAACAATTTTAAGGGCAATATTCTTGTCATTTAAGAAATGTTGTCCCAGGTTCTTTTTTGCTCTGACATTGATCATGAGTATTGTTCTCTCTGTTTTGAATGTGAGATATGTTGTTAAAAAACGAGGTGAATTCAAACAAATATCTATTTTTGTCTGTGAATTTTGCCTTTTTAAAGGCGTGCAAATGTAATAAAGTACTTAGTAAAAATATGAAGTGCCGCTAAATTCGATCTTAAAAATAGTGTAATTTCAGTAATTAACAAGTTTGCTTTGAACCCAAAAATCTTTAAGACCCTTAAATTTTTTGCCTTTTTAGCTTTAGGTATCCTTTTGTTTTGGTTGGTTTACAAGGATCAGGATGTTGACCGGTTGAAGTCAATCTTAAAAAACGATGTCAATTACTGGTGGGTTTTGCTGTCGCTGTTTTTGGGATTGCTCAGCCACATCAGCCGCACCATGCGCTGGAATTTGATGATTGAGCCACTGGGCAAAACGCCGCGTACGCTCAATACGTTTTTGGCGGTGATGGTGGGTTACCTGATGAACCTGGTTTTTCCGCGGATGGGTGAACTTTCGCGTTGCGGGGTGTTGGCACGATACGAAAAAATGTCATTCACCCAGTTGATCGGAACCGTAGTTGTTGAGCGGATTGTTGATGTGATCATGCTGCTTTTATTGACCTTGCTGGTTATTGTGGGGCAGTTTGGGCAGGTGATCCAGTTTCTGGATAACAACCCCGAAGTCGAGGAACAACTCGATAAGGTCACCCATTCACCCTGGTCCATTTTATTTTTTATCCTGATCATTGCGTTGTTGGCTTTCTTCTGGAAGCGGATCATGCGGACTGGCGCACTTGGAAAGCTTCGTAGTGTACTCAAAAACTTTTCAGCCGGGCTAAAAACCCTGGTTCACATGAGAAACAAGTGGGCCTTTATTTTTCATTCGGTCTTTATCTGGCTGATGTATTACCTCATGCTTTATGTGATCTTCTTTTCGTTCGACTTCACTTCGCAGCTGTCGCCTATTGTTGGCTTAACGGCTTTTGTGTTGGGAAGCTATGGCATGGTGGCGCCGGTACAGGGGGGTATTGGCGCGTGGCATTTCATGGTGGTTCAGGCCCTGATGGTTTATGGTATCGATAAGTCTGACGGCATGGTATTCGCTCTGCTGGCCCACACGTCCATGATGGGTATGATGATTTTGCTTGGACTGATTTCTTTACTCATCCTGCCTTTTATAAACCGAACGGAAGCTTAAGACTCAATCCAGTGCGTGAAAATAAATAATAGTGTTGCGGGAGGTTGCAAGCTTAACACTTCTTTTTAATTTTGGGGATTGTCATCAATTCAAATCATGAACACAGAGTTATTTATAGCACGAAGGTTGTTTTCGTCGAAAGATCAGGACCAAAAAATGTCGCGACGCATTGTTCGGCTGGCAGTGGCCGGCATCAGCCTGGGCATGATGGTGATGATTTTGGCTGTGGCGATTGTGACTGGCTTTCAGCGCGAGATTGAAGACAAGGTGAATGGCTTCGCGGCCCATCTGCAGGTGGTGAATTACGACAGCAACTTTTCCTATCAAACCGAATTGATCAACAATCGGCAGCCTTTTTTGAATGAGCTGAAAGCCATGCCGCAGGTGAAACATGTGCAGCAGTTTATTACCAAACCCGGCATGATTCGAACCGAAGAAGCCATTCAGGGGATGGTACTGAAAGGCGTTGCCAGTGATTTTGACTGGACTTTCTTCGAAAAAAACAAAGTAGCCGGGCAACAGATTCCGCTCGATTCGTTGCGAACCAACCAGGTGTGGATTTCGGAACAGGTGTCGAACCTGCTGAAGCTTACCCTTGGCGACTCGTTTCGCATGTATTTTCTCAATGAGAACGAGCGCACGCCCCGCATCCGGCAGTTTGAGGTAGCCGGAATTTACCGTACCGGACTCGAAGAGTTTGACCAGATGTTTATGCTGATTGACATCCGGCACCTGCAAAGCCTTAATTCATGGGAGGAAGATGAAATCAGCGGATTCGAAATTTTTATCAACGATTTGAATGAGGTGGACGAGATGGAATATCAGGTGCGCGACCTACTTTTGGCAAACCTGGCTGATGATGAGTCGCTCCTGCGGGTGATCAACATCAAGCGCAAGTTCCCGCATATTTTCGACTGGCTCAACCTGCTCGATATGAATGTTTGGATTATTCTTCTGCTGATGGTTATGGTAGCCGGTTTTAACATGGTTTCGGGTTTGCTGGTCATTATTTTGGAGCGCACCCAAATGATTGGCGTGCTCAAGTCGCTGGGTGCCGCCAATGTCAATGTGCGCAAGGTTTTCCTGTATTTGTCGGTTTTTTTGATCGGGCAGGGTTTGCTGTGGGGCAATTTACTGGGGCTGGCGCTGGGGTTGGCACAGCATTATTTCGAAATTATTCACCTCGATCCCACGTCCTATTATGTCGATACGGTTCCGGTGAATATTTCTATTTTGCACCTGGTTCTTTTAAATATTGGGGCGCTGGTGGCCACCACCTTTATGCTGCTTGGTCCTTCCTATTTTGTCAGCCGCATTTCGCCCGAGAAGACCATCCGGTTCGAATAGTTTCGCCTTTTTTTATGTGAATCATTTAAATTTTATTTTTACATTTAATAGCAATTTATCTGAACGTGGATAAATTGCCAAAATGTTTCCGTTCATCCAATCATTAAGATTCAATAAGGGAGTAAAATCACAAATACCTAAACTAATAATTCAAACCAATGAAAGAACAAAAATTTGCCCTCATTTTTACGTTTATTTTATTATTGTGTGGATCAGCAATTGCTCAAAACAAAACACAAATCCCTCAAGAATTGCAGGGGTTTTGGCATTTTGAGGTACAAAATAAGGGAGATTGGGATGGCGCTCGAGTTGGAGAAAGCTATGTTGAGTTTTTCTATCAGATTTACCAGGTGACTGAGGTTGAAAAGACTGATAACAGCTACCAGATTACGCTGAAACCCGAAGAAGGAAATCCGATAAGCCTGAATATTGAAGGTTTTGACGGCAAAACGGCGCAGCTAACGTTCTCAGGCTGGACAGAAGCAAAAAGCTGTTCGCTGCTCGATTATCCGGTCGATACCGAGCCGGTTGCTTTTTCCGACATGCCGGCACCGCTGTTTAAGAAATGGAATGCCGGCGACGGAATCGTTACTTTTCAAATGCATGGTAACAACAAGCTTTTTTTTAATGACCAAGACTGGGATGTACTTTCCATCGGCCTTTATCTTGATAAACAATACCGGATACTTGTTAAGAACGATGAAATACACAAATTCATTTATGTGCTTAACTATTCAGATAAAAACCTGCTTGTAGCAAGTAATTTGAAGAATGCTGGGTACATTCCGCTGGCCAGAAATCCCGACATTTACAAGATCTTGGGAAACTGGGCTGAGACAAACAGCAACAAATGGCGACTTGGTTTTTTTGAAGAAACGGCCATTTTCGACGGTGAATTCTATACTTATAAATCGCTGGAGTGTGATGGTTCATCGTGTGAAATTGTTTTAGAGAATCAGGGAAAAACCATTGACCTCAGACTGAATCTTACTGAGAAAGACTTATGCAAGGTGAAAATTGACGGGCAAAAAGAACAGACCTATTTTAAGTGTGAAAAGCGTCTTCCGGCCTACGCAACTGCCGACACCTCAAAATTTCTGGATACCGGATTCCTCAAAGTGGATACGGTTACCATACGAGGTTTTCTTCGGAATAATTCGGTTGACAAACCATTTAGTG
>JAGXIR010000106.1 GCA_024635605.1 Sunxiuqinia sp.
GACAGCCGTGATATTCTGGTTGAAAAAATCGAAATGGAACTGCCCGAGGAATTCCTGAAGCGCTGGCTGAAAGCCACCAACAATGAGCTGACTGACGAGCAGATTGATGAAGATTTTGACAATTTCATGAAAGACTTGCGCTGGCAGTTAATTAAAGACCGCATTGCCAAAGACAATGAGATTGAAATTAAGCAGGAAGATGTAAAAGCCATGGCCAAGGAAGTTGCCGCCATGCAGTTCCGCCAGTATGGAATGGCTAACATGCCTGACGAACAACTGAGCGCTTATGCCGACCAAATCCTTCAAAATGAAGACGAAAGACGCCGCATAACCACCAAAGTTCAGGAAGACAAAATCATGGATGTAATCAAAGAAAATGTCAATCTGGAGGAGAAACCAATCAGCCAGGATGAATTTAACGAATTACTTGAAAAATAATCCGGCTGTAGCTTAGGCTAATAGCATAATTTTATAACTTTGTAACCCTTGGATTCAGCTCTAAAACTGTTTATTCAGTTGAAAAGCCATAGAAGTCCAGAGTTTACAAAGTTTTTTTTTAACCAGAATTTAGAGAAATGAGTGATAAAACAGAATTTAATAAATACGCCCAGGGGCACATGGGAATTAGCAGTATGAACATGCATCGTTTTGATTCCTTGTTTACCAACAGCCTGACCCCTTATATTATCGAAGAAAGACAGTTAAACGTGGCTTCAATGGACGTTTTTTCGCGTTTGATGATGGACCGGATTATCTTTTTAGGGACGCCGATCGACGATTACATCGCCAACATCATCCAGGCACAATTACTGTTTCTGGAATCGACCGACCCCAGTAAAGACATTCAAATCTATTTCAACAGTCCGGGCGGATCGGTTCATGCCGGATTAGGAATTTACGATACCATGCAATACATTTCGCCCGACATTGCCACCATTTGTACTGGAATGGCTGCGTCGATGGGAGCCGTATTGCTGACTGCCGGCACCAAAGGCAAACGCTCTGCCCTGAAACACTCGCGCATCATGATTCACCAACCGATGGGCGGAACGCAAGGCCAGGCTTCAGACATTGAGATTACCGCACGCGAAATTATTAAGCTGAAAAAAGAATTGTACGATATTATCGCCAAGCATTCAGAAAACAGCTATGAAAAAGTCGAAAAAGACTCAGACAGAGATTACTGGATGACCTCGGAAGAAGCCAAAAAATATGGTATGATCGATGATATTTTAATCAAGAGTAAATAAGCATTAGAGACAGAGGAGTAGATCATGGATAAATGTTCTTTTTGCGGAAAAGAGAAAAAAGACACGAACTTGTTGATTGCAGGAATGGATGGTCATATTTGTGACCACTGCATTGAGCAAGCTTATGCCATTGTTGAGGAAGAATTAAAAAGAGATACCGAATTTGACCTGAAAGGGTTGAAACTATTGAAACCGAAAGAAATCAAAGATTTTCTCGATCAATATGTTATCGGACAAGATCAAGCCAAGCGGATTTTATCGGTGGCAGTATACAACCACTACAAACGATTAACCCAAAAAGTGACCAGCGACGAAACGGAAATCGAAAAATCCAACATCATTTTGGTTGGACAAACCGGTACCGGAAAAACCTTGCTGGCACGAACGATTGCTAAAATGCTTCATGTTCCGTTCACCATTGTTGATGCCACGGTTCTGACTGAAGCAGGTTACGTAGGTGAAGATATTGAAAGCCTGCTGACCCGACTGCTACAATCTGCCGACTACAATGTGGAAGCAGCAGAGCGCGGCATTGTCTTTATTGATGAGCTGGATAAAATTGCCCGCAAAGGCGACAACCCATCCATTACACGTGATGTTTCGGGTGAAGGCGTTCAGCAAGGCCTGCTGAAACTGCTTGAAGGAGCTGTTGTGAACGTGCCACCCCAAGGAGGACGTAAACACCCGGAACAAAAAATGATTCCGGTTAACACCAAGAACATCCTTTTTGTGTGCGGTGGCGCTTTCGATGGTATCGAAAAGAAAATATCCAAACGTCTGAATACGGCTGTCGTTGGTTTTGGAGCACAAAAACTGGTTGATAACCTGGATCGGGAAAACATGTTGCAGTACATTTCGCCGCAGGATTTGAAAAGCTTCGGACTGATTCCTGAAATTATTGGTCGGTTGCCGGTTCTGGCGTACCTGGAGCCGCTTGACCGTCAGGCATTACGCAATATTTTAACCGAACCCCGAAATTCAATCATCAAACAATACGTCAAGCTGTTTAAGCTCGACGACATTGAACTGTCTTTTGAAGAAGAGGCCTTGGAATTCATTGTAGACAAGGCTGTTGAATTCAAGCTCGGAGCCCGTGGTCTCCGCTCAATTTGTGAAAGCATCATGATCGATGCCATGTTTGACAGTCCATCAAATGATATTAGAGAATTGGTGATATCCAGGGACTATGCCATGCAAAAGCTTGACCCAAGCAGTTCGCATCGGTTAAAAGCAAGTTAAGTACGTGTAATCAACACCAAGCAGATGACAAACCGTTTTTTAAATACAAATGAATTGGGGAACGGTCATGCTGCAACATAAAATATATAAAGCCGGACATCATGTTCCGGCTTTTTTGTCGTACTCTTTCTGATTCCGTCAATGATTCGATTTAAAGATGTCTCCCTTAAACTGGGCAATAAACAGCTGCTGAAAAGCTTTAACCTTCGTATCAACAAAGGGGATAAAGTATTGCTGGCCGCCCCTTCAGGTAGCGGAAAAACAAGCTTGCTCCGTTTAATCCTGGGATCAACCGATCCGGACTCGGGCAAAATACTTTTCGGAAAAAAAGAAGTAGCCGTTGAGAACATTCAAAAAATCCGAAGTCACATCGCTTATTTGAGTAAAGACGTTGATTTTCCCAACGGAAAAGTTCAGGACGTATTCCAGGAAATCTTTCAGCTGCCAAGCAACAAACATTTGAAATACACCAACGAAAAATTATCGGAAAAACTAAAGGAATTCGATTTACCGGAAGAACTGATGCGAAGAAACACCAACCTCATTTCGGGTGGCCAACGGCAACGCCTGGGCTGGATTTTGGTGCAACTGCTCGACCGGCCCGTGCTGTTGCTTGACGAACCCACCTCGGCAATGAACGAAAAGCAAAAGCAGCGCTTCATCGACTTTGTTGTCCACACAAAAAAAACAGTGATTTGTGTTAGTCATGATCCGGTGTGGCAAATTCCCGAAGTAAAAGTCATTACCGAGCTGATCAGTTAAGCAGCCTAAACCATCACTGATTTCCAGACGAAATAAAAACCCAAAAGCCAATTCATCAATACATTTTGAATCAACAGTCTACTGAAAATTAAACCATCCACCGAGCTTCCTGTTTTAAACTACATGCATCATTAAACAGGAAAATCATGAAATACCATAAATTTTTATTGCTGATCATTGCGCTAATAGCCGGAATCAGTGCTTCGGCCCAGCAAACCGGCATAAAAGCCTTAGGCGTCAACCTCGAAAATTACGATTACCCTTTCTACGTAAACTACATCACCATTGCCAGCCAAAACGAAAGCTACCAAATGGCCTATATGGATGTGAGACCCGCTAAACCCAACGGCCAGAGCATTCTGCTGCTCCATGGCAAAAACTTTAACGGTGCCTACTGGCGTGAAACCGCCAACGTCTTGGCCGGAGAACAGGGCTTTCGCGTGATTATTCCCGACCAGATTGGCTTTGGCAAGTCGTCGAAACCAGAGTATTATCAATACACCTTTCAACAACTTGCGACTAATACCAAAACTCTGCTCGATACCCTTCAAATTGAAAAGATTAGTGTGTTGGGACATTCCATGGGCGGCATGCTGGCCACCCGCTTTGCCTTAATGTACCCGGAACAAACCGAAAAATTGATTTTGGCCAATCCTATCGGGCTGGAAGACTGGAAACTAAAAGTCCCCTACAAACCAGTGGAATGGTGGTATGCCAATGAATTGAAAAAAGACTACGAAGGCATCAAAAAATACCAGTTGGAGAGTTACTACGACAACAACTGGAGACCCGAATACGACGAGTGGGTGAACCTGCTGGCCGGCTGGACGCTGAACATTGATTACCCCCGCATTGCCTGGAATGCCGCCCTAACCTACGACATGATTTTTACGCAGCCGGTTTGCTATGAGTTTAAGCACATTGAAGCCCCCACCCTGCTAATAATTGGCCAACGCGACCGCACGGCACTGGGAAAACCACTGGTTAGCGACGAAGTGAGAGCGACCATGGGCAACTATCCGGAACTGGGAAAGCGCACCCAACAGCAAATTCCCAATGCCCGCCTGGTAGAGTTGGATGATATTGGGCACCTTCCCCATATCGAAGCCTTTGACCGGTTTATCGGGCCGCTGGTGGAGTTTCTAAATAAATAAGCGGACTTCAGAAAGAAATGATAACGGCATCAGGCCAAAAAGACAGGGTGCGATTGATATTTTTCTTTTGTCATTGTAAGTTTTTAACAGGTATCAAAATTATTTTTGATACCTGTTAAAATTTCTTTTAATACCTGTCAATTTATTTTTTAATACGTATTAAATTTGTAATCGACAAGTATTAAACGTTTATATAAACAAAAGAAAATGACCGTAAAGTACCGACTTATTAAGCAAGCAACGCCGGGAGTAAAAGGCGGGGGACAGTACAAATATTACGCTCGGGCCTGCGACCGGACCAAAGCAACCCTGGACGAACTGGCTGACGCACTTGCCCTCCGATCATCGCTGACGCGCGGAGACGTTGTGGCCACCTTGGTGGGATTGATTGATCTGATACCTGAATTGCTACTCGACAACCGCACCGTAGAGTTGGGCGAACTGGGAACATTTAGCCTGAACCTGAAAAGCGAGGCCTCGGACGAACCCCGGACGGACGGTTTCCGTCTGATTAAATCCGCCGAAATCAGTTTCCGCCCCAGTCCGCGCCTAAAGCGGGCCGTTAAATATCCTGACTACACGAAATCAAAAACGAGCGAGTATTAAAATAACGGGGATGAATATCTGCATGATTACCTGATGTTGAAGTCATTAGTAGTCATTGACAGCCACGACCGAACAAATCGGCACGCAGGTGAACCATCATGTACCGGACTACTCGTCCAGATATTTCTGCGGTAATTCCTTGCTGGCTTTTGAACCGAGTTCGCGAAGTTTTTCGGCCGATCGGATCAAGTTACCACGCCCGTCATTCAGCTTGTTCATGGCCAAATCGTAATTCTTGCGGGTTTGCTCAATGTTGTTGCCTACTTTTTCCAGGTCGGCAATAAAATTCACAAACTTATCGTAGAGCAAGCCGCCTTGCCGGGCAATCTCCATGGCATTGCGGGTCTGGTTTTCCTGTTGCCAAATAGAGGCGATGGTGCGCAAAGTCGCCAACAAAGTCGACGGGCTAACAATGACCACTTTGTTGTCCCAGGCATATGAAAACAAATCCTGATCGGCTTGGATGGCTACGCTGAAAGACGACTCAATGGGCACAAACAACAGCACAAAATCGGGGCTGTTCATACCTTGTGCTGATTGATAATGCTTTTCGCTCAACTGCTTAATGTGGGTTTTTATACTCAGCAAATGACCTTTTATATAAGCTGGCCGGTCAGCTTCGTCCGAAGCGTTTACCAAGCGCTCGTAAGCTACCAGCGATACTTTAGAGTCGACCACAATGTGCTTTTGATCGGGCAAGTGAATCACCACATCGGGCTGTAAACGAGCGCCATTCTCGCCAAGCACACTGAACTGCTTTTCATACTCGCGCCCTTCAGTCAGGCCCGAACGTTCGAGAATCCGTTCCAAAATCACTTCGCCCCAGTTTCCCTGCTTTTTCACATCACCCTTCAACGCTTTCGTCAGGTTGCTGGCCTCATCGCTAATCTTCAGGTTCAGGTCGTGCAACTTCTTCAGTTCGGCTTTCAAATCGGTCTGATCCTTCAGGCCTTTCTCGTAAGTATCCTCCACTTTCTTTTCAAAGAGCTGAATCTTCTCCCGCAAAGGATTTAGAATTTCGCTGATGTTTTTTTGATTGACCAGCGTAAAATCCTGCGAGTTTTGCTTCAAAATTTTGTTGGCAATATTTTCAAATTCTGTCGTAAACTTCTTTTGAAGTTCTTCCATCTCCTGCTTTTGTGTGGCTAGTTTTTCACGGAGATTGGCAAATTCCACTTCCGCTTTGGTCAGCCTTTGCGCCTGCTGCTCACTTTCTGTTTCTTTCACTTCCAAACGTGCATTCAGCTTTTCCTTGTCGTCCTGTAAATAAGTCACGCGCTCTTCCAGCTGGGCTTTGTTCTTTTCGAACTCACTCCGCACAGCCAACAGCTCATTCTCCGAGTTCTTCGCTTTCAATTTCGACAACAAAAAAGCGACAACAAAACCAACTACCAGTCCGGCAAGCAAATAAACAATTTCCATCTTTTCTAATTTTGAAAGCTAAAAGTACAAAGAAGAACGAGACGAAAGAAGGAGAAAATCGGACCTGGAGTGATTGCATCGCTATCCATGGATGGTCGGATGCTGGAATCTGATCCTTGAAGCTTAATTCTGGATTCTGGATACTTGATGGCCTCTCCACATTTCTCGACACCCGCAGCTCTCTGCATGAAACTGCGACCAAAGGGAGTCCCCACCTCTCGGGAGAATTTGAAACTTAAAATTATAACTTGCATTTTGAAACATTAGTACTATTTTAACGCTTCAAAAATAAAAACCCCATTCGATGGATGTAAAGATTGATGCCAGTTGGAAAAAAGTTCTGGCGCAAGAATTTGAGAAAGACTACTTTAAAAAGCTTAGTACATTTATCCGCGACGAATACCGGACACATAAAATTTACCCTCCTGCCAAACTCATTTTCAATGCGTTTGACCAATGTCCATTCGATCAGGTAAAAGTAGTCATCCTCGGACAGGATCCCTACCACGGGCCGGGGCA
>JAGXIR010000107.1 GCA_024635605.1 Sunxiuqinia sp.
GCGCTATTGGAACAACATTCACAACAACCTGATCCGGGTGGGGCAGAGGTTGGCGGTTTATGTGCCCCAGGGACAAGGCAACTTTTACGCTGACGTAAACAGGATGAGTTTTGCTGAAAAGCAAGCGTATAAAAAGAAAACCCCGGTGACCACCGCAAGCACTCAGGTGCAAACAACAGCGAGCGGCGAGTTCGTTTTGTACACCGTGCGTAGGGGGGACAACCTTTGGTCGATTGCCCGCAAGTTTCCGGGAGTATCCAATAACGACATTCTGAAGTGGAACAACATTAGCAATGCCAACAAACTTCAGGTGGGCCAAAAACTGAAAATTCAGCCCCGGGGATAAGGAAGTTTTTTCAGGTGTTTGCAGATACCCGATTTTAACTTTACTTTTATTCGGCAGCTAAAATCGGATCATGACACCTGTTCGGGAATTCTTATATTTCTTAATCCAGCTTACTATTTTTTCAGTTCTCCTTTTTTTGTGGAAGGCGGAGAAAGAAATGCCTGCTTCGGCGCCTGTTATTCAGGAATCCTCGCCCGTTGTGGTGCAGGAAAGCCCCGAGTCTGAAGATACGCTGACCACTCCGGTGGCAGAACCAACACTTGCAGATACCTTAATGGTGCTGCAGCCTGAACCCGAGCTTTTTTATCCCGTCCCTCTTATTTTTGCCGAAGACGATTCCCTGCGCTATCAATTGCTGGCGCGCCAGTTAAAGAACGCTTCACAAGCGAAACTGCCGGTTCGGGTGGTTTATTTTGGCGATTCGCAAATTGAAAACGACCGCATTACCTCGGCTTTGCGTAAGGAATTACAGGCACAGTTTTCAGGCCGGGGACCGGGCTTTGTGCCTTTGGATCTGTATTACAATGTCCGGCACCAGTTGCATATTGAAACGTCGAAGAACTGGGAGATTAAAACGTTTCAGGATAAAGACTTCATCAACGAAAGCCTGTTGTTTAAAAATGCCTTGCTGACCTCGGCCAATGCTGAAGGCTGGTTTCGGATCCGACGAATCCGGCAACTTAATCCCGGACCGGATTACCAGTTGATGAAGTTATACTACACGTCCAAAGACAGCTGCCTGGTGACGGTACGGCAGGGGCGTGATCTAATTTATTCCGGCTATTTGCTTCCGCAGAATAAAGTTTCGACCCTTGATTTCCAGTTTAACCGCACACCCGATGATATTCGCTTTGACTTTGCTACGAAAGACAGCCTGAACATTGCCGGCTTGTCGCTCGAAACCGGCTCCGGTGTGTTGGTTGACAACATTGCTTTGCGTGGCTTGTCTTATCCAACCTTTACATCATCCAATCAGGAAACGATTAGCCAGATGTTCGGGCAGGTCACGGTGGGCTTGTTTGTGCTTCATTTTGGAGTGAATCTGGTGCCGTTTCAGGCCAATGATTACCCCAACTTCCGCCGCCATTTTCAACGGCAAATCGATTTTCTCAAACGAATCAGGCCCGAAGTTCCCATTGTGATTATCGGTGTGTCGGACATGGCGCAAAAGCAGGACGGGCAGTTTATTTCCTACCCCAATATTCCCGTCATCAAACAGATTCAATACGAAATAGCCATGCAAAACCACGCGGCCTTTTGGGATTTGCAGGCGTTTATGGGGGGCGAGGGCGCCATGAGCCGCTGGGTGAATGCGTCGCCGGAATTGGGGCGAAAAGACTATGTCCATTTTTCGGATGAAGGTGCTGAAATCGTAGGCCTTGAATTGGCCCGAATTCTCATGGAAGAGTTGCAAACCACAGTTGACACCTTTGCCCATGATTGAGCAACTGATCGATATCATCCAAAGCATCTGGCAGTACCGCCCCGATGAACCGCTGTTTTACACGGGGCTTGCCTTTTGGATTGCCTTTACTTTTGTGCTGGGTGTGTACTCGCTGGTGTATCGGAAGAATTCGCTTCGGAATGGCTACTTGCTCGTGGTCAGCTGGTTTATTTATTATCAAATGAGTGGCGCTTTTCTGGCGTTGTTGGCTTTTTCGTGCCTGACGAACTATGGTTTCGGCTTGTTGGTTCACCGGCGCAATTTCAAGCGTTTGTGGCTGACTCTGGCAGTGGCGTTAAACTTGCTCATCTTGGGCTACTTTAAATATGCCTATTTCTTTATCGATACGGTTAACCAGCTGTTTCAAACTGACGTTCAGGTATTCAACTGGATTGGCTGGCTGTTGAACCAAGTAACACACGATGTGGTGGATGAGCATTCCATCATGCTGCCCATCGGCATTTCTTTTTACACTTTTCAGGCTATCAGCTATTTGGTTGATGTGTTCCGCGGTGATTCCAAGGTGGTTAAAAACCCGCTCGACTTTAGTTTTTACCTCAGCTTCTTTCCTCAGTTGGTGGCTGGTCCCATCGTCCGGGCATCGTCGTTTATTCCGCAGTTGTATCAAAAATTCAGGTTGAAGAAAAAGGAATTCAGCCACGCCATTTTTCTGATCACCAAAGGGCTGTTCAAGAAAATGGTGATTGCCGATTTTTTGGCTATGAACTTTGTAGATCGGGTGTTTGAAGCGCCGCTGGCCTATTCCGGACTGGAAAATCTGCTGTCGGTGTACGCTTATTCCATCCAGATTTACTGTGACTTTTCGGGTTATACCGACATCGCTATTGGGCTGGCCTTGATTCTGGGTTTCAAGATTCCGGTGAATTTCAATGCGCCTTACCAGGCTTCCAGCCTAACCGATTTTTGGCATCGCTGGCACATTTCGCTGTCGCTTTGGTTGCGCGACTACCTTTATATTCCGCTGGGGGGCAACCGCAAAGGCGTGGTTCGGATGTATGTCAATTTGTTGGTGACCATGATTTTGGGTGGCTTGTGGCACGGCGCCAACCTGCGGTTTTTAATTTGGGGCGCCATTCACGGATTGGGGCTGGCCTTCGAAAAGTTCTTTCGCACGGCTTTGTCGCTGGGATCAAAACCCAAAGGCTGGAAAAAACTACTTTCCGTATTTGTCACCTTCCAGGTGGTTAGTCTGGCCTGGATCTTTTTCAGGGCACGCGATTACAGTACGATTCAACAATTGTTTTACCAGATTCAGCATCATTTTCTTCCACAAAACCTTACGGCGGGCTGGGAAAGTTATCAATGGGTCATCTTGGTTTTTTTACTGGGACTCCTGATCATTTGGGTGCCCAATCGCTACAAGGAAAAGCTGCGCGGCACCTTTATTGCCCTTCCGGCCTGGGCGCAAATACCCGCTGTGTTGCTGGTGTTGATGATTATTGCCCTGGTCGCCCAGGCAGGCCTGCAACCTTTTATCTACTTTCGCTTTTAACGCCCCCGGAAAACACGGCCAAGCTCGAACCGTCCTCCTCCAAACACCAGAATGGTGATTAAAATAATCAGGTACAGCAAGGCCATTTCCTTGCGCTGAAATGGATCGGCACCATGCACATAAAAAGCAGCAACGGCCATGGTGACGATGAGCGGAATGCTTGCCAACCGGGTGCCAATTCCCAAAATCAGCAACACCGAACACAGAAACTCGGAGAACACAGCCAACACCAGGCTGAGCGTTTCACCAAATCCAAAAGGATCGGCAAACTGCGTGTTGCCTTCAATAAGTTTTAAAAACTTGGGAATGCCGTGCGTCAGCATAAACGCGCCAGCCGACACCCTGAAAAGGAGTAACCAAATGCTGACGACCGTATCGTTTGTTCGTGGTCCGAGTAATCTTGCCATGTTATTTTGTTTATTTTGAATTCGAAAATAATCAAACTTCTAAAACCAACGGCTAAAAGGGCCATTTAGTTTTGCTCATCAGGAAAAAATATCAGAATTGAAACAGGAAGATAGGATAGGGAGAAGCTAAAACGCTTATTGTTGGTCGCCGGGCCTGACAGCGTCCGACTAATGACCGCGTTATTTTAACGACCAACATGTGATGTCCTGAAACATTATGAGTGTTTATTACTTTTAATCATTAATCGTAACTAACTTTGTCTGACTAGCCCAGGCAATTAAGCGCACGTATTCAAGATCATAAAATGAGGATGGAAATACAACAAAGGAGCTTGATCGGATTCCTATTTCTTTGGGGATTGTTCGGATTTCTGACACTGGGGACAATTGCTCAGGTCACGCAGCCTTCTTTGGAGCATATCCGCTTTCAATACCTGACCACTAACGAAGGCCTGGCTCAAAATACGGTGGATGACATCATCAAAGACCAGCAGGGGTTTATGTGGTTTGGCACCTGGAACGGACTTTGCCGTTACGATGGCTATACCTTCAAAACTTACCAAAAGGACCAGGAGCCGTTTGGTCTGCGAGATAACTTTATTCAGACGCTTTGCGAAGACAGCCTCGGAAATCTTTGGGTTGGCACACGGCGCGGACTGGTTTGCTTTGATCTTAGCACCGAACTATTTAAGCCCACCGTGCTTGATGAGCATGTCGGAAATTTTTCAATCACCCATCTTTTGCTGGATCAGGATCACCGCTTGTGGGTGGCTACACAAAACAACGGCCTTTGGCTGGTCAGTAAGAACGAAATGGGGGAGTGGCGGAGTGCTAAAATTGACGGAGGCTTATTGCCCGACCGGCATATCAACCACTTGGTTCTTTTGCCCGACCGGCATTTGCTGGTGGGAACAGCCAGCGGGATTGCCATGCTTGAGCTGGATAATATTGACAACCGTCCGAAGTGGAACCACCTGAGGCAGGAGTTGGCTGGCGAGAATGTTAAGACCCTTTTTAGGGATTCAAAAGGGAAAATATGGCTGGGAACCGATGCCGGACTCTATCTTTTTCATCCCAGTCAGGGTGAGCTGCGCTATTTCGGTGCCCAAAATGACGATCCTTTCGATCTGAATCACCTTTCGGTAACTGCCATAGCCGAGGATAATAACGGAACCATCATTGTTGGCACGTTGGGCGGGTTGAACTATTACCATCCGCAGAGCAAAAATTTTATGCTCCTGAACACGAGTCCCAATGGCAACGAAAGCCTGAATAATCCCTTTGTCAATTCGATGTTTACCGATGAAGCCGGACACGTTTGGGTGGGGACTGAAAAGGGCGGGGCCAATTACTACAACACCTATCAAAAACCGTTTTATGCGCTGCGGAATGAACCAGCCAATCCGAATACAATCAGCCACAATACCATCAACTCGATTCTGAAAAAGGACGAGGTGCTTTGGGTGGGGACAGCGGGTGGCGGGCTAAACAGGGTGGCTGGCAATGGAGAGCAAATTACCGGGTTCGAATCGATCCCGGGACAGAATAACAGCATCAGCAGCGACTTTGTCACTTCGTTGCTGTACGATTCGTCTCAGAATTTTTGGATTGGTACTTGGGGTGGTGGGTTGAACCGGATGCTTTCAGAAAACAGAAACAGTTTTGAAGTGTATAACGCTGTCGAGTTTGATCCCAACAGCCTTTGTAACGATTTTATTTCATCGCTGTTGCACCTGGATGAAGATCGTTTGCTTGTTGGAACTTTGGGAGGACTGGATGTCTTTAACACAAAGACCAAAACTTTTAGCCATGTTCATGAAAAAATGGATCTGGAGAATCCGCTCGAAGTTGGTTGTTTGCTTCACGATCAGCAACAGCGAATTTGGGTAGGATCCCGCTATGGACTTTACCGGTTCGAGGGCAAGGAAATCAGCGGCCTCACCTCCCAGACAGAACGGATTGCATATGATAAATTTCTTCACCAGTCCGGCGACTCCGGTTCTTTGGCTGGCGATTATGTTATTTCGTTGCTCGAAAGCCGCGACGGGACCATTTGGATTGGAACTTATGGCAATGGAATAGCCCGGTATGTTGAAGACGAAAGTCGGGGGCATTTTGTGAGTTATACCGAACAGGACGGGCTGTGTAACAATGTGGCTTATGCCATTGAGCAAGACTTGCAGGGTAATTTGTGGATCAGCACCGACATGGGGCTTTCCCGGTTCGATCCCGTCAGCGAAACCTTTCAAAACTATTTTGTAAAAGATGGTTTATTGAGTGACCAGTTTTATTGGTCGGCCTCACATGCCGACCAATCGGGCATGCTTTATTTTGGCGGAATCAACGGACTGAATTATTTTCTGCCTGAGGAAATTGAAGAGTATCCAAATTCCTTTAAACCGGTGTTTACCGAATTTTCCATTTTCAACAATCCGGTGAAAACAGGGGAGAAGTACCATTCGAGAGTCATCCTGGATCAGCCGGTAAGCAAAAGCGAAAGCATACAACTTTCCTACAAGGATGCCGTCTTTTCCATTGAGTTTTCGGCATTGGATTATTTCCTTCCTGAGAAAATAAAATACGCCTACAAAATGGAGGGTGTAGATCAGGATTGGGTGGTGGTTCCGGCTACACGGCGCTTTGCCAATTACACCAACCTGTCAGGTGGCGAGTATTTGTTTCAAGTGAAAGCGTCGAATAGCGATGGTGTTTGGTCGGGCGAAGTTTCTAGATTAAATATTATTATTCATCCGCCGTTTTGGAATACGGCTTGGTTTCGCTTGTTGGCCGTGTTATGCCTGGCCTTGCTGGTGATGATCTACATTCATTACCGAACAAAATTCTTGAATGAGCAGAAACGGAAGTTGGAGAAACAGGTGCAAGAACGGACCTGGAAGATTGAGGAACAGAAGGAGAGATTGCAGTTGCAGGCCGAAAACCTGCGACATACCAACCAAGAACTGGCGCACCGGCAGGTACTGATTGAAGGGCAAAAAGTGGAACTGGAAAAACAAAATGAGCAGATCGTTTCGCAACGCGACGAGGTGATTGAGCTGAACAAGAAAGTGAACTTGGTGAATCAACTTCGTCTGCGTTTTTTTACTAATATTTCGCACGAATTCCGTACACCGCTTACCTTGATTATCGATCCGTTGGAGCATTTGATGAAGAATCTGCGGGGTGATAAAAACAGTTTGAAAACCCTAAAAATGATTGACCGCAATGCCCAGCGCTTATTGCATTTGATCAATCAGCTGATCTATTTCCGGAGGATTGAAACCGGAAAATTGAAGCTTCGCGTCAGCCACGGAAATCTGACTGGTTTCTTGCAAAGCATTTTTGAGTCGTTCGAAGATTTGGCCCGGCACCAGCATATTGATTTTCGGTTTTTGGTGGATGATGCTCCTGCGGAAACCTGGTTTGATTCGGAAAAACTGGAGAATGTCTTGTATAATCTGCTTTCCAACGCGTTTAAATACACTTCGCCAGGAGGACAAATTAGCTTGAAAATCGATTTTATAAAAGTGGATCAGCAAGAGGCGTTTCAGCTTCCTTACGTTCGGATCCAGGTAATTGATTCGGGAAAAGGAATTGACCACGAAAATCTGGCTTACATTTTCGATCGTTTTTACCAGGTAGATTCAGCCAGACAAGATGCCGATTTGGGAAGCTCGGGAATTGGCTTGGCACTGACCCAGGAGATTGTGCAGGCACTGCATGGCGAAATTCGGGTAAATAGTGAGCCAGAAAAGGGCAGCAATTTTCAGGTGTTTTTACCGTACACGCAGGACCGGTTTGAAGCCAATGAATTGAATGAGACCGCCATTCCTGTTGAAGTTAACCTCGAAGGGCGGGTGGATGTGCTTGCAGAATACATTTATGCTCGGGCAACTGATTTCGAGGAGAGTGAATCGAACCTGGAAGATAAGACAAAGCCGTTGGTGTTGATTGTGGAGGATAATTTCGATTTACGCAATTTCCTTCTTCAAACCTTAAAAGAAGACTACCGGACGTTGGGTGCGGAAAATGGGAAACAAGGGTTGGCGCTGGCAAAAAAGTACTCGCCTGAGTTAATTGTCAGCGATGTCATGATGCCCGTGATGGATGGAATTGAATTATGCAGCCGCTTGAAAAAGGAGATTCAAACCAGTCATATTCCAATCATTTTGCTTACCGCAAAAAATATGGTTGAGAGTTGGGTTGAGGGACTTGAAACCGGGGCTGATGATTATATTCCAAAACCATTTAATCTGCAAATTCTGCAAATAAAAATGCGCAATACAATTGAGTCGCGCCGAAAGATAAAAAACATCTTTAGTAGTTCGGAAATCGTGTCTCCCGATAAATTTTCATCCAACAAACTGGATGAGGAGTTTATTACAAAAGCTTACCAAATATTGGAGAAAAATTATAGCGAATCAGATTTTTCGGTAGAGCAATTTGCCCGCGAAATGTTTGTAAGCCGAAGTTTATTGTATAAAAAAATAAAGGCACTCACCGATCTGAATATTACCGACTTTATCAATTCCTACAAACTAAAAAAGTCGGTTGAAATGATAAAAACCACCGATCAATCTATTTCCGAAATTGCCTTTAAGACCGGGTTTAACGACCCAAAATACTTCAGTCGCATTTTCAAAAAGTTCTATGGATCGAGTCCTAGCGAGTTCACAAAAAAACACTCGATCAACTAATTAACACCCCTAGTGGCAAGATTTCCTCATTCGTCCACTATCAATATTCAATTGTCCACCATATTCGGTACTAACCCGTCGTAGCTTTACAAGCAGAAATTACGTGTAACCCAATCTAATTGATTATGAAAAGAAACTTAACTTATCTAATGAGCTTATTTCTATTTACTTTAGGAATAAGTAAATCTACTAAACTGATGAGATACGCTTTGTTCGCAGCAGTTTTGGCAGCCTTTGTCTTAGTTGGGTGCGAAAAGTTGGATATTTATTCAATTGATGCGCCCGATGATCTGCAAAGCAGGATCGACTCAATTGCAGATGCAAAAGCGAATATGGATACAGGCGACACGACTTACATCGACATCGCTACTGCGATAGTTGGTGCAGAAGATTACAGTTCCGGCTGGTGGACTGCGTTTTCTGATTATTTCACTATCCCATCGAATAAGCTATTGGTTTTGGAGTTTGTTAACCACAATGGCGGTAGCCAAAACAACTGGAACAACTGGAATCTTGGCGTAGCCAATGAAGTAGCTGATCGTGATGCTGACGGTTATGAAGAATATTTTGTACTCCGTTCTGATGCTTATGGCTGGGGTAACGGTGATTTCGACCTGTCCATGGTCTCTCACAACTATCCCGACACCGATGGAGATGGCGATATTTGGAATGACTTCCGCGCTACGATGGATGGTGCTTATGTTACGATCGAAATAGACCACTCGGCTACCGGCAATGTATTTGTAACAGCCACTGCTGTTGGAACAAATGGTACAGAGCTGGTTATGACCTATCAACAACCGGTTTCTGCAACTAATGATATCACGGCTTTCTTAATTTGCGATGCCAGCTTTTTCGAAATGAAAGAAGCTTACCTATTGCCGTCTAAAGTTACTGTTGTAGAAGATGTTAATCCGGTTTCAATTGCTGTTGAAGGAGCTCCCGCTTTTGTTGAAATCGGAAACGATGACTTCTGGGGCGATGCAGTAGCAGCTGTTACTTATGCCGACGGATCTTCTGAACAAGTTGATACAGCAGACATATCATTCAATGTTATTCCTGATATGACTACACTTGGAGAAAAGACAGTTATTGTATCGTATAACAAAACCAAGCAAGGCGAATTGAGTGCTCCTGTAACAACCTTCTACACACTGGAAGTTACAAACTCAGTGGCAAGTATTGAGATTACGACTTTGCCGGTTATAACCACATACTATTTCTACAACGATACCAGTGGCATCATATTCGACCCTACCGGCATGGTGGTGACAGCTACCTATTCAGACGGTACAACAGGTATCTTAGCAAACGAAACACTTGAGATTGGGAAGATCCAGGCTGTCGAAGGTGCTCAGGACTTTGTCATTTCTTATGTTGGTGCAACAAGCACAGTAACTACAACTTGCCCGCTGACGCTTGTTAAGGGTATCGATCAGGTCGGTGCTAATGACTTCTCTACCGCATGGTGGACCGAATTTTCTGATGACTATACAGTGGCATCAGGTTCAAGTAAAACATTGACAATGTACTGCTACTCTAACGAGGCCAATAACTGGCACAGCCCCAGTACAATTCTTCGTAAAGCTGACGGGACGGAATACGGTGTAGTTCGTATGGACAACTTCGGATGGGGGTCTGGCTACGAAGGCATTGCCACCGCTACAAATGACTGGAATTGGGATGTATTCACAGCAAACATTAATGGATCTAAAATAATCATCACAGTTACAAACAACGGTGACGATACGGCGGACATCCGGTACGATATTACTTATGCCACCGGCGAAACACATTTCCAATTGTATGAGGGCATTGCTGTAGAAAGTGCTGATTTGAATACTGCACTCGTGTTAGAAAGAGCTTATCTCGTAATTGTTGAATAATCACTAAGATCAAACATACTTAAATTATGAAATACTTATATTTAATCCTGTTGGGATTGCTGGTATTCACAACGGCAACATACGCGGAAGGTAAGGGTAACGCCGCCCAGATGTCAATGACTCAGCAAGATAACATAACAGCAAATGGTAAAATCGTTGATGAAAACGGAGAACCGCTACCAGGTGCAACCATACAACAACAAGGAACAACAAATGGTACCATTACCGATTTTGATGGTAACTTTTCATTTTCTGTTCCTTCAGATGCTATACTCTCAATAACTTTTATAGGATACAAAAGTATTGAAGTAAGCGTTGAAGGAAAAACGGAACTAGGCAACATCACATTGGCTCCGGATATGATAGGACTCGAACAAGTGGTAGTTGTTGGTTACGGTACACAACGTAAGGTTGACCTCACAGGTTCAGTTGCCGTTGTTGATGCTGAAGCGATGAAAAAAGTATCAAACTCAAACATCTCAACCATGCTACAGGGAAAAGTATCCGGTGTTCAAATTACGTCCGATGGACAACCGGGAGCCGATCCTACAGTACGTATTCGTGGTATCGGTTCGTTTGGTAGCACTGCACCGCTCTACGTTGTTGATGGTGTACCAATGGGAACAACAATTCGCGATTTCTCGCCAAACGATATTGAAACACTTCAGGTACTTAAAGATGCTTCAGCTGCCGCAATTTACGGTTCGCGTGCTGCCAACGGTGTCGTTATCATCACCACAAAGCAAGGTAAGAAGAATCAGGCCATGAGGATAGATTACAAAGGTTATGTTGGTATGGACCAAGTAGAAGAAGGCGTATACGATGTTATGGATGCTGCCCAATATGGTCAATACGTCACCATGGCATACAGTAACAGCGGAATGGATGTTCCTGCCGGATATAATCCTGCAAGCGACAAATACCTCGATCCTGCACGAGTTAACACAAATTGGTTTGAAGAGTCGTTTAAAACGGGTATTCGTCAGAATCACAACCTCAACGTCTCAGGTGGTGGTGCTAGCAATACTTACAACATTGCTCTCGACTACTATAGCCAGGAAGGAACATTGGAAGGTGCCGGTCCTAACTTCGAACGTTATACCGCGCGTATCAATAATACGATGGATGTTAAGTTTATCAAAATCAAAACGAACATAGTATATAGCCACAGCGATCAGGACAATATGTCGCTCAGTAACGCCAACGAATACGTACAAGGATTATATGGTGCTCAATATCCTGTAATGGCTTCTGCTCTGCTTACACCTCCAAGCATCAAAGCTTACGATGAATCAACCTGGGTTTTGGATGACAAAATTTCATCTGCATCAGAATACAACTACGATTCTTATGGTTATGGTACTTACTATGACGATGTTCATGGAGACTTGCGTGTAACCAACCTTTTACTTACCAATAATCTTTTGGAGAGAAACACGGTTGTTGACCGCATTGTTGCCTCAGGATCGATAAATGTTGACTTAGTAGACATGGTTGGAGTAAAAAGCGAAAATCACAAGTTAAGTTACAACCTTAACTTGGCCTACAGTAAGACTACTGCAAAGGATTTTACATTCGTGCCTGCGTTTATACAGAGTACAACAAACTACTTGTCAAAGAGCAACGAGAACCTGTCACAGGGCTATCGTAGTTTTAGCGATGCACTGATAGAAAACACCGTAAACTACGATGGTAAATTTGGACGCAATCACATTACTGTGCTTGCAGGTCAAACATTTCAGCGCGAGACCTTTCACACACTTACAGGCACAGGTGTTAACCTGCCAGAGCCTTACTATCTACAAGTAGGCAATGCCGAAGAGACATCAGCGTATAGCCAGGAAACCGAACACGTATTGGCATCGTATATTGGTCGTGTCAACTACAATTTCGATGATAAATACCTTCTTTCGGCGACAGTACGTCGCGACGGTTCAAGCCGCCTTTCATCAGAAGACCGTTGGGATTGGTTCCCATCTGTATCAGCAGGTTGGCGTATCGAGCGTGAAAATTTCTTCCCTGTAGACGAATCGACAATCAATTTACTCAAGATTCGCGGTAGCTATGGTGTGCTTGGTAACGAGAACATTGGCGAATACCAATACATGGATGTTATGTCGAGGGGTAACTACACTTATAGCTTTGCAAATAATAAGGTTACCGGTTCAGCCATATCAAACTATGTAAACACAGGTATCATGTGGGAAAAGAAGAAAACAATTGACGTTGGTCTCGACCTCGGTATGTTCAATAACAAATTGGAATTTACTTTCGACTGGTATAAGTCAACATCAGAAGACCTTCTTTACAGTGTAGCAGTTCCAGCCAATGCAGGTGCTACCAATGCAACAGTAACAATGAATGCAGCAACAATGGAAAACTCGGGTCTTGAGTTCTTACTTGCCTATCACAATCATCAAAGCGAAGTTAAGTTTGACATTTCCGCCAACCTATCTACCCTTAACAACAAGGTAACAAAGTTGGGCGTTTCGGGTGAGCCCCGTACCGATGGCAACAGCCGCACAGAAGTAGGTCGTGAAGTTGGTTCATTTTATGGCTACGTTTACGAAGGGATCTTCCAGTCTCAGGAACAGATTGATAATCGGATCAACTCAGAAGGTGAGTACGTCAACCAGAACGGAGCACAGCCGGGAGACGTCGCATACGCCGACCTTAACAACGACGGCGAAATTACCAACGAAGACCAAACCTACTTAGGTAGTGGTTTGCCAGATGTTAATTTTGGTTTGAGTACCCGTGCTGAATGGAAAGGTTTTGACTTGAGTATAGCAATGCACGGAGCTGCAGGTTTTAGAGCTGTAGATTTTGTTGACGTTGCATTGAGTAGCTCATATGGTGCACTAAACAAAAACGTTGAATTATTGAATGCCTGGACACACGACAACACAAACACTGATGTGCCTCGCGTAGCCTACAAGTCGTCGGGTTCAATCACCAACGATATGTTTAGCCAGCGTTTCCTTCAAGATGCAAGCTATTTGAAAATTGCCAATATTGAATTGGGTTATAATATGCCTGACAGTTGGTTTGGTGGATATATCAGCGGTGTACGTGTGTACGCATCGGGTCAAAATTTGGCCACATTGTCTAAATACAAAGGTTACAATGTAGATTTTGCAGGAGGTACATTTACTCCGGGTTACAACTATGCTTCGTATCCAACACCACGCAGCGTAATGTTTGGAGTAAACTTATCATTCTAAAATTATCATCTAAAAAATAAGATATCATGATGGAAAGATTAATTATAATTCTAATAACGTTGGTGCTTATTGGAGGTTTTACATCCTGCAATGAAGAACTTAATGTTGTGAACCCGAATAA
>JAGXIR010000108.1 GCA_024635605.1 Sunxiuqinia sp.
ATTAAATATAATCTGCACGTTAACATGATGATTAATCGCGGCTAAAAGGATAATTTTTAAAATCTTACATCATAGGCATATCAATTTTTAAGGTTAATTACTGAATTCAAATGCTTTACAGCTGGCATACAAACCAATCGTGGTTCCAGTGAAACCGTAGGATTGGGCGATTGACAGATAAAAGGCATCGATATTTTCGGCCAAAAGATTCCATTCCTTATCATCGGAAGCATAGTAGAAACTAAAATGAGTTCCTATTGAAATCACTTTCATCTGAATTGGGCCATCAACGGAAGGCAGCTCTTTTGCAGCCAGCGTTTCCACCTCATCGTCTTTTATCTTGATCAAGCTGATCTGTTTTTGTTCTCCCTTTTTACCGACAGCCAACAGGTATTGATGCTGCTCATCCTTGTACATCAGCACACCCGCCATTTCCCCGTCCATCTGGGGAGTAAAATACAGGCTGGTGGCGCACTCAAACTGGTGGTGCTGTATGCGTCGACCAACAAAAGCCGGCGATTTCAATTCGTTCGATGCCACATCGGCACACTTCAGGCTCAAAAATCCGGGATTCTCATTTAAGGAATAAAGCCCGGTGGCTGGGCCCCGCAAGCTCATCCACTCCAATCCCAACTTTGTTGTATCGAAGTCATCGTGCTGCTCAAAATTGCCAAAGGTCGGTGAGTCAACTCGCTTCACGCCCTCCATCTGAATAATCCTGGGTACAAGCTCATCTTCGCTGGTCATGTATGGAAAACCATCCTTGCTCCAGCGAACCGGCATCAAAAATGTTTCGCGCCCCAGGTTTTCAAACTGGTTGTCGATTGGACGGCAGGCCAGAAAAACCGACCACCATTGCCCGTTGTCCTTTTGAATCAAATCGGCATGTCCGGCACTGGTAATTGGCCGCTCACGTTGTGGATCCAAATGCAGCTGGGTCAAAATCGGATTCTTTTTCCAAGGCTTAAATTCGCCCATTGGCGAATCGCCTTTAAAAATGACTTCACGATGATTAACCGACGTGCCGCCTTCGGCACACATCAAATAATATTTTCCGGTGATTTTGTAGAGGTGCGGCCCTTCAATCCAAATGGGTTTATCAGCCAAATTAACTCCGCCATTGACCAGCATCACACTTGGGCCAACTGTTTTATCTGTTTCCACATCGAATTGGGTAACGCGAATCGCCCGGTGCCCCTCATAGGTTGATCCGCCATCCGGCACATCGTTATTGACAATGTAAGCTTTGCCGTCCTCGTCGAAAAAGAACGAAGGATCGATCCCGCCCACCTCGGGCAACCAAATGGGATCGGACCAGAATCCAAATGGATCTTTGGTTTTCACAAAGAAATTACCACGACGAATATTGGTGGTAATCATGTACCAGGTTTCGTTGTGGGGGTTATAACTGATTGCAGGAGCAAAAATACCTTCACTGGTTCGTTGTCCGTCGAGCGGCAATTGTTCGGGGCGGTCAAGCACATGACCAATCTGTTCCCAGTTGAGCATATCGGTGCTGTGGAAAATAGGTACACCCGGAAAATAGGAAAAGGTAGACGTTACCAGAAAGTAATCCGTTCCATTGGTACAAACACTGGGATCAGAATACCACCCTGGCAGGATTGGATTGTAAAAATAATCGTCACCCGGAAGTGGATTCTCCTTATAAAAATCATCATCGCCTTTGTAGGTAAAATAGTCGAAATGTGCGACCAAGCTATCTGAAACGAAATTTAGTCTTTCGGCCTTCGCTCCCGAAGTACATGCTATAAAGGAAGCGGATAAACCTGATAACAGAATAACTCCACAAAAAATCGAAATGGAGAATATTTTCCTCATTTTATAATCAGTTAAGTGCATAGTTAGAATCAGTTCAATCTTCATGAAAAACTCGCCTCATATTTCCGGAGCAGATTTCCATTGTCACTGGAACCAAAAGTAACCGCTGAAGACATGGAGGACATTAGAATTTGGATATTTGATTTTCATTTTTAGACACATTTCAGAACGGAGCAGAACACCCACTGATTATTAACTATTTACAGCCATATTTCTAAAAAAAAGAGATCACAAAAGATAAAGAGTGAGCACCAAGGATGCTATCCCTCTTAAATTCCGGCTCATTGAAACAGCCACCACGCATCGAAAATCAGGATGACAGGATAAAATGAAACGAGCCCCCATTCGGCTACAACCTTCATGAACATTGAAAAAGAGATTGAAAAATTCCGCCCAACAGCCAGCGGATTCAGGTCGTCTTTGGTGGAAATGGACTTATAGAATGGATGAGACAAATACTATCCGACCTGGGTTGGTGACTTTCCGTAGTGTTTTCGGAAGACGGTGCTAAAATAGCCGACACTGGCAAATCCGCAAAGCTCGCTGACTTCTGTAATTGAATACTGTTTTGTCTGCAATAACTCCAGGGCATGATCCAATCGCACCGCTTTTATAAAATCGGTCGGCGATTGATCTGTCAATGACTTAATCTTCTTGTACAAGAGCGACGGACTAACATTCATGGCTGCAGCAAAATCATTCTTAGCAAACTGCGAGTTGGCCATGTTTTCACGTACAACTTCACCTATTCGCTTCAAAAATTTGTCGTTTAGCTCATTGTCCAAAATCGACTCATTTTCATTCACTTTAATAATCTTCAACGCTTTTCCCCGAATCACTTCGCGGTTTTGAATAATGCTCTTAATGCGCTGCTGCAGCAAGGTTACATCGAAGGGTTTGGTCAAATAGTTATCAGCTCCAAGCCCTAATCCTCTTAATTGCTGGGCTTTGCCAGTCAAAGCAGTCAACAAAATCACCGGAATATGAGAGGTTTCATAGGTCGATTTGATCTTGCTGCATAATTCGAAGCCATCCATGTTTGGCATCATGATATCAGAAACCACCAAGTCAGGGGCTTCCTTCTGAATGAGTTGCCATGCATGCGCGCCATCGTCGGCCAGGTAAATATTAAAATGGGCTTCCAAAGCTGATTTTAAAAACTCGCGTAAATAATCATGATCCTCAACAACTAAAACTTTCATTTTATGATGGCTTCGGGAATCTAACTCGCCAAGCATCGATGAATGAATTTTCATCGTTGGCATAGCAGGCTGAGTCACCTTCTCCTCGGGCAGCTTTTGTTCTACGGCCTCTGCATCAATCTTTCTTACCGGCATAACAATCTGAAAGGTTGATCCAACATTAAGCTGGCTGAAACAACTAACTTTTCCATCATGCAAATTCATATAGTTTTTCACCAGCAGCAAGCCAATTCCTGAACCCACAATCTTTGAGTTCACGGCATTTTCTCCACGGTAATATTCGTTAAATAAAAGTTTCTGGGCCCGCTTACTAATACCGATCCCCTGGTCTTTCACTTCAAAAACCCACTTGTTCGGTAAACAATTCAAATCAACATGAACGGTGCAATTAGTAAAAGAATATTTGATGGCGTTAGAAATCAAATTGTCAATGACCTTTTCCATCATGGTCTCATCAACGGCTGTAATAAAGGTAGAACAGTTGGCCGTAAATTTCAATTCGATATTTTTGTTTCTGGCATAGGATTCGAACATCATAACCCGATTTTCAATCATGCGCACGATATCCGTCTTCGATAAAGAAAGCCTTTCCTTCCCAATGTCAACTTTCTGAAAATCCATCAGCTGGGTTACCACCTTCGATAACCGTTGGGCCTGCTCTGTTGCCCAATGTAAATATTGCAGGCCTTTGTTTGATAATCCCGGTTCTTTGTGCAGTTCCTCAATTGGTCCGCTAATCAAGGTTAGCGATGTTCTGATGTCATGAGCCGTATTCGCGAAAAAACGGATCTTTTCTTCCGAATGCCGTTTTTTCAATCGGTCGACGTAAAACGCAAACAGGAAAATGCTTAAGCCGGCAACAAAAAATAATATCAACACCTTAAACCACGCGGTCTCCCAAACCGGAGGGATCATTTGAAGTTTGATGGTTCGTTCCGAAATGGTTGACTTCAATGAACTGTCAATCATGCGGATTCGAAGCGTATAGGTTCCACTGGGAATGTTTGAATAGGATAAGATCCGGTTGTTAACAGGCTTGCTCCACTCCTCATCCAAGCCTTCCAGCTTCCACGAAAACCTCGAGCCGGGCGAAGTTACCCCAATGGGTATTAATTCTAGGCTGATTGTATTTTGATAGTATTTAAGCGACAATTCCTGCAAACTATCCAGTGGGTGATCCAGTTCAATGTCGGATGATTCGCGAATCGAACGCCCGGAAACCGTCAATTCCTGAAAAAAGATTCTTCCTTCGTCCTGCCTGGGTTGAATTTCTTCAGGATCGAAAATCAAAGCCCCAGTGTTGGTTCCCCAGATTAACCTTCCATTTCGAAGCTCATCGTGGGAATTCTGATTAAAGGAAACATTGCTCAGATCCGACAAGGCTGTAAAGGTCAACAGGGTATTGTCCTTTTCATCCAAACGGCACATGCCCTGCTCTGTTCCGATCCAGATGTATCCATCAGAAAATACGATGCCATTTGTAAAATTAGACGGTAAGCCTGAATCGACTGAATAACGCTCCATTTGCGCGTTTTTTAAATCATATCGGATGACCCCGTCGCCACTGGTGCAAAGCCATAGGGCATCATCTTTCAATAGAATATCATACACCAGGTAGCCTTCCACTAAGGTTTGGGTCTCCCCGGTTTCTTTGTCGAATATCAACAAACCGTAAGTGGTTCCAATCAACAATTTATCCAGCCCATAATCCACCATCACGTAAACAGTCATATTGGGAAATGACTGAAATTCGTTCTCCTGTGGCCGGTAGCGAATCAAATCGCCGTTGACACCGCCAATCCAAATGTCTCCCCGCGCATCTTTATGAATATCGAAAATAAAATTAGAACCAAAGGCTCCATCAGTCACATCCGGACTGTAATGGGCCAATTCTTCACCTGTTTTACGGTCTAACAAATAAACACCTGACGAATAAGAGCCTGCCCATATCCTCCCCTGATCGTCCTCGCAGAGCGATAAAAAAACCTGCGCCTGTTCCCGCTTATTATGATAGAATGATTTCCAACGATTGGTTCTTACATTCCAGTAACTGACACCATTGTTTGTTGCAAACCAAAGGTTGCCGTCCAAATCTTCCAACACGCTGTTTACATCATTTGTAACCAGCGAATTGGGATTATTCACCACGTGATTGATCCGGGTCACAATCGGATTGGCTTGGTCGAAATAGGAAACTCCACCGCTATAAGTGCAAACCCAAACGCGATCATTTTGGTCGCGATAAATATCATACACGCCGTTCCCTTTCAGCGAATTTGGATTATCCGCGTCTTCCTTAAAAACATTCAGAATTCTTGCCCCCTGTGTATTGATTTCCCAAATTCCCTGCCCATCAACTCCAACAAGCATGGTTGAATCTGAAATGGCTTCGATGGCCAGAATGGGTTGATTCGGAATTTCAGGAATGCCGAAAAGTTTCATCCCTCCTTCATCGTTCTTTAAATATAAAAGACCATCTGCACGTGTTCCAACCCACAATGTGTTTAGCCCTTTATCATAAAAAAAGCGCGACACAAAATAGTTCTCACCTTCCGGAAAATCAAAATAATCGCTTGAAGAGAAATTAAGCGTATTGTAAAGTCTGACGCCATGGTCAATCGCGTAAAAAAACGAGTGATCATCGAACCACTCCAGAGAATGGATGCTCTCATTGGGTGCCAGTGCCTTTAACCCGTTAATCTTATCATACAAAAATATTCCAAATGACGAGGAAAGCCACAACCTTCCCTGTCCGTCAACCAGAAGCTGTGTTACAATGAGGTATGGATTCAGAAGTTCTCTGGCAATGTTGATTTCCAGCTCAAAATCATCCTGAATGGCATTGTACTTAAAAATCTGTCCATTGTTGGTGTAGGCATACAACATACCATGCTCATAGACTAGCCGTACGGTAATAATATCCTTCGTTTCGTAAGGCAGGTGGTAAATTCGGATATCATCCCGGGTGTATCGAACAACACCCATTTTTGATGAGATCCAGATGAATCCATAGTCATCGCTGCAAACCTGGTTGGTTTCCCGCATCGAAATTTCATACTCATCATTCAGATTATAAAACTGGACATCATTCACCCCGCCAACATGAAAAGGCAAAATATTCAGCAGCGTGAAAATTCCAATAAGAACTATTCTGAATTTTAAAATCATAAACAGGTTAGGTTTCCATTTCAAGTTCAATAAACCGCACAAAAGGAAAAGGCTATTATCATCAGCAATTCCATCTATCCTACTATTCAAGCTCTTCCTCATTTTTGTCATCGTTCCGCAAATTTTCCTGATCATTTTAAAAAACGATAACAGATGCATAGCTCCCAAACAAAAATGCTCGGAAAGATAGAAAAAATTCCAGTGTCTGATCATTGTCAGGATAACGACGATTAAAAACTGACACGATTAAAAGCAAACCTCCGTTACTCCATTCTTTTCTACTTAATTTCCTGACCTGAAAACATTTGCATCAGAACGAACACCTTCATGCCGGGCTAGTTTGCATTAATACCCCACCCCGGTCTCAACTACTTTTTCGTGTCCTACAACATAAACCCCGGCAGGAAGTCCTTTGGTTGCATCTCTTCGAAAGACATCTGAACGAACTTTCACCCCCATCACGGAATACACATCGACCAGCTCCGTTTCATCGTTGTTCCGAATCGGGATATCTGCTACATCGGTCGGTATGGCGCCTTCATCGATTGTATTGGTCAGAAATACTTCGTCAATTTCAACCGGGCAAGCTCCAAGCGACCAAAATCCAATAATATAAATATGTGAAGGATCCAGTTTGACGTCTATATCTTTTTTGTACATATTATAAAGTGGCACAATCATTTCGGTACTGTTCCCAAAATCGTATTCGGCAGCTCCATCCCAGTAATTATTATTGTCGAATAAACGAAAGGATGGCGAACAAGTTGCTGTTTTCGCCAATCTGACTACCAGATATTTATAGTCTGACAGATTAATTCCGGCATCGTATTTCCACCCACCAAAGCCATATTGGCCCGTAATCAGGGTTTGGGTACTTTCATCGAAGGTTCCGCTTTCGTGAATGGAGGGATTAAACAAGCCATTCGTTAGCGGGAAAGTAGAAGAGGTAACCGTAAACTGGCGCGAAACCGGATTTCCCATGCCTCCCTGATAAGTTACCGTAACGGTGACTTCGCCGTCGGCATCAGCAATAATATTTCCATTCACAATTTGAATGATCTCGGGGTTGGGATTGTTGTAGGTGGCTCCAATAGCAACATCTTCCGTGCGGCCATCGGCATAAACGGCCATAACGGATAGACTGGTTGTACCGCCAGTTAGCAACTCCACATCGCCCCCTTCAATAATCAGATCAGTCAGTGTCAGTGATTCTTCGCTGTATCCTTCGAAGGAATCATCGTAAAACATTTTCTCAGAATAAAATTCCTCAGTTGAAAACCAGTCAACATCCACATATCCTCCGGTTTGAACCGTTGCAAAGTTGAAGATGCAAAACTTGTTTCCGGTAAACACCGAAAGATCGAATTTCATATCCAAATCCGTTCCGAATTTCGTGTACGTTTCGTTATCCAGGCTGAAATAAAAACCAGCTTTGCTGGTGTTGTAACTGGCTACAGCACGCAAATAGAGTTCCGAATTTTCAATGACCTGCCCCGTTGTCAATACGCCGTTATTCATCATGACCAAGGTTTTTTGCCCATCAATCACTTTCACCCCAATGTAGCCATACGGATCCTGAAAAACGGCCAATCCGGCCACGTCGCCTTCCAGTATATTTTCGATATCCATTTTGATGGTGGCAAACGAATTGTCCAGATCGGAAGGATAGCCAAAAATCCGCTGGGTCAGCGTATTCCGGGCTTCGGTTAAATCACTGACCACGCTCACAGTTTCTAGCCGCAAGTAATCCGGGCGCTCCGTCAGCGACCATTTTGTATTATCCGGATTGTGGTTCCATCCCCATTGCATGCCCGGTTTGAAGTTCCTGAAATTATCGTTGGTTGGAAGGACTTTCACCGGGTACTCGCGGCCAACATTGGGTTTGGCGTGGGTGGTAACGCCCTTTCCGTCAACACCAATCTCCGGCCAGTTATCCACCCAGGTAACAGGCTGAAGGTTGGGCAGCCGGCCAAAAGCGCCTTTATCGTAAAACAAAACGGTCCACCATTCGCCTGTTTGGGTTTCCACCAAGGCCCCTTGGTGAATATTATCATCATCCAGCAAAAGTTTTTCTTCGTAGGGGCCGTAAATATTGGAAGAACGCAAAGCCACCTGGTAAGCCGGCCATCCGCCATAGGTTGCATAAATGTAGTAATATCCGTTGATCTTGTACAGGTGGCTACCCTCCAAACCTTCTTTTATAGTATAGGTGTAAACGTCTTCTTCGGAGTCGGGAACAACCGAGAAATCCTCATCCAGTTCTGCAATTTTCAGGGTGTTAATGCCATAGACCACGTAAGTTTTTCCATCGTCGTCGAAAAACAGGCCCGGGTCGTAAAAAGTACCGGCCAGCTTTTGTTTTTCCCAGGATCCTTCCGGATCGGTAGCCGTCAGCAAGTAGCTGCCTTCTTCCAAAGTTGTAAACAGGAGATAAAACTTTCCATCATTGTATTTCAGGCTTGTTGCCCACTGTCCATGCCCATACCGGTTGCAACCATCCAGGTTGAAACAGGCCGACGATTCAATTTTTTCCAGTGGATTGCTGCAATACTCCCAGTTCACCAGATCATACGATTTCAGGAGTGTTGCTCCGGGGAAGATGTGCATGGTGGTGGAAACCATGTAATATACGTTGCCCACCCGAATGACATCGGGATCGGGGAAATCGGCAAAAATCAGCGGATTGGTATAGGTACCATCGCCGTTGTCGCTGTGTGATTGGTATTGAAACTCGGGTCGCGGGTAGTTTTCGGTGGCATATTCCTGGTACCAATGATAGATTGGCCAGGGACAAGCTTCCGGGTCATTCAGAAAGGTGTAGGGTTCGCCTTCTTCCGGAGGAATCCCGGTAAACTGAGCCAAAAGATGAGGTTCAGTAAACAGCAGCCAACTGACATTACCTGTGTCATCCATAATCTTTTTGAAATTTGCTCCAAAACCATCACCCCCGGCAGTTCCGGTATGGCCCTTTCCCCACGAACTCTCGTATTTCTCATCGGCCCAATCCATTTCTGTAATCACAATGGGTGCAAAATCGGCAACCGGTTTAACCTGCTGGTCCCACTCTTGCTTAAAAACTTCGTAACCATCGGCGCTGCCAAACCAACCAGGATAGACGTGTACTGCATAGCCGATATTATCACCTTCAATCGGATTTAAAGCAAAACCTTTGTATTGCGATTGGTAGCCCGAACCCGGAATCCACAACACATTGTGAAACCCATTTTCGCGTATTTTATTAACGATGGGCTGAAAAATTTCTTTCAACACATCAAAGTGTGCCTGGGCATTGGAACCTTCTGACCCATCCGCCAAGCGGATCCGAACCGGCTCATTGGCCAGTTCAAGCATGATCTCATCGCTGTTTCTTATTTTTGGGTGCTTCGACACGATATCCCAAACCGTCATCAGGTATTGCGCATAGTTATAATCGTCTTCAACCCCAATTACTTCGGGGGAAACCCCTGGTGGACGCATAATCACATATAGTCCCTTGGAAATGGCATATTCAGCCATTGGGATAAAAACTTCATCCAGATATTTCTTGAATCTCGTTTCACTGAAACAATTCGGAAGCTCGTGCCCATCGGGTGTACAACCAGGCGTATTACTCCAATAAGGATCCATGTGCAAGCGCACAAAGTTCATCTTCCAACCCGCTTCCAGAATATCGTCAATTAAACCTTGATTATACGCCAGACAACCATCCACGTCATAATTGGACCACTTGGTGCCCCGTTCGTTAAACCACGGGCTGTAGGTTTGTGCAAGACCGTGCAAATTAACGATATTTCCGTGCGGGTCTTTCAGGTAACGGCCTTCAACACTTAATTTTGGGGTGGGCATGCCTTCCCATGCGTGAACATCAGCAGTCCATGAAAGGAGCAGCAACAGGAACAGTAATTCCGGTAGTCGTTTTTTCATAAGTCAGGTTAAAATCAGGTTCTGTATAAATTCTACCCCGCAATGATAATTCCTCCATACCAGACCGCTTTTCGATATTAGATAAATGACTTTCAAATTTGGACAAACGAGGTTTAATTGCTGGAAAAAAGCAGTTTGTCCACCCCAAATCGAATTTCCCAAAAAAAGTAGTTTGACTATTCCGGAACAATCGCCTGATAGTTTCCGCTTAGTTGCATCAAACTAAAGAGGTACATGAGGCCATCAAAATACGGATCAAAGTATCCATCTTCGTAGGGCTCCAGTTTTTCATTCCAAAGTTTATGCACAAAATCGTAATCCGGATCTAC
>JAGXIR010000109.1 GCA_024635605.1 Sunxiuqinia sp.
ACCCGGTAAAATTCATCCAATCCTTTTTGCAGGGTTTCAAAATTACGGACACCAAAGGCCACCGTAATGGCATCAAACGATGCATCATCAAAAGGCATCTGTTCTGAGTCGCCTTTTTGAAAGCGGATCAGCGAATCGAGTTTCAGCTTTTTCACTTTCTGCTCTCCCACCCGAATCATTTGCTCCGACAGGTCGAAGCCAACAATTTCATCCACATCCAGGCGGGAAGCGGCAATGGCAAAATCGCCCGTTCCGGTGGCTACATCCAAAATTCGTTTGGGCTGATCGGTCTTCAGAATACGAATGGCTTTTTTACGCCAAAGTTTGTCAATCCCTAAACTTAAAAAGTGATTCAGGAAATCATATTTTGGAGCAATATTGTCGAACATCTGCTCGACCTGTAGCTTTTTATTTTGTTCAGAATTTTGATAAGGAGCTACTGTCATTCAGCGTTTGGTATCATTTTATCAATATAACCCAGCGATTCGTCATCGATGCGAATTTCTCCTTTGGTAACATGGCCAAGCGTAAAAAATGGCAGTTTGGTGCTTTGCATCAAATCGACAAAATCATCTTCATTTTCCTGCGGAACACCCACAATCAATCGTCCCATGGACTCACCAAACAAAAAGGCATCGCGGCGGATTTCGGCATCGGTTGTAATATCAAACCCCAAACCAACAGGCATTCCGGCACGCATCAATGAAAAGAAAAGCCCACCCTTACCAACAGGGCTGGCCGAGGATATCAGCTGTTTCTCAATTAACTGCTTCATGGTTAGTTGCAAGCGCACTTCAACATCGATATCAAACTGCGGCAGCGGCGAATCTGAAATTTCATGATAAAACTCCAGGTATTCCGACGAATTAATATCATCGAATGATTTCCCAATCACGAAAATATTGTTGCCTTTGTTTTTCAGCTTGTGGGTAATCACCTTGTTTTTGTCCTCCACGCTCCCCATCAAACTAACAATGATCGTTGGTGTAACAGCACCGTGCCCGCTAAAGTAGTCGAACCGTATTTTGCGATCCGAAACCTTGATGCCAAATTTTTTGCAGGCATTTTCCAATCCCTGCTTGGCTCCCGAAGCAATAAACTGCCCGTTGGGATGCGCAATGTTAATGTGATACAGAAACGCGCTCACAGCTTCGGGCTTCGCACCATAACAGGCCATACGACGTGCAGCCCGGCTAATGAGAATCTCGATCGCCGTTTTCGGATCTGTTTCCAGGTGATGATGAAACGCATGCGTCGTCATAGCCATCATTTGCCCGTTGCCAGCGGTAAAAATCCCCGCATCATCGGTTTCTCCGTTGGCAACACTTTCCAGATCAAATCCTTCTTCACTAAAGTCATTAAAATAATTAACCGGGGCCAGGTTTGGATTGACCATCAGGTTAAAAACGATATCATTGATATCTTTGGGCTCTTCAATCTGATCAATGGAGAACACCTCTTGGTTTTCAGCAATTTCAGCCATAACATTTCTTTCTTTACGTCGATAATGGAAACAAAAATAGTCAAGTAGTTGATTTTTCCATAAAAAAAAGGGAATTTTAATTCCCCTGAAACAAACATCAAAATACCATGAAACAAAAAATTGCTTTAATCACCGGAGCTACAGCCGGAATTGGTTTAGAAACCGCTAAAATACTTTCAGAGAATCATTTCAACCTCATACTCACGGGAAGGCGACAAGACCGGCTGGAAAAAATCCGGCAGGAACTGGAAAATAATCACTGCGAGGTGCAAACTTTGTGTTTTGATGTCCGCTCGAAACAGGAAGTTGACCAAGCGCTGGCATCACTTCCCGAAGAATGGAAAAAAGTGGATATCCTCATTAACAACGCTGGACTGGCTGCCGGGCTGGCCCCGGTGAACCAAGGCGATGTTGATGACTGGGAAGCCATGATTGATACTAACATTAAAGGCTTGCTTTACATGAGCCGCGAAGTTTCCGGCTGGATGATCGCCCGGCAACAGGGACATATCCTAAATGTTTCCTCTATTGCCGGTGTTGAAGCCTATCCCAATGGGGCAGTCTATTGCGCCACCAAGCATGCGGTTAATGCCATAAGCAAAGCCATGCGCATTGAGTTGGCGCCTCACAACATCAAGGTAGGAACAATTAGCCCCGGAGCCATTGAAACCGAATTTTCGCTGGTTCGCTTTAAGGGCGATCAGGAGAAAGCTGCTAAAGTTTATGAAGGTTTTACACCTTTAAGTGGCCGCGACATTGCAGAAAGTATTTACTTTGTGCTGTCGAGGCCGGCGCACGTCAACATTGATGATCTGCTGATCATGCCAACAGCACAAGCTTCAGCCAGAGACATTTTTAGAAAAAGTTGAAGCCGTAAATAATTAAATCGTACATGATTATAGATTCTGCATATTTAAAAGCATTTACCCAACAAGTATTTGAAAAAATAGGCTGCTCTGCCGAAGAAGCTTTGCTGGCGGCCGACTGCCTCAACCAGGCCGACTTGCGTGGCGTTGATTCGCATGGCGTTGCCCGCCTGAGCGGCTACGTGCGCCTGTGGGAGAAAAACCGGCTAAATGCAAAACCCAACATGCGGGTGGTTCATGAAACTCCATCGACTGCCGTGCTGGATGCCGACTTGGCTTTGGGATTGGTGGCCGGCCCCAAAGCCATGCGTATTGCCATGGACAAAGCACGGCAAGTGGGAAGCGGCTGGGTAGCGGTAAAAAACTCGAACCACTACGGAATAGCCGGTTACCATGCCATGATGGCGTTGGAAGAAGATATGATTGGCCTATCGATGACCAATGCCAGTCCGCTGGTTTCGCCAACCTTTTCAAAAAGTCGCTTTTTAGGAACCAACCCCATCGCTGTGGCTATTCCCGCCAAAGAAGAGCCACCATTTGTCATGGATATGGCCACCACCACCGTAGCCAACGGCAAGCTGGAAGTATTGCAACGCAAAGGTGAAGATGCTCCGCTTGGATGGGCACAGGACAAAGATGGCAAGCCAACCACCGATGCCTTCGCCCTGAAAAAAGGAGGCGCTATGCTTCCGCTGGGTGGCGACCGCGAACACGGCAGCCACAAAGGTTACTGTCTGGGCGCGATGGTCGATATTTTCTCATCGGTTTTATCGGGCGCCAACTACGGGCCCTGGGTACCGCCATTCGTGGCTTTTCTGGAACCACCAACCGATCCCGTAGGCGATGGAATTGGGCATTTTTTCGGTGCTTTCCGGATTGACGCTTTCCGCCCAGCCAATGAATTTAAAGAACACATGGACAACTGGATTCGAACCTTCCGTAATGCCGAACCGGTCAAGCCAGGCGATCAGGTGCTGATTCCCGGTGACCCGGAGCGGATTCTAACCCGGGAACGACTGGCCAACGGTGTTCCGGTGCAACAAGCTGTGATTGAAGATCTGGAAAACCTGGCTTCAAAATTTGAATTAACCTTTAATGCCAAACAAAATGCCTAATACACTGGTCATTACCCCCGTTAAAGACTCGATTGAAACCACCCTGCAAACCATTCAGGCAATCCATCAGGCGAATGGCGATCACCTGCATGTGATTTACAATGATTTTAGTTCGCCGGAAACCAAAGCCATTCTGGAAGAAAAGAAGGCGACGTTTGGCTATGAACTGGTCAACCTGGAGGATCATACCCAAACGCCATCGCCCAACTACAACCTGGTGCTGCAAATGGCGCAAAAAAAAGCACTGGAACTAAACATTCCGCTGGTGGTTGTGGAGTCGGACGTCATCATTAAAAAGGATACGCTGAACAAGATGTACGAGCTGAGCCAAAGTCTAACCGCTTGCGGCATGCTGGGAGCTGTGACGACAGACGAATCGGGACAAATCAATTTTCCCTACCTGAATTTCAAAAACGAAAAACAGCCCATTGCCGACACCTCACATAGCTTGAGTTTTTGCTGCACCCTGCTTTCGACTGACTTGCTGAAAGGCTTTTCATTCACCGAATTGTCGAGCGAAAAGCATTGGTACGATGTTTTTATTTCGCGGAAATCAAAATTGCTGGGCTTTAAAAACTACCTGGTTACGAGCCTGCCGGTTATTCATAAACCTCACAGCAGCCGCCCATGGAAACAATTGAAATACACCAACCCAATCAAATACTACTTCAACAAGTTGATTAAACGCAAAGACCGCATTTGATGGTATTCATCAGAAACAACCAACGTTTTAAAATCCTGTTGCAGGTTTTGTTTTGGCTGAGCAGCTTCGCTTTCGCGCTCAGTTCATTTTATGTCGTTTCTGATTACCACTTCAATCCAGCCAAAGACCTGCTGCGGGCGATCATTCTTAATGCCGGTTTTGCCCTTGGCGTTTATGTGAATCTGCTGGTTTTGGTTCCGGTGTTTTTGAAGCGAAAAAATTACATTTTCTATACCTTCTGGTTGTTAATCACGCTGGCTGCATCATCCTTACTGATCTTGAGCCTGTTCTATTTTCTGCTTCATTTTAGCCGTCCCCAGTTGTTTTCATCCTATTTTTTCACTACCGGCTTTTATGTTGGTGTAACTTCGCTGGTTAAGTTCGTGACGGACTGGATCAAGATGCAGGATATTGAACTTCGGTACAACAAGGTGGAGCGCGAAAAGCTGGAAGCCGAACTAAACACGCTGAAAGCCCAAATCAATCCCCACTTCCTTTTCAATTCTCTCAACAATATTTATTCGCTGTCACTAGCCAATTCGAAGAAAACACCAGAAATGATTCTGAAGTTGTCGGATTTGATGCGGCATGTGCTTTACGAATCGCGCGAAAATTTCATCAGCCTGCAAAAAGAAATTGAATTCATCCAAAATTTTATCGAGCTGCAACGCATTCGATTGTCGGCCAAAACCGATGTGAGGTTTAAACTATCAGGCGACTATCGAGACAAGCAGATCATCCCGCTAATTTTTGAACCTTTTGTCGACAATGCATTCAAACACAGTTGCAAATCAGTTGGAACCGCATGTTTTATTCATATCGAAATTGAGATTAAAGATGATTGGCTTCATTTTACGGCAGCCAATAATTACGACGAAAATCATCAGCCGCCAAACGGCAAGGCGCATGGCATCGGGCTGAAAAATGCCGAAAAACGTTTGGAGTATCTTTACGGAAAAGATGAATACCACTTAGCTATCACCAAAAAAGAAAATATCTTTAAGGTTGAATTGGAACTGCTTCTAAAAACCACAAAATGATTAAAGCGATTATAGTTGACGATGAACCCCTTGCGCAGAACGTAATTCTGCAATTTGCGAACGATATTCCCGGGCTTGAAATCATTTGCACCTGCGACAACGCACTGGAGGCCAGCAGTAAATTAAAGGAAAGTCAGGTTGATTTGATGTTTCTGGATGTGAACATGCCCCGGTTAAGCGGATTGGAGCTGCTAAAAAACCTGACCAACCCGCCGCTGGTCATTCTTACCACAGCCTATGCGGATTATGCAATGGAAGGCTATGAACTGAACATTCTGGATTACCTGAAGAAGCCGTTTTCGTTTGAGCGATTTTTTAAAGCTGTTCAAAAAGCTGAAAATCAACTCGCGCTGCGTCAGGCTCACAAGGATGAAAGCGATTCGGACTATATTTTTATCAAAGCCAACAAAAAGTCCATCCGGGTGGAGTTTAAATCCATTTGTTATATTGAAGGATTGGGTGATTACATTAAAATCCATTTAAAAGACAAACACCTGGTCACCAACCTGTCGATGAAAAAGATGGAAGAACTGCTGCCTGCCGACCAGTTTTTCAGAACCCATAAATCGTACCTGATCCGTTTGGACCAGATTCAAAGTATTGAAGGAAACCTGGTAAACGTGAATGGCAACAAACTTCCGGTTGGCAATAACTTTCGTCAGGAATTTCAGGAACTGATTAACAAACACATAATCAAGTAAGGTCAGTTCGATATCGCACGAATAATATTCTTTTGATTTTTGAGGGGCTGAAATCTCCAATCAGAAAAACAGGTGATCCGCCAGTTCGCGGATTCAATCCAATGGGAAACAATTGCATTCGACGTTTTTCAAAGGTCTTCTATCGTTTCTCACTTCTCATAAATTGAAACCTTGTTCGCGCAAGGTATCCAGCAGTTTGGCTGAAAAGAACTCGTTGTCCTGCTTTTTATAACGAACATCGGTAAAGACTTGCGCCAGGTTTTCTTTTTGATTTTCGGCCACGAATTGCTTCGAACTTGCCAAACTTTCTTTCTCGGCAAAGAGCTGTTCTACCCGCTCTTTGTTGAAATCAGCATACGTTTCGTCATGCATCACCGCTTCCAAAGGCAACCGCTCGGTTAAGGGAGGATTTTGATCCGGATAACCAACCACAACTGCCGTAATTGGAACAACGCCTTTGGGCAATTCCAGCGCTTCAATAAACTCTTTGGCATTGTACAAAGCGGTGCCCAGGTAACAAATACCCAACCCATGCGACTCGGCTTCAACACAAATATTCTGCGCAAACAAGGAAGCGTCAATCGTTGCATTCATCAACCAAAGCAGGTTGTTATAACCCGCATCGGCCTGGCGCTGACCGCACCACTGGTTAAACAGATTGATATCGGCACAAATGGTCAACAAAACCGGCGCCTGATTCACCATGGGCTGGTTAAAATGCAGAGGAGCCAACTGCGCTTTTTTAACAGCATCGCGCGTGGCAACCACGCTGTACAACTGCATGTTGCCGGTATTGGAAGCTCGTGTTCCAGCTTCGATGATCTGATTCAGCAGTTTTTTGGGAATTGGTTCATCTTTATATTGGCGAATGGATCGGTGTTGAAATAAAAGTTCCATAATTGGTTGTTGTTTTTTTGATTCGATGCCGACAAAGTTAAGGTTTTCTTTCAATCGGCATAAATATGATTGTTCGTGTATATCGAAAAAAAAACCGGACGAATTGGCCAAATCAGAATCACCAATACTGGCACCATGAAAAAAGGAAAGACCAACGGCCTTCCCTTTTTATTCAATCAAATTCGTTGCAAATATTATTGTTTTACAATTCGGTCTGTTTTGACAATTGCATGGTCTTTATCCACCAAAGTGATAAAGTAAATTCCACTGCGCAAGTCACCCGTTTGGATCGTTTCCGTTGGGTTTACCAAATCTTTCACACGCTGACCAGCAACGTTAGAAACAATGATCCGCGACAGTTTGCTGGCATTTTTAATGGTGATGTATCCATCGAATGGGTTTGGATAAACGTTGAATTCAACCGAGCCATTCACCTGATCATCAACAGAAGTTGCCCAATCACCAGTGGTGAAAGTCCAGGTCGTTTGGTCATTCAGCCCTGCAAAATCGTTTCCAGCGGCATCTTCAAATGCGCCGGCATCAATATTTACAAAATATTCGGTTTGACCGTCTAACCCACCAACTTCAGGATCATAAACATAGGTCACTGTGATGATATTTCCGTTAATCATAGCCGCCGTTAATGGAATCACCAATCGGGCCTGGCTGGCTCCAACCTGAGTAATTATCAAATCTCCACCGGCACTTGTCAGGATCACATCTTCACTGAATGTCATGACAAATTCAGGATGGTTATTGTCCAATTGTCCGGTAGGTGTGAATTCAACCAACGTTGGGGCCGTATTGTCGCCAATCGTGTAGGTAAATTCGGCTCCTGCAAAGGTATTGCCTGCGGCATCCACGATTTCGGTGCCAACAGTCAGGGTAAGCACTTCATCATCCGCTCCACTCATCGTCACTGTAAATTCACTTGCTGTTCCGGGAGTAAAAGTTCCACCGGTAATGTCGCCTTCGGCAATCGTTACTTCCCGGTTGAAGGTCAGCACCACATCGAAGGTTTGCGTCATGTTATCACCTGAAGCAGGATTAGCTATTAAGCTGATTGGATCGGCAGTCAGCATCACATCGTAAGTACATCCACGCGTATCAATAACAGTGATGGTATTATCTCCCTCGATCAAAACGAAGTCGGGACCTGCAGCTGCTACACCATTCAACTCGTAAGTATATGGAGCTTCACCTCCTGCTGGTGTCAACGTTACATGAATATCATCCTGATCAACTGCAGCGGTCAATTCACTATCAACCGGCATAAGCGTAATCATTTCAGAAGCTTCGCCACACTCATACATGGCATACCGTACATAAAACTCATAGTTCCCCGCGTTTGCATCAACATACGACAAACCTTCCAATTCGATTGTAGCATCAAAAGGAATCCATGCAGACATGGTACCTGCCACGCCTCCGACAACCGGAGCATAGGCCACTTCGAAGGTATGGCCAGGCTCACCCGATGCTGAGACCAAAACAGTCACGGATGCCGCACCAAAGCATGTCAAATCCTTAACCGTAAACGAAACATCCATGACCTGATCAACCTCGATGGGATCGGACATCACTTCGCAAGCTCCATCCATCGCTTTTACGTTGTATGTTGCACCAATTGGAACCACAAATGAGGGGATACTAACCACCGAACCAAACGGGCTTCCATTCTGGTAAAGCTGATAGGTATAAGATCCGCTTCCTCCTTCAACGCTGGTTTCCAACCAAGCTTCTGTTGCATCAGGACAGGAGAACACCCCATCAACCTTTAAAAATTCAGTGATGACCAGCTCATTGGGCTGCGTGATTTCAACGCTGGTTGAGGTAGCACATCCTCCAACAACTTCAGTCACCGTAATTTCATAGGTTCCGGCAGCCAGGTCGCTGATCACCATTCCTTCGATGTCAACACCATCAACCGACACCACATAGTCAGCGCTCTCACCGCCATCAATATTGGAAACGGTAATTTCTGCATTTGCATCGCCATTGCACAAAACCGGGCTTGTAATGTCTGTATCGAATGTTACCGCGGGAACAGCGTCCTCAATTTCGACAAGCCACGGATCCACATCGTCTCCAACCATGCAGCCCATTCCATCAGCATCTTTAACCCAGACGGCAAAAGTTGCAGCAGTTTCCACCGTCACCGATACAGTACCATCTTCGCTGGCAGGAGTCCAGTTTGTGCTTTCACCGGGTAACATTTCGGCAGGCACCATGCCTGTCCCTTCATCAACCATCGCCCAGTAGTAAACGTATCCTTCAACCCCACCGGTTGCTGAAATTGCAAACTCACCAGCTTCGGTACAGCCAATATGCCGATCAATGGTAGCCTGAAGCATCAAAGCCTCAACGGGCTCCCATACGCTAAGTTCCATAACTTCCGACAAGCAGCCGTTTCCATCTCTTACAAAAACACCATAATCTCCGGCAGCCAATCCATTCACATCTACTGCGCCATCTATAACAGCAGCTGTTATCACGAGAGCGTCAGCAGCGTCATACACTTCAACCTCATATCCGGCACCTTCTGTTCCACCACCAACACCAGTCACTGAAATGATACCGGTAGTTGCACCTTTGCACAATAAATCCTGGGTCACCTCAGCAGAAAACACAATCGGGTCAATTCCGGCGATGGTTGTTGTGGCCATCCCTTCGCAAGCTTTTGAATCGCTGGCAACTAGCGTATAATCGCCTGCAGCATAACCCGTCATAAAATGATAGGCTCCGCCAGTCGTCATGGCTGTTTCAAGTTCATTACCATCAGCATCTTTCAAGACAACGGTATACTCGGCATCATTACCGCCTGTTACCGCCACCAAAATGTTGCCTGCATCATCTGATGGACAAGCAGCAGCAGAAAAGCCAGGGGTCAATGTAAGTGCAATGGCCGCAGGTTCAGCGATTGTAATTTCCTGCGGCTCTGTTTCGCAACCATAACCATCCCTTGCCTGAATTTCGTACGTGCCGGCACTCGTCATCACAATATCCTTCACTGAACCGGAGATACTTCTCCATCCCTGACTGGAAACCAAAATCTCGTATGGATTTTCAGTATCGAAAAACCCACCGGTAACCTCAATGTGGGCCACACCATTTCTGGCACCATTACAGGAAATATCTTCCGTCGTTACCATAAAGCTTAGTGGCTCGACATCGGGAGCTGTAACGGTGATCTCATTCGAAACACATTCCGTTGCAATTTCCCTAATGGTGACCGTAAAGATTTCGCCTTCGGCAACTTCAAGCTGAGTCGAAGAAAGAAAACCAGTACTATTGAAGTTGAATTCGTATAGTTCAGCCGAGTAACCCTGAACTTCGTAGGTTAGCGTAACACCGTCACAAACCGGGCTGGCTAACACAACATCGCTTTCGGCAATCTCCAGCGTGCACTCCTGAGCATAGCTCCAGGAGGTAAAGCAGCAGAAGCCAACAAGTAATGTTAGACTAAGAAACCGAGTAAAATTTTTGCTCATAGAATTTGATTTTTAGATTATACTTAATTGATCATGCGATATTATTTCCCTTTTAAATTCGATTCAAGCATAACGAACCAATCCCCATCCCACGTGTGGGAGAGCGTCCAGCTATCGTAAATTGATTGTTTCATGTGGGTTGCCTCAGGATTTGATGTTTTCTCCCTTCACTCACGTCCCTTATTGGCCTGATCCTATTGATTCGCAACAGTAATTAGCCACACAGAACTGCCTTTCGGGTGCTGCCAGGGACAGCGTGATTCAGGTAGAACATAAAATTAAGCTTGAGATACAAAGGTGTAGAGTAGATTTTTTTTTCATAAGTCTTTGGTTTTAGCTGTTGTATTATCCTGCCGTCGATTTTATCCATTCCGTCTCCTTTATTACACCAACTGAGACACTCCTTACAAACCTATGAAATTTATTATCAATATACAAGCATTTTTTTGCAACAAAACAAGCACTTTTCTGCACAAATAAAACTTGCTGTAAACACTCGAAGTATTGATTCTGTGCCTGTTCTACAAAGACCAATAAATCAGCTAAACTTAATTAACCAATGAATAAACGGCTGCCTTAGTCCGTTCAGTTTTCCTTGGGAAAAAATAAAAAGCAGTACCCAGCCGTTTAAAAGTTGCATCGTGCGTCCAAAAAAATATCTTTGTTGAATCAAAAGCATGCCAACGATGGAGATAAAAACAACTGAAAAACTCATAATTGCAGTCGCATTTCTTTTGCTAATGGGATTCAGCTCTTGCAAAACATGCCAGTGCCCGGCCTATAGTCAGTCAATTCAGAAACACAACAATTCCACTCTGACATCCGGTTCTACCTCCGCAAACGATCTGGGTTCAAATCATGAACTTGCAGCCACAAAAACAACCTACTTGCCCTAACCTGATTAATTCATAAACTCAAATTTCGGCAAATTTTCGACAAAAATGACCTGTGTATTTTTCATTGGAGACCAGATCATCCAGTCTGACGAGCATGAAGGCAGGGAAAACCCATGTTTTTTTGTTTCCAAAATGG
>JAGXIR010000110.1 GCA_024635605.1 Sunxiuqinia sp.
ACTTTTGCCGAAGTTGACCTGAGCTTTTTGAGCTTCATCATGTTCATTGCCGTCATTGCATCCATGGTGCAGCTTGTGGAGATGATTGTTGAAAAATTTGCTCCGGTGCTGTACACCCAGCTCGGTATCTTCTTACCCTTGATTGCGGTAAACTGTGCTATTCTTGGGGGGTCACTATTCATGCAACAAAAAGCGTTTCTCAATATCGGCGAAGCCTCTGTTTACGGACTGGGATCAGGTGTTGGCTGGTTTCTGGCCATTATAGGTATTGCTGCTATTCGCGAAAAAATTCAATACTCGCATGTTCCGGCTCCACTGAAAGGCCTTGGAATTACATTTATTGTGACCGGATTGATGGGATTGGCCTTCATGGGATTCATGGGAATAAAACTATAATCAGAAAAAACTCATAACAATGATATTTTTAGCAACTCAAACGACAGTCGTTATTACCAGTATCGCTGTTTTCCTGTTGATGGTGATTCTGCTGGTATCGATCTTGCTGTACGCAAAGAAAAAACTGATGCCCTCCGGAATCGTCCAAGTTGATATTAACAAGGGAGACCGGGTTATTGAAACCAACCCGGGTGACACCTTACTCACCACGCTTGGAAATAACAAAATTTTCCTTCCTTCGGCTTGTGGCGGTGGTGGTACCTGTGCCATGTGTCGTTGCCAGATTGTCGATGGCGGCGGTTCAATTCTGCCTACTGAAACTGATTATTTCACCCGTAAAGAACAAAACGACAATTGGCGTTTGGCTTGTCAGGTGAAGGTAAAGGAAAACCTGGAACTGAAAATTCCCCAGGAAATTATGGGAATCAAGAAGTGGGAATGCGAAGTGGTTTCAAACGACAACGTAGCCACTTACATCAAAGAGTTTGTTGTCCGTTTGCCTGAAGGCGAAAATCTCGACTTCAAATCAGGTGGCTACATCCAGATTGACGTTCCTAAAATTGAGGTCGATTTCAAAGACATTGAAGTGGATGAAAAATTCCGCCCGGAATGGGAGCAATTCAACCTCTTCGACCTGAAAATGAAAAACCCGGAGCCTACATTCCGTGCCTATTCCATGGCCAACCACCCAGCCGAAGGAAACATCGTCATGTTGAACATCCGGATTGCCACACCGCCTTTTGATCGTGTTAATGGTGGTTTCCAAAAGGTGAACCCCGGAATTTGCTCTTCCTACATTTTCTCGCGTAAACCAGGCGATAAAGTGACGATTTCAGGTCCTTACGGCGAGTTTTTCCTGAAAGATAATGACAACGAAATGATGTTCATTGGTGGTGGTGCCGGCATGGCTCCCATGCGTTCGCACTTGTTCCACCTGTTCCATACCCTACAAGAATCGGATAAGAAAATTACCTTCTGGTACGGTGCCCGTTCCTGGAGAGAAGTTTTCTACTACGACCAGTTCAAAGCCATTGAAGATAAATTTCCGAATTTTTCCTTCCACCTGGCGCTGTCTGATCCACAATCCGAAGACAAGTGGGAAGGACCTAAAGGATTCATCCACCAGGTGATTCACGATATTTATCTTGGGAAACACGAGGAACCCGAAGAAATTGACTATTACTTGTGCGGACCACCAATGATGAACGATGCGGTGCAGAAAATGCTGTACGATCTGGGTGTTCCGGATGAAAACGTCATGTTCGACGACTTCGGAAGTTAAAACGACCAGCTAGTCATAAAAATACAGGAGCTTTCAACCCACGGTTGGAGGCTTTTTTTTACTGTGCTTTGAACCAAACTATCGTTTTTCCTGAAAGAAAGCAGTCATCAAATCAGCACAATCATCACCCATGACACCGCCAACCACCTCCGTTTTGGGGTGAAGGGCTTTGGGAGCAAATTTCGAGTAGCCCCGTTTTTCGTCGCTCGCTGCATAAACCAACTTTCCAAGTTGCGACCACCCCAAGGCACCAGCACACATCACACATGGCTCCAAAGTAACATAAAGCGTACATTCATTCAGGTATTTGCTGCCCAACAGATTAGCGGCCGCCGTAACCGCCTGCATCTCGGCATGCGCCGTCACATCGGTCAAGGTTTCCGTTAAATTATGTGCCCGGGCAATAATCCGGTTTTGGGCAACTACAACAGCGCCTACCGGCACTTCTCCCTTTTCATAGGCCTGTTGGGCTTCCTGAAAAGCTTTCTTCATGAAATAGGTATCATCAAAAGGCTTCATCGTCTAAATCCGTTCAGAATTAATCACAAACCTACAATTTAAATTGCTAAAATCTGCTTATTTTTGCAGTCAAACAAAAACGAACCTTTTATGTACAGAACACATACTTGTGGCGAATTACGCTTGGAAAATCAGAGTACTGAAGTAACACTTGCCGGTTGGGTACAGCGAAAACGCGAGTTGGGAGGAATGACTTTTGTCGATCTTCGCGACCGTTACGGAATTACGCAACTGGTTTTTGACGAAAAGGCTTCAGCCGAATTGAACGACAAACTGAAAAAACTTGGACGGGAATTCGTGATTCAAGCCACAGGCCTGGTTCGTGAACGCAGCAGCAAAAACGATCGTCTTGCCACGGGCAACATCGAAATTGATGTGACGAATCTGAAAGTACTGAGTTCATCGGCTGTTCCTCCTTTTACCATTGAAGATGAAAGCGATGGTGGAGATGAAATCCGGATGAAGTACCGCTACCTGGATCTTCGCCGGAATCCGGTGCGCGAAAACCTTATTTTACGCTCAAAAATGGCGCATGCCATTCGTTCGTACATGAACGATCAGGAATTTATTGAAACCGAAACTCCGGTGCTCATTAAGTCGACACCGGAAGGTGCCCGCGACTTTGTGGTTCCATCGCGCATGAATGAAGGCCAGTTTTACGCGCTGCCGCAGTCACCCCAAGTATTTAAGCAATTGCTGATGGTAGCCGGTTTCGATCGTTACTACCAAATTGTGAAGTGTTTTCGCGATGAAGACCTGCGTGCCGACCGCCAGCCGGAATTTACACAAATTGACTGCGAAATGGCTTTCGTGGAACAGGAAGACATACTCAATACCTTTGAAGGCCTGACGAAACACCTGTTTAAAGCGATCAAAAACGTGGAAGTGAATGACTTTCCGCGCATGTCTTATGCTGATGCGATGACCAACTATGGATCGGACAAGCCCGACATTCGTTTCAACATGTTGATCAATGACCTGACCAATATGGCGAAAGGAAAAAACTTTAGTGTATTTGACGACGCTGAGTTCATTGGCGGCATTTGTGCTGAAGGCTGCGCCGATTACACCCGGAAGCAGCTGGACGCGTTGACCAACTGGGTAAAACGCCCGCAAATTGGAGCAAAAGGTTTGGTCTACGTCAAATGCAATATTGACGGCTCCTTTAAATCATCGGTCGATAAATTTTACAGCGAAGATGATCTGCAAGAGTGGGCATCGGCGTGCGGAGCTAAAGCCGGCGATTTAATACTGCTTCTTTCAGGCGACAAAGCCCCCATGCTCGACGCGCTGGGTGCCCTTCGACTGGAAATGGGCAAGCAGTTAGGCCTGATGGATAAAAACACGTTTAAGCCGCTGTGGGTCGTTGATTTTCCGTTGCTCGAATGGGATGAGGAAACCCAACGCCATTACGCCATGCATCATCCGTTTACAGCCCCAAAACCCGAAGATATTGCACTTTTGGACACTGCGCCCAGACAAACCAGGGCCAACGCCTACGACTTGGTAATTAACGGCGTAGAAATTGGCGGTGGTTCCGTCCGAATTTATGATTCCGAATTGCAATCGCGTATGTTCGATTTGCTTGGTTTCACGAAAGAAGAAGCTCAGGCTCAGTTTGGCTTTTTGATGAGTGCTTTTAAGTACGGAGCACCACCACACGCAGGAATTGCATTCGGATTTGACCGCTTGGTATCTCTTTTTGCCGGACTGGACAGCATACGCGATGTGATTGCTTTCCCAAAAAACAACGCTGGCCGCGATGTCATGATCGATTCACCGTCGGTGATTGCACAAGACCAGCTGGATGAGCTCAACCTGAAAGTGGTATTAAAAGAGAAGAAATAAATGAAATTTGAGATCATCGGTTGATTGATCGTAGATGAAAATAATATGCACAAAAAAGAGGCTGGATAAGCCTCTTTTTTATTTCAGAAAATCTTCCCGCAAAGGGTTAAAACTGTCCACCAGCCGGGCTGTTTTCGACAACAACTGGATCGTGTGGGGCACGTCAGGCTGAACTGCAAACAGGTCGCCTGCCTTCAGCCTTTGAGGTTCTTCTCCATCGCAAAAGAAAATAATTTCACCCTCGGCAATATAAGAAGTTTGTTCGTGCGGGTGATGGTGTTTTGGTTCGGGTTGATCCCAAGGTCCATCGGTAAAATCAATCAGTACGGTCATTAGATGATCGGTGTGAATAATTTTTCGCTGTAAACCTTCTCTTACAAGCTCGTAAGGAACTTCATTAAATTTTAGTGTTGCCATAATTCTGTTGTTTCCTTAAAACTACAAAAAAAGGAGAGCCTAAGCCCTCCTTCCTTCTATATTGATGATTAAAAAACTATAAGTCTTCTCTTTTACGCGAAGAATAGTTAATGTGCAAGGCCGAAGCTTTGCGCAGTTCTTGCTTGATATCGGTTACGATACCCATCTTGGTATATTCATCCACTTTCAGCGACGTAATCATAAAAGGCACTTCCGCTTCATCACGGGCTTCACGCTCACTTGTAATGTAATCCTGAATATCGGACACTCTTGCAAATTGATCGTTCAACTGAATGCGCGGTTCAGAACCAAATACCCGTTGGTACTGGTTGTGGGGAGTTCCAACGTAGATATAGCTAACCAAAGACTTCTTCTCCAATTTCGATAATTCAGTTGCTGCAGGAAGACCTACTTTAACCATTAAGTTAACTTCGCGCATGGTTGTACTAACCATGAAGAAGAATAGCAACATAAATACGATATCGGGTAATGAAGCAGTAGAAATGGGTGGCATTTCTTTACTGCCGCTTTTTCTAAACTTTCCCATACTAATTTCCTCCCACTTTTTTAGGTTCTGCTTCCGAGATTCTGGAGGGGTAGATATCTCTAACAGCCCCTTGCTGATCTCTGTCTAACTTCTCATATGACTTACCAAACTTCTGTTTCGCAAGTTCTTCTCTTAAATCGTTGATGGCACCAACCAACTCGTTTTGCACAGCGATATACGTTCCATATTGGGTTCCCACGTCATTTCGCAAAGATATGACCCCTTTGGTAACTTCCACCGGTCCAAAAAAGTCAATTTCCTTGACTTCTTTTTCTGGCAAGTTTTCTTCATTATAAGGGTTTGCCATAAATTCCTTTGCTTTTTCACGAAGGTCTTCAACACGACTTACTTCACCTTCAACCAACAACTGGTTATTGGCGTTTACCAACACCACAAACACGTTACGTTCCTTAATTGGAGGTGTATCATCATCCTCTTGATCCGGCGGCGGCATAGGAGGAAGACGACGTTCTAATCCGCTATCAACATCCATCGTGGTGGTTACCAGGAAAAAGATGAGCAACATGAAAGCAATATCTGCTAATGATGCTGCCGGTATTTCGGGAATTTTTCTTGCCATAATTTAATTTTTTCCTGTTTTACTTGACCACAATGCTTATTTAAAAACACGAGTCACCGCTGAAGCTGCAATTGCAACCACCGATAGCCCAAGTAATACATAAGATGCAATCAACGTTGTTCCAATCCATTTAGATACGGAATTCGTTAATGTTCCGTCTTCTACAAATTTTTCAACACCGAAAAATTGAGGAATAGCGTCAGAGGCCAGCACATAAGAAATGGCTAAAACAATCGCCCCAAAAACAAGGGTGATTAAGCCTTTCTTGGCTGCTTCCCTATCTGTAAATGTATTCATCAATGCGAATACAATCGCGATCACTGCTCCTACACCCAGCAGGATATAAGACCAGGTTAATGTGGTATTGATCCAGGCACCCATAGTGGGATCAGCTTCGTTCTCACTGATGTTCGTCATCATAGACACAATCAGAACCGCTGAAACTGCTAAAAGTACCCACAATACGATGGATAATACTTTTTCTAGTTTCATAAGTTAATTTATTTTTTAAGATTGTGTTTTACCAAAATGTCGATCAATGAAATAGAAGCATCTTCCATGTTATTGATGATACTGTCAATTTTTGCCACACAGTAGTTGTAAAAAATCTGAAGGATAATAGCCACAACAAGACCTGATACTGTTGTAATCAAAGCTACTTTAATACCACCAGCTACCAATGACGGGCTGATATCACCAGCAACTTCAATGGCGTCGAATGCTGCAATCATACCAATTACTGTTCCCATGAACCCAAGCATCGGAGCCAAAGCAATAAACAATGAAATCCAGCTCAATCCTTTTTCCAGCAATCCAGCCTGAACACCACCATACGAAACAACTGTTTTCTCCACTACATCCAGACCTTCATCTGAGCGGTCAAGACCTTGGTAAAAAATACTGGCAACGGGTCCACGCGTGTTACGACAAACTTCTTTTGCTGCTTCAATACCACCATTGTCAAGTGCTTCTTCAACACTAACCAATAATTTTTTGGTATTGGTCGTCGACAGGTTCAGATAAATAACTCTTTCCAAAGCAAGGGCTAGACCTAAAATCAAAGTAATTAATACAAACGACATGAAAGTTGGACCACCTTCAATAAATTTTTGTTTTAACTGACTGTGAAGTGATTTACCTTCTTCGGCTGCTGCTGCAGCTTCTTCTTCCGCATCAGCGGCTAAATCAACAGCAGGAGCTGCTGCTTCCGTTGCGGCTTGTTCTGTTGTATCCTGAGCAACGACAACGTTCGATGCCCCAATATAGAGCATCCCAAAAACTGCTATAAACGCAAATAGTTTTTTCATCATTGGTTTTAAATTTTAATTAGTAAATTTTCTGAGTTTTAATTTTAATAATACTATTTGTTTTTTCTTATTTGACTGAATATAAATACATTACATCTATTTATTGATTAATATGAAGTAACAAATCGCCATTTCCTTAGAAAGAACTTAAGCCTGTCAGCGGAGAGAGAGGGATTCGAACCCTCGGTACCCTTTAGGGGTACACACGCTTTCCAGGCGTGCCAGTTCAGCCACTCCTGCACCTCTCCAATATTTCCTGGCACCATTTTTTTCAGGGCTGCAAAATACAAAAAAATTGTGAAAAAGAAATAAGCTACTCACTTATTTCCCCACTCAAATTTTTACGCAAGTGCAGCTTAATATCTTCGTGACTCAAAGCTTGTCCAAGCAGGAACATTAGCTTGGTTACAGCAGCCTCCGTGGTCATGTCTTTACCACTAACAACTCCAATTTTCTTCAATTCACGACTGGTTTGGTACTGCCCCATCTTCACTGTCCCGCCCTGACATTGCGTAACATTAACACAAATTACGCCGCGCTTGATGGCTTTCTTCACCACACGAATCAACCAACTTAGCGTGGGAACATTTCCTGAACCAAAGGTTTCAAGCACCACTCCTTTTATACTAGGTATATTGATAATTTGTTCAAAAATCTCGCGATTCATTCCCGGGAAAATTTTTAAAATAACGACCCGGTCATCAAAGTTAGAACTAACTTTTAATATTCCCTTATTCAGCGGGTGGTAAATATTCTCGTGAAAAAATTTAATATCAACGCCAGCTTTAGCCAAAATAGGATAATTAACGGAATCAAAGGCACTAAAATGATCGGCATGCCGTTTAACAACCCGATTTCCCCGATATAATTTATTGTCAAAATAAATACTCACTTCCGGCACCACTGCCATTCCATTCTCGTGGGCTGCGGCTATTTCAATAGCGGTGATCAGATTTTCCTTACCATCCGTCCGCAAAACCCCAATTGGAAGTTGCGAACCTGTCATAACCACCGACTTATCCAAATTCTCCAGCATATAACTCAAAGCCGAAGCAGTATAAGCCATGGTATCGGTTCCGTGCAAAATAACAAAGCCTGTAAATTTCCGGTAATTCTGCTGAATCATTTTTGCCAATCGTCCCCAGGTTTTGGGCGACATATCTGACGAATCCAGCGGTGGGTTAAAGGTGATGGACTCCAGATGACAACCCAAACGTCTTAATTCGGGTACTTCATCCGCGATTTGATCGAATCGGACCGGAGCCAGAGCTCCCCGCCCATTCTTTTGAACCATACCAATGGTTCCGCCAGTATAAATTATGAGTATGGATTGACTATTCACCAGTTAGCATTTGAGCTCAAAGTTAAGCAAACATCTCACTAAATCCCGAATAAACTCACCGCATTTGCAGAAGTAATTTTAGCAACCTCATGCACCGAGAGATCATGAAGCTCCGCGATTTTTCTGGCGACATGGATCAGGTAGGAACTTTCATTCCGTTTTCCCCGAAACGGGCTTGGTGTCAAATAGGGTGCATCCGTCTCCAAAATCAGATGCTTAGGATCAATCTGACGCACCACTTCATCAAGCCCGCTGTTTTTAAAGGTGACAATTCCACCAATTCCTATTTTAAACCCCAAGTCAGTAATTCGCGCGGCTTGTTCAACCGAACCGGTAAAACTATGAAACACGCCTGTCAATCCAGCTTCTACTTCTTCTTCAACAACGGCAAAAACCTCATCAAATGATTCGCGAACATGAAGAACGACGGGCAGTTGATATTTCTTTGCCAATTGAAGTTGATGGCGAAAGGCTATGATTTGCTGTTCCAGAAACGCTCGTTCCCAGTACAAATCAATTCCGATTTCACCGATTCCGTAAAACTTCCTCTTCTTAAGCCAAAACTCAACCAACTCAAGCTCGTCTTGGTAATCCTCCCTCACCGATGTAGGATGCAGCCCCATTAAAGGGTAACAAATCTGTGGATATTGGTCCGCCAGGTCCAGCATCTTTTTGACCGACGAGCTGTCAATATTTGGTAAAATTATTTTCCGGACATCACTGTCGTAGGCTCGGGTAATTACCTCGTCAATGTCGTCATTAAACTCCTCCGAATAAATATGCGCGTGTGTATCAATCAACATTTCGAAAATTTGGCTCAAAGAAAACCAATTTCGTTTAGCTAACCTTAAACCGAATATTATCTAATTGATAATTCAACCTATAGTCAGCTAAACGTTGGTTCGAAAAGAAGTTCAAAAAAGAGACAACAAATTACTAAACAACACCTTGCGCAAGCATGGCATCAGCAACTTTCACAAAACCTCCAACATTGGCTCCTTTCACGTAATTAATTCGATCACCCTCACGCCCAAAACGCACACAGGTATCATGAATTTCACGCATAATCAGGTGTAATCGTGCATCAACTTCCTCACGGGTCCAGTTCAAACGCTGGCTGTTCTGTGTCATTTCCAGCCCCGAAACAGCTACTCCTCCGGCGTTGACTGCCTTGCCGGGAGCATAGCTGATTTTCTCCATCAAAAATTCGGCTGCTTCGGCAGTACACCCCATGTTGGAAACTTCGGCCAGTAAAAAACAGCCATTTAATACCAACAGGCTTGCATCGCCAACATCAAGCTCATTTTCGGTGGCACAAGGCAGTGCAATGTCCACTTTTTGTTCCCAAGGCTTTCTTCCCGGGTAAAATTCGGCATCAAATTCGTCAGCATAGGGTTCTACAATATCGTTGTTGCTCGCCCTCAACTCCAGCAGGTATTCAACTTTCTCGGCGCTTATCCCGGCCGGATCACAAATGTAACCATCGGGCCCCGAAATCGTAACAACTTTACCACCTAACTCATTGATTTTCATAATTGCTCCCCAGGCTACATTTCCAAAACCGGAAACGGCAAACGTATGGCCGGCGATTTTCCTTCCAAGCAACTCAAGCATGTGCTGCACAAAGTACACCGCACCATAACCTGTGGCTTCCGGACGAATCAAGCTTCCACCCCAGGCCAGTCCCTTCCCGGTTAAAACACCGGTAAATTCATTTCTGATGCGCTTGTACTGACCAAACAAATAACCAATTTCGCGACCGCCGACACCAATATCACCAGCAGGAATATCGGTGTTTGGACCAATGTGTCGTTGCAATTCAGTCATGAAACTTTGGCAAAAACGCATAATCTCATTGTCGGACTTTCCTTTTGGGCTGAAATCAGATCCTCCTTTTCCTCCGCCCATTGGCAGTGTCGTCAAACTGTTTTTAAAGGTTTGCTCAAATCCCAGGAATTTCAGAATCGAAAGTGTCACTGTCGGGTGAAACCGCAAGCCTCCTTTATAGGGGCCGAGGGCCGAATTGAACTCCACCCGGTAGCCCCGGTTAATTTGAACCTCACCCAGATCATCGATCCAGGGCACACGGAACATGATCACGCGCTCTGGCTCAACCATCCGTTCCAAAATCTTCGCTTTTTTATACCTTGGATTTTTAATGTACACATCCCAGATGGATTCAACCACCTCATGAACAGCCTGATGAAACTCATTTTCGCCAGGCGTTTTGGCTTTTAAAGCCAGCATAAATTCATTGATATCTGTTCTCATCTTGTTTATTTAGTTTCAAAATGAATTACCCATTGTTCTATACAAAGGAAAAGATGAAAAATACCTTAAAAACTGACTTTAATCCATCTATCGGTTAAGATAACAATGTTTAAAAACAGTAAAAATCACCAGCATTCTTACGGAACGCTTATCCAGAAAAAAACAATGATTCCCAAAAAAGAACCTACACGAGCCTCAAGCTCTCAGCAGCAGTTTTAAGGTTTTCATTCCAAAATGCAAAACGAAAATAGTACTTTTGTCATCAAATACTAAAATCAGAAAAATGAAACAAGCAGAAATTCATACCAACAAAGGAATCATGAAAGTTAATTTTTATGAAGAAGATGCTCCCGGAACAGTGGCCAACTTTGTAAAACTTTCCGAAGAAGGTTTTTACGACGGACTTACTTTTCACCGGGTCATTCCAAACTTTGTGATCCAGGGAGGATGCCCGGACGGAACTGGCGCTGGTGGCCCCGGCTATAAAATTAAGTGTGAATTGGACGGCGATAACCAGTACCACGACCGCGGTGTTTTATCGATGGCGCATGCTGGAAGAAACACTGGTGGCTCGCAGTTTTTCGTCTGCCACAGTCGCGAAAACACAGCCCATCTGGACCGCAACCACACTTGCTTTGCGAAAGTTTACGAAGGACTTGAAGTGATCGACGCCATCAGCCAGGGTGATACCATTGAAAAAATAGTCATTTCAGAATCGTAACCAATAAACGGATTGGATGAGCTGGCTTGTCCAATCCATTTTCAACTAAAAATTATGGGAGGTGGAGGCGCAGCCATAGCAGCCATGATGCAGGCTCTTCGAAGCAATCGCATCATTCTGAAAACCAGGCGAAAAGCATTTGATAAGAATTCGTCAAAGGAAAATCTTAGCCATCAGCAGCTGCATTTCAAAAGAGCCACACCAGAAGAGCTTAACCGATTTCGAGCCAAACTGAAATCCAGGAAAAATAAGGAACAACGAATCATCATCCACATTTGGACAATCGCCCTGACCGTGCTTGCCGCAGGTCTGTATTTTCTAATCCACTAATTTTTAAGAAAAATTAATCCTGATCATCCAGAAACCGCTGTGCAGCCTCCAAATCTTCAGGCGTGTCAATGCCCATGCTTTCAAAACGGGTTTTTGCCACTTTAATAACAAAACCATTCTCGAGCCAGCGCAATTGTTCCAAAGATTCAGCCAACTCCAGCTTCGAAGGAGTCAATTGTGTGATTTGCTGCAAAACGTCTTTCCGGTAGCCATACATGCCCAGGTGACTATAAAACTCATGTTGGTCCAGCCATTGGTCTTTATGAACTCCGCGAATATGTGGAATGGCTTGGCGACTAAAAATCAAGGCATTTTGATTTCGTCCCACAACGACCTTGGGTCTGTTTGGGTTGAAAAGAATCTCCTCCGAATCAATCACGTTAACCAGCGTCGCAATCTCGGTTTCCAAATCAATAAAGCAAGACTTTAACGCGTCAATCTGTTCGGGACGGACAAAGGGCTCATCTCCCTGGATGTTGATGACAACATCAAAATCGTGCTTAGCCGATAACAGTTGCGCCGCCTCGGCACATCGGTCAGTTCCGCTTTGATGGTCTTCCCTGGTCATGACAAACTGTCCGCCAAAATTCGTCACCGCCTGGGCAATCCGGTTGTTGTCGGTTGCCACCCAAACAGCGTCCAGTCCTTTAGCAGCATTTTCATAAACATGCTGAATGATCGGTTTGCCGTTCAGTATTGCCAGCGGTTTCCCGGGAAAACGAATGGATGCAAAACGGGCAGGAATAATTCCAATAAACTTCATACGCTTCACTTTAATTGAGTTACAAAGCTAACATGAACCTCCAGACTACAGACTAAAAACTAAAAATTGTTAAATCTAAGCCTGCAAGCAACACTTCATTAATTCTTAGCCAATAAAAACAAAGGCTTTAAAAGTTAAAATTGTAACTTTGTCAGTTGAAAATTCAGTAGCAAAAATATGGATGTTCAGGAAATAAAACAACGCTTTGGGATTATTGGAAATGCTGTCGGGCTAAACCATGCAATTGAAGTAGCCGTTCAGGTTTCTCCAACTGATTTGTCGGTATTAATTAGCGGCGAAAGTGGAACCGGAAAAGAAGCGTTTCCCCAAATTATTCATCAATTTTCCTCGCGTAAACACGGGAAGTACATTGCCGTCAACTGCGGCGCCATTCCGGAAGGCACCATCGACTCGGAATTGTTTGGGCACGAAAAGGGTGCTTTTACCGGCGCGTTGTCCGACCGGAAAGGTTATTTTGAAGAAGCCGACGGAGGTACCATCTTTCTGGATGAAATCGGCGAACTGCCGCTTTCTACCCAAGTTCGCTTGTTGCGTGTGCTGGAAGCAGGCGAGTTTATGAAGGTCGGCTCTTCTAAAGTTCTGAAAACCAACGTCCGGGTAGTTGCTGCTACCAATGTTGACATTCCCATTGCCATTCAGGATGGAAAGTTCCGCGAAGATTTATATTATCGGCTCAACACAGTGCCTATTCGTGTGCTGCCCCTACGCGACCGCAAAGAAGACATCTACCTACTCTTTCGGAAATTTGCCCTCGACTTTGCTGAACGCTATCGTATGCCACCCATCCGGCTCGACGATGAAGCTCAGACGGTGTTGGCTAATTACGACTGGCCGGGAAACGTCCGCCAGCTTAAAAACATCACCGAGCAAATATCAATCATCGAACAAAACAGAAACATCGACGGCGATGCCATGCGTGGCTATCTTCCAAGCGCAATCAATCATTTGCCGGCCTTGTACAAAGGAATTGATGAGAAAACATTTGCCAATGAGCGTGAAATTCTTTATCAGGTGCTTTTCGACATGAAAAAAGACATGAACGACTTGAAGAAACTGGTTCACGACCTGATGGTTGATGGTGCCGACCGCCCGGGATTCCATTCAGAAAACGCGCAAATCATCCGGAAAATTTATCAGAAGGATGAAAACCCGTTGACAACAGAACGACAAGCCCAGCCCCCCATCCAGTACAACGACCCCATTGACCGGGAAGATATTCAGGATACCGAAGAATTCGTAGAAGAATCGTTATCATTGGAAGACAAAGAAGTTGAGCTAATTAAAAAAGCCCTTGAAAAACATAAAGGGAAAAGAAAATATGCTGCACAGGAGTTGGGAATTTCAGAGCGAACCCTGTACCGAAAAATTAAGGAATATGACATCAATCAATAGCCTCAAAAGCTTTTTGCTGGTGACTCTGCTTTTACTGGCCGGAAACGGACTGTTTCAAAGTTGCAAAGTCTCCTATTCATTTACCGGAGCTTCTATTTCGCCTCAAGTGAAAACATTTTCGGTCTATTATTTTCCAAACCGGGCAAGACTCATCAACCCGAACTTGAGCCAGCAAATCACAGAGGCCTTACAAGACAAATTACTCCGCCAAACTTCACTCAACCAACAGGAAGAAGGAGGCGACCTGGAATTTGAAGGACAAATCACCAACTATGAAACCCGTCCGATGAACATCTCCGAAGGAGATTTAGCAGCACAAACCCGACTGACCGTTTCTGTTAAGGTAAAATACACCAACAATACCGATCCGGACGAAAACTGGGAAAAAACGTTCTCGGCTTACGAAGATTTTGACAGCAACCAAATTTTGAGCAGTGTGGAAGATGAATTGGTGCTGCTCATTCTGGAAAAATTAACCGACGATATTTTTAACGCATCGATTGCAAACTGGTAATGCAAAAAGAAGCTTTTTATAACTACCTGAACCATCCTGAAAAACTGAACAAGGATAGTTTGACTGAGCTAAAGGAAGTGATTGAAAACTACCCAACTTTTCAGGCAGCCTGGATCTTGTTATTAAAAAACCTAAAAATGCTCAACGATCCCGATTTCGACAATTATCTGGAACGTGGCGCCATTCGGATAACCGACCGGCGTAAGTTGTATCATTTTTTACATCAGGAAGAAACGGCCACTGAAAAACTAACTTCAGAACTGGCTGATCAGGATCCGCTGGTGAAAGAATACATGGCCCCGGGCTTTTATCAACTAAACAACAGAAAAGAAGACCGGGAAGAGACCTTAGTTGACCTGATCCGGTCGATTCGGAAAAAAGAAGCTGAAAAAGTGTTGGATGAAGCGGAGACCCCTGCAGCAGATGAACCGGAAGAAAAAGCCGACAATTCCTTTGTTACTGAAACGCTTGCAAAAATTTACGCCCAACAAAAGCACTATCAAAAAGCAATACAGGCCTATGAAAATTTAAGTTTGAAATTTCCGGAAAAAAGTACTTACTTTGCCGGTCAGATTGAGAAAATAAAAAATTTAATGAATTAATAAAGCATACCATGTACACGCTAATAACTGTTTTAATTTTTATCACCTGTGCGCTTTTGATCCTGATTGTTTTGGTACAAAACTCAAAAGGTGGTGGTTTGGCAAGTAACTTTCAGTCTTCAAACCAAATCATGGGTGTTCGGAAAACAACCGATTTTTTGGAAAAAGCGACTTGGTTTTTAGCCGGAGCATTATTAGTACTAGCCGTTTTAGGAAGTGCATTTATCCCACGATCGGCGGAAGATATTAACCAGTCTGCCATTCAAAACCAAATTGAAAATGCCGTTGATCCCAATGCGGTTCCTGATTTTCCATTAACAGCACCGCAACAGGAAGACGCGCCAAGCGAAGAAGCACCTGCCGAATAAAAGGATTTAACTCATACGATACAAAACCACTCGATGGCCGGGTGGTTTTTTTATGCCCAAATGTCAGGTTTTAAAAACACCTGTCAGGCAACCCTAAAACACTAATCATCAGAAGCAAAGACTAAGAAGTGACTCATTCAGCTGTTCAGAAAATGTAAAAATGTCTCAAAACCATTCCCAATAGCCAGCCGATCTTCTTTGGCATAAAATTCGATAGTCAAAGGTGTCAATTCAAAAAAATGTTTAACTAAAAATAATTCAAAAAATGGCAGATTTAAAAGGTAAAATCCTTGCAGGTAAAATCCTGGTTCAACCACAGGAAGCAGAAACAAAAACAGCGAGTGGAATTATTATTCCAGATTCGGCTAAAGAAAAGCCACAAGTTGGCCAGGTAGTTTTGGTTGGTGCCGCTAAAAAAGACGAGCCCATGGAACTGAAAGCTGGCGATACTGTTTTCTATGGAAAATATTCCGGTACCGAGTTGAACATCGACGGGAAAGATTACTTATTGATGTCACAAACTGATGTTTTATACATCGTTTAATTGAAACTAAAAATCTAAAAAAAAGAATAACAATGGCAAAAGAAATTAAATTCAATGTCGAAGCAAGAGACTTGCTGAAAAAAGGAGTTGACCAACTGGCTGATGCCGTCAAAATAACCCTGGGGCCAAGAGGTCGCAATGTGGTTATTGAGAAAAAATTTGGCGCTCCCCAAATCACCAAAGATGGTGTAACTGTTGCTAAAGAAATTGACCTTCCGGATGCATACGCCAATATTGGCGCTCAAATGGTGAAAGAAGTAGCCAGCAAAACAGGCGACGACGCCGGTGACGGAACCACTACAGCAACCGTTCTGGCCCAGTCAATCATCAGTGTTGGTTTAAAAAACGTGACAGCAGGAGCCAATCCAATGGATCTGAAACGCGGGATCGACAAAGCCGTGCGCAAAGTGGTTGAAAGCCTCCAGTCGCAAGCACAAAACATTGGCGACGACTACAATAAAATTAAACAAGTAGCGAAAGTTTCGGCTAACGGTGACGAAGAAATTGGTTCACTGATTGCTCAAGCAATGGAAAAAGTACACAAAGAAGGTGTTATTACGGTTGAAGAAGCCAAAGGAACAGAAACTTATGTTGATGTTGTTGAAGGTATGCAGTTCGACCGCGGTTACATTTCTCCTTATTTCGTGACTGATACCGAGAAAATGGAAGCCAGCCTTGAAAATCCTTTCATCCTGATTCACGACAAAAAGATCAGCACCATGAAAGACATGCTTCCGGTATTGGAACAAACCGCTCAAACCGGACGTCCGTTGATGATTATTTCCGAAGATGTTGATGGCGAAGCACTGGCAACGCTGGTTGTTAACCGCTTGCGTGGCTCATTGAAAGTATGCGCTGTTAAAGCTCCGGGATTTGGCGACCGCCGCAAAGAAATGCTGGAAGACCTGGCAATCTTAACAGGAGGAACCGTAATTACCGAAGAAAAAGGTATGAAACTGGAAGATACCACACTGGAAATGCTTGGTCAGGCTGAAAAAATTACCGTTGACAAAGAAAATACCACCGTTGTGGCTGGCGCCGGCGATGAAAATGCCATCAAATCACGCGTAAGCATGATTAAACGTCAGATCGAATCAACCACTTCAGACTACGACCGTGAGAAATTGCAGGAACGTTTGGCTAAATTGGCAGGCGGTGTTGCGGTACTCTACATTGGTGCTGCTTCTGAAGTTGAAATGAAAGAAAAGAAAGACCGTGTTGACGATGCTTTAAGTGCAACCCGTGCCGCTGTTGAAGAAGGTATTATTCCTGGTGGTGGTGTTGCCTATATCCGTGCCATTGCTACATTGGAAGGATTGACAGGTGAAAACGAAGACGAAACAACAGGGATCGAAATCATCAAACGTGCCATCGAAGAACCGCTACGTCAAATTGTGGCCAATGCTGGTAAAGAAGGTGCCGTTGTGGTGCAAAAAGTACGCGAAGGTGAAGGCGACTTCGGATACAATGCCCGTGTTGATGAATACCAAAATTTATACGAAACCGGTGTGATTGACCCAGCCAAAGTGGCACGTGTAGCTCTTGAAAATGCAGCATCAATTGCCGGCATGTTCCTGACTACCGAATGTGTCATGGTTGAAGAAAAAGAAGATCACCCGTCTCCAATGCCTCCAATGGGCGGCGGAATGGGCGGCATGATGTAATTAGGCCACACCCTCAAAAAGATTAGTAAATCAATCTGAAATAAACAGACAGCGGATCATTCATGGTGCGCTGTTTTTTTTATCGATATCTATTCGGATGACCACCTTAAAGCAACCTGCCCCAGGGAGCAAACCAGTCATCACAAAATCTCTCCGCTCCTTTCTGTTACACCTTTCCCTTCGCACTCTCCCCATATTTTTCTATCTTTGCCGCTCAGTTTTAAAACGCTTTTAATCAACCATCACCATGGAATACAAATTCTGGGAAATAGAGCCGAGATGGCAAGCCCACTGGGAGGAAAACAAAACCTTCAAAACCAAAAACGACTTTTCGAAGCCCAAATATTACATCCTCGACATGTTTCCTTACCCATCAGGGTCCGGCTTACATGTGGGACACCCCGAAGGATATACGGCAACCGACATCATCAGTCGCTACAAGCGGATGAAAGGGTTTAACGTGCTGCACCCCATGGGTTGGGACGCGTTTGGATTACCTGCCGAGCAATACGCCATTCAAACCGGCACCCACCCGGCGGTAACAACGAACAAGAACTGCGACAACTTTCGCAGGCAGATTAAAACGCTGGGACTGAGCTACGACTGGGACCGCGAGATCAACACCACCGATCCCAAGTATTTCAAATGGACCCAGTGGATTTTCACCAAACTATATAACACCTGGTTTGATTCCGAGCAAGGCAAGGGCCGCCCCATCAGTGAACTTCCCATTCCCGAAGAGGTAAAAGCCGAAGGCGACGCTGCCGTAAAAGAATACGTCAGCAAAAAGCGCCTGGCTTATTACGATAACGCCCAGGTTTGGTGGTGCGAAAACTGCAAAACGGTTTGTGCTAACGAAGAAGTATTGAGCGATGGAGCCCATGAAAAATGCGGGCATCAGGTGATTCGCAAAAACCTGAAACAATGGCTGCTGCGCATTCCGCATTATGCACAGCGCTTGTTGGAAGGACTGGACGAGCTGGACTGGCCCGAAGGCGTAAAAGACATGCAAAAAAACTGGATCGGTAAATCAACCGGAGCTGAGGTTGATTTTATGGTAGACGGGGTGAGCCAAAAACTGCGCGTATACACCACCCGACCCGACACGCTGTTTGGTGCCACTTACATGGTGGTATCGCCCGAGCACCACATGCTGGATGCCTTGGTGGTAGAAGACAAAAAAGAAGACGTTAAAAAATACATACAGGCTGCTTCACTAAAATCGGATCTGGACCGGACGGAACTGGCGAAAGACAAAACCGGCGTCTTCACCGGACGCTTTGCTATCAACCCAGTCAACGGAACCAAAATTCAGATTTGGGTGGCCGACTATGTGTTGATGGGTTACGGAACCGGCGCCATCATGGCTGTTCCCGCACACGACACCCGCGACTTTGAGTTCGCAGAAAAATTTCAGATTCCGATTGTTTGCATTCTTGATCCGAAAAATGCGGACGATGAAACCCGCGAAAAAGTATTGGCCGGTAAAGC
>JAGXIR010000013.1 GCA_024635605.1 Sunxiuqinia sp.
AAATTTTCTAATTGCCTACAATGTAAATCTCAATACAACTTCAACACGGCGCGCCAATTCCGTTGCTTTTGATGTTCGCGAAGCTGGTCGTGTGAAGCGAGAAGGCAATCCGGTGACTGGAAAAATTGTGACCGATGAAAAAGGGGAGCCGGTTCGGATTCCCGGGAGTTTAAAAAAAGTACGTGCGATTGGTTGGTTTATTGAAGAATATGGAATTGCTCAAATTTCGATGAATCTGACTGACATTACGGTAACTCCCATTCATATTGCTTTTGATGAGGTTTGTAAGAGTGCAGAAAACCGTGGCTTGCGGGTAACTGGTTCTGAATTGGTGGGGCTGATTCCATTGCAGGCCATGCTTGATGCAGGAAAATATTTTTTGAGCAAACAACAGCGATCCACCGGAATTGCCGATGCTGAGCTTATCAAGCTTGCAATCAAGTCGTTGGGATTGGATGAATTGACAGCATTTAGCCCGCGCGAAAGGATTATTGAATATATGCTGGAAGATGAATCTGTCAAACTCAAAGATTTAAGCTTGCAGGCGTTTGCTGATGAAACAGCCTCTGAGTCGCCTGCGCCCGGTGGCGGTTCAATCTCGGCTTATGTGGGTTCACTTGGCGCTGCTTTGGGCGGAATGGTCGCCAATCTTTCGGCACACAAACGTGGGTGGGACCATCGTTGGGAGGAGTTCTCTGCCTGGGCTGAAAAAGGGAAAGCCTGCCAAAATGAATTGCTCAGCCTGGTAGATGAAGATACGAGAGCATTTAACCAGATAATGACTGCTTTCTGGATGTCGAAATCAAGCAGCAAAGACATGAAGATCCGGAACAAAGCGATTCAGAACGCTACCTTGAATGCCATAAAAGTGCCGTTGAAGGTTATGAAAACCGCCTTCGAATCGATGGAAGTTATTGAAGCAATGGCGAAAATCGGAAATCCCAACTCGGTTTCTGATGCGGGAGTTGCAGCACTTTGTGCGCGAACGGCTGTTCATGGAGCTTACCTGAATGTATTGATTAATCTGGGTGGATATCAGGATAAAGCAGAAGCAGCGACCTTTAAACATGAAGCCACAGAGCTGCTTTTTCAGGCCGAAATCCGGGAGCAGCTAATCCTGAAACTGGTGATGGAAAAAATTAATGGAGAGTCGTAGTTCATCAACCTACAGGAAATCAGCGATTCGGTTTAAGTCGTCCACTTTGTCTTGATAGCCAAGAGACTTATAACTTTCAATCAGGCTTTCCAGTAACTTTTTAATCATGAACTTATCTTCGCACGGTTCATAAAAATCATCAGTTCCAAACTGTTCGTTCCGGTTCAAAAAAAACTCGACTTCTTTTCGCCCAATGATGGCACCCTTGTTGGATGGATTGATGTAAAATAGAATGGATGACTTGTAATCACGGCCGTGAACTTCATGGGCCATTTCCGGATCAATGTAGGCCAGCAAGGGGGTTTTGGGAAAGTTGATAAACTGAACCGGAAATTTCAATTCCCGGGCAATCAAAGCGTATAATATTGCGACCGAGATGGCATTTCCTTTTTTTGTTTCAAACAGTTGGTTGATGTAACAATTTTGAGGTGAGTCCAGATGGTTCAAATTAACCGAGAATTTGTTCGTGTCGTAAAAAATGTGGTTTAGCACAGTAATTTTCTCCAGTGAGGTCAGTTTATTGCTGATTTCGAGCCAGACATCATTTGAGATCTTTTGAATCTTTGATTTAATCGCTTTCAGTTTGAGATCCGGGTATTGATATTGGCTAATCAGAAAAAAACCTTCAAACAAATCGACCTGTTTTTGATTGCCCCAGTTCAGAATTTTTGTTCTGGTTTCGGCAAATTGGATTTGTTGAATAAGATTTTCAATTCGTGATTGTATGAGCTCATCCAGGCTGGTTTCCCATATTTTCTCCAGTTGGTCAATAATTCGTCCATCTTCACATAGCAACTGTTGTTCAATCTCTTCAAAAACTGCTTCGTCCGGATCATCCAGCAAAGCGATTAGTGCTTGTAGCCGTTCTTTCTTCATCATTGACAAGCGATTAAGTGGTTAGTTTATCTAAAACAAGCCGGACCAATTTTTCCATGTGAGGGTGGTAATTTTCGCTGGCTTGTTTTGTTGTCCGGTTGGCAATGATCAGGCACACGGTCAGTGCATCGTGGCCGAGCAGAGCTGAAAGTCCGTAAATGGCCGAACATTCCATTTCATAATTGGTAATCCGGAAGTCGTTGTAAGAGAAACGTTCAATTTTTTCATTCAAACAAGGATCGGCTATTTCCAGTCGCAATACCCGGCCTTGTGGTCCATAGAACCCGGGTGCTGAAATGGTTACTCCATCATGAAAAGACTCTCCTTTCATGAGTTGATACAAATGGTCAGACGAATTAACGACATATGGTTTTGCAAGCTGCGGATTCCAGTCTGTGTGAACAGTGAAGTTTTGTTCAAAATCCAGATCGGAGATGATCTTTCTGTCGGCGTAGAAATTCAGTAAGCCGTCAAAACCGATGGCTTTTCGCGAAAGAACGAATGAGTTGACCGGCAGATCCTTCTGAAGGGCACCTGAGGTTCCAATGCGTATAATATTCAGCGAGCGTTTCTTTTCCTTAACTTCTTTTGTCTCTAAATCGATGTTGACAAGAGCATCCAGTTCATTCAGTACTATGTCGATGTTGTCCGTTCCTATACCAGTTGAAATAATCGTAATCCTAGTGTTTTTATACGTTCCGGTTGTGGAAACGAATTCCCGATTTTCTATTTTGAATTCGATATTTGAAAAATGGGATGCGATTAATTCTACACGGGCAGGATCACCAACCAAAAGAACATAGTCTGCTATGTGTTCAGGTTTTAAGTGGAGATGAAAGATGCTTCCGTCTTTGTTAATAATCAATTCTGAGGAACCAATCATATAAAAAAGGTTTTTTGATCAGCTCAAATCTAAACAAAAAAAGTTGATTTAACCAAGTCGTTGTTGTTATGAATCAAGCATTTTAATAGCTTTTTATTAAGATTCAACTGTTTATTCGAGGAATTCTGTAAAATTCTGCTACATTTACTTTTTAGTCAATTTATAAAAATCATACCAATGGATTTCAATTTCAAAAAGTCGTATTTAATTATTGCAGGTGTCGTAGTTGTGGTGTTGTTGTTTTTCGGAAGCAGCATGTTTATTACCATTCAGCCAGGAGAGCGCGGAGTTATTTTTCGTCCGTTTAGCTCAGGTTTAGACAAAGAGAGTATTTATATTCCGGGCTTTCATGTTGTAGCTCCCTGGAACACATTGTTTGTTTACGATGTGAAAGAGCAGGCGCGGGAAGAGACAATGGATGTGCTTGATAAGAACGGGTTGTCAGTCAATGTCGATGTGTCGGTGCGTTTTAACCCGATGTACGATAAAATCGGTTTTCTGCACGAAGTGTTTGGAACACGTTACGTTGATCAGCTGATTATTCCAGAGGTGCGGTCCTCAGTACGTCAGGTTGCGGGACGCTTTACGGCGGAGGAAATTTATTCGACTAAGCGTAGCGAGGTGGAGGCTTCAATTATTGAAGAAACCGGAAAGATTCTTGAGAAAAATCACATTGCCATGCGTGCATTACTGATTCGCTCAATCAACCTTCCCGACAAAATTAAAGCTGCTATTGAAACCAAGCTGGAAGAAGAACAGGCTTTTTTAACCTATCAGTATACCTTGCAAACAGCTGAGCAGGAAGCTGAGAAGAGACGGATTGAGGCGGAAGGAATCGCTCGTTTTAACAAGATTATTGATGCTTCGTTGACAACCAGTATTTTGAAGCAACGAGGAATTGAAGCGACCATCGAGTTAGCAACATCGCCGAATTCAAAAGTTGTGGTAATTGGTAACTCCAAAGATGGCTTACCTCTGATTTTGGGAAATAATTAAAAAGATATTTATCGATAAGCCGGCAAGCCTCATTGGGTTTGACCGGCTTTTTTATTCAAAAAAATGAAGAAGATTATCAACGTTCATCGTCATGATGATCCGGAAATTTACCGATGCATTGGCTGTTCGCCGCATAATCCAATCGGGTTGAAGCTGGAATTTTGGGATGATGGCGAATCGATCATTTCGACGTGGAATCCGCGTCGTGAATTTGAAGGCTGGGTTGAGGTTTTGCATGGCGGCATCCAGGCTACGCTGCTGGATGAAATTGCAGCTTGGGTGGTTTATACCAAATGCAAAACAGCTGGTGTTACGGCTGAATTAAAGGTGAGCTATAAAAGGCCGGTTTTTACAACCCAGGGCGAAATTTTGATTAAAGGGCGATTGGTAGCAATGAACAGGCGATTGGCTATTATTCATGCTCAGTTGTTTAACGCTGAAAATCAACTTTGTGCAGAAGCAGATGTCAAGTATGTTATTTTTTCGGAGGAAGTGGCCCGCAAGAAATACTATTACCCGGGAATTGATGCTTTTTACGAATAGCAAACTGAAAAAATCAGGTAATTTCGTCTCCTTTACACCGGATCAAGTTCCTCAATTAAAGGATACCAGGGAGCTGTGATGGTATTCGACCCCGAACTTTGAATGCTGTCGGTCTTATCATCAATCACCGGAACTTCTTTCTCCGGTTCAGTTTCAGGAATCTGGATTTGCTCAGCCGGAGCAGTAATAATGACACTATCGGTGGCGAATGGTTGTTCAATTTCTACCTGGTGAGTTAACTTCAGGCCTAACAAATAAAAAATTGAGGATGTGAGAATAATTAATTTCATAGCTGAATTCTTGAATGCAACCAAAATTAGGTTTTTTTAATTCATGTTTTGGTGATTTATCGACGAACAGTCTATTTTTTTCTTTAAAAAATGTTAATAAGTCCGTCAATAGCTAATTCCTTCCAGATATTTGGTTAGGCCTCACCCAAATTTGTTATGCACAACCTTAATGAATTTTGAAATTGCGCCCGAAGTTACAGCATTTTTGTTGTTTTACTTAGTCTGCCCGTTTCGCCAAAAGTTCATCTTCGTTTGGGGGTGGAAAGTCGTGTTTCGGAAAAACAATGCCGGCATCGGCTCTTACACGATCCAGAATTTCCAATTGATCCAGTGTGGTTTGAAACGACATCATGTCACTTTCAATTTTACCTTCATCCAGGCATTGCATCACATGTGCGGCTTCATATTGGTAGCCCTTTCCTTCAATGGCTTCAACCGGAACTTCTTCTTCGCACTCCATGCCTTTCTCCCAAATGGTGATTTGGGCGTTGGCGAACCAGCGTTTGTTGAGCCGCAGGTACCCCTGTTCGCACCAGTATTCCGTTTGAATTGATGAATGAGAAGCAAAGCTTGATACCAGCGACGCCATGGCATTATTGGCGTATTTGAAACTCATGATGATGCTTTCCTCGCAGTTGGTAAATCCAAATTGGGTGTGGGTTTTTATCTCTGTTGGTTTTCCCAGGGCCATCAGCGAGGCAAAAACAGGATAAATACCGATATCTAAAAGCGAACCACCACCAAGGTCAATGTTGTAAAGTCGTTGGCTGGCATCTTTATCGGCATTGAAAGCAAAGTCGGAACGCACCATCTTTAGTTTGCCCAGCTTTTCAGATTGGAGGATCTCCATCGTTTTTATGAAAGCAGGCTGGAACCGTGTCCAAAAGGCTTCCATCAAAAAGGTGTTGTTTTCTTTGGCGCAGGCAATCATGTCGCGGGCTTCGCGGGCATTGATGGCAAAAGCCTTTTCGCAAAGGGTTGCTTTTTTGTGTGTCAGGCAAAGGAGTGCGTGTTCGCGATGATGGGAGTGGGGGGTAGCAATATAAACAATGTCAACTTTTGGATCTTCTACCAAATCGGTATAGCTGCCATAGGCTTTCTCAAATCCGATCTCACTGGCAAATTCCTGTGCCCGAATCAGGTTTCTGGATGCCGCAGCATAAAGTCGGGCATTGGGAAGAAGTTTTAGATCTTCAGCAAATTTTCGGGCAATCTTCCCACATCCTAAAATTGCCCAGCAATATTGTTTGGTCATATTTTATCCAATTTTGGACGGCAAGATAAGCAATATCCACTAATTGAGACTTCAAAAAGCAAGCAGGTTTGTTACCAAATCAGGAATCCATTTTTTTCAGTTCGAAAATGAAAGAATGGAGTTCTTTCTTGTAAAATTCAAAATAGTTTGACAGGTCATCAATCTTTTCCAATACGAAATCATTCAGTTCATCGTCACTGGAAATATGTGCCAGCTTATCCAAAAAATCCCAGCGATGATTTTCAAACCAGTTTTCATCGCGCAATTTTCGACGGCCTCCATAGCGGCTAAAGTAGTAGATGTAAACGTCACTTACATGGTCCACGCTCGGGTCTTCAAGTAAACGGTTGAGGCCCCCCGAAACGGATCGTAACAAAAGCCAGTAGCGGTTAAATTCTTCACTAAACTCGCAAAGGTATTTCAGGTTCTTTATTTTAATGTAGAATTCATGGATTTCATGTTTGATCAGGTAGGTTTCAAGTTCATCAATCACATCCGGAATCTGATTGATGAATTCTTCAATGAATTCATTTTTCAATTTCGGATCCGTGTTATCTTTCGGATAACCGTATTCATGATTGAAATATTTATAAAACCTTTCGGCAGGAGTCATATTGTATTCTATTGGTAGGCTAATTTCAGACATTTATTCTTAATTGTCAATAAGTTATATACAAGAGTTATTGAAACAGTGCTTTTGGTTATCAACGGGCCATATACACTGACCAAAATAGAGCGCATCTTTTCGATTAAAGGGCAATATATTAAAAGAACCAGCTAAATTGTTATTAAAAATTCAATCTTGTCCAATTCGGATTTTCGTCTGATTTAATAAGATTTTTTAGCAAGCTTTAGTTTTAGAACATAAGCGAAATGCGAAATGTTTATCACGAAAGCTGATTTGTTTAGTCTTGATTTTAAACGATTGAAAAAAACAAGATTGCTCGTTTTTACGCACGGTCGTACCGGCCTGGTTTTGCAGTTGTCGCCGGGAAAAGCTGGAATCACATGTGGCTAAAGAGCCTGAGGTAACATCCGATGGATAAAATGTGACCAACCAAGAAAAACGATGACCTTCTTGCTTTTACCTTGAACTCCGCCTAAATTTGCCGACTTAGCAAACCCAGTATTCATGCATTCGAAAAAGAAGGTTCACCTGACTGAAAAATCAAGCTTGCATCCACGAAATAAGAACCGGGGGCGTTATGATTTTACGCACTTGGTTGCAGTTTGTACGGACTTGAGCAGATTTGTCCGACCGAATGATTATGGTGATGAATCGATTGATTTTGCTGATCCGGATGCTGTTAAAACGCTGAATAAAGCATTGTTGATTTCAAATTACGGACTGACTTATTGGGACATTCCGGATGGTTATTTGTGTCCGCCCATCCCGGGTCGGGCCGACTACATTCACCACATGGCCGACTTAATGCGTGAGTACAACGCGGGCCAAATTCCCACTGGCTCTACCATCACCTGTCTTGATGTTGGCACAGGTGCCAATGTCATTTACCCAATTATTGGCACGATGGAGTATGGCTGGACATTTGTTGGTTCCGATATTGATGAACCCGCCCTTGAGTCGGCCCGCACAATTGTTCTCAGGAATCCGCACTTGAAAGGAAAAATTAACTTGCGAAGGCAATCCAATACGAACAATATTTTCAGAGGGATCATCCAAGCCAATGAGCGGTTTGACCTGACCATCTGCAACCCGCCATTTCATGCTTCACAGGCGGAGGCCGAGTCGGGAACCATACGCAAACTTCGGAATCTGAATAAGGAGGCTGTCGACCAATCACAGTTGAACTTTGGCGGTAGGCATCATGAATTGTGGTGCGAAGGTGGTGAAGCAGCCTTTGTGAAGAAAATGATTCAGCAAAGCCGACAATTTGCGACTTCTTGCTTTTGGTTTTCCACCTTGATTTCGAAACAGGAGAAGCTACAAGGAGTCTATCGGGCACTCCGGCAGGCCGAAGCCATTGAGGTGAAAACCATTCCGATGGGGCAGGGCAACAAAACCAGCCGCGTGGTTGCCTGGACTTTTCTAACAAAAGCTGAGCAAGAGAAATGGTTAAGGAGAGAATGACGAAGACATGAAAATGTTTAGCTGGTCTTTTTAACAAACTTGGTCAGAATCACAATTTGCTGGCCGTTTACGCGGCCTTCAATTTGCTCCGGATTGTCGTGTACAATTGAAATGCCCCGAACCGCAGTTCCGCGTTTGGCGGTAAAGCTGGTTCCTTTCACATTCAGGTCTTTGGTCAACACCACGGTGTCGCCAGCCTGAAGCGCCACGCCATTGCAATCCATGTGTTTGGCTTCGTTGCCTTGACTGCTGTCGCCTTCGCCGCCTGCTTTGGCCCAAGCCAATACGTCGTCTTCCAGGTAAAGCATATCCAATAGATTTTGCGCCCACAGTTCAGCTTTCAAGCGGTTGAGCATACGCCACGCCATCACTTGAACAGCAGGCTCCTGGCTCCACATACTATCGTTTAAACAATGCCAGTGGTTAACATCCAGCACTTCCGGATTTTCGATCTGTTCCAGGCAGCGATCGCACAAAAGAACGCTTTTATCCACGGCAACATTGGTTTTTGGCGGAATCTCATAAACACTTAATTCGTTGGTCGATCCGCATAATTCGCATGCTGATCCGCTTCGCTCGTGTAGTTTCTTCTCCAGGCTCATTTAAACGATTGTATTGAATGGGTTTTGCTATTTTGCTTTTTTGAAGGGCCCAAAGATAAGCCAGAAAAATTTAAATCAGTCCATCCTTCTCCTTTATTTCAAAAGGGGCAGGTCGGGAACAGAAGTTGGTCCCATTGCTGAGACCCGAGGCTGAAGAAACCTGCTTGCCCAAAAGCCAGAGTATGACGCCGGGTAGCCAGATAAACTTGCCAAGTCGCCAGACGAACTCAGCTACCCGCCAGGCGATGTCGCCAACTGTCAAGAAAGCAGTCTGCGGGAGCCAGACGAACTCAGTGATTGCCACGGAGTCAGTCCGGAGGAGCCAGACGAAGTCGCCGACCCTCCAGACGAACTCAGCGAGGAGCCAGACGATGTTGGCGGGGCGCCAGAACATCAACAGGACGCGGCAAGACGAGAAAAACACATGAACTGGTAAATCAGGTAGGGGCTCATCGAATCAGACAGTTGCTTTGGCTAAACGCAGACAGTATGGGTTTGGGCTAAAGCCCAGCTTGAGGCGTCGCAACGGCCCGGCCCTGAAGGGCCGGGTTACTGACTGGTGCAGCACTCATCGTCAGTAGAAGAAAGATGATAAGCACAATCGGTAACCTTCGAAATGACTAGAAATCACAAGCACGATCAAAAATCCCCGGAGTCATCCTATGAGAAGCCAACGATAGCATCAGTAAGCCTCGGATTCATCCGGGGGACACGAAACAGCCTGCATCGGCCGGGCTTTAGCCCAAAACCCATTTAAAGGCGTCCAAGCCGAACAAATGACATCAAGCAGAAAACAACTGAATGGTTTACCAGCAAAAACCATTATCTTGGTGACTGGAAAATGAAGGGCGTTGGTATATTGAGCGTTCGTAAACAGTCGAACAGTTTAATAAAAAATGAGTTATAAACTCAAGACAGCTCACCCCTCGTTACCGCTTCGCTTAAACAAGGGGCAAGCCGGAGGAGCAACCTGTTAATTCGACTTAAGGTTTGCCTCGTTAAACTATATAGGAATTTCTTGAACCTATTTGACTTAAAAACAAATACTATGAGAAAACTATCTTACTTATCTGTTCTACTTTTTGTTAGCCTATTTTCAGTAGTAACCTTCATTATTCCGATTGAAACAAAAGCGCAGTCGATAGTTTATAAAACGTATTACTTATCAACGAACGAAACTGACTCTGCTTTTATTAAAAAGAATAAAATTGAGTTTTATAAAACACAGCAAAAAAAGGAATATCCACGAGTTGAATTCTATACGGATTCAAAATTCAGTTATTTTTATAACATTAAAACTGATACAATAAATGTTGCAAATAAAGAAACTGGCTTATATGTAACTAAAGTAATAGAAAATTCTGATAAGATTACAGGTAGTTATGGTATGGCAGTAGTAAGCGATAGTAAAGACAGCTCACGAATTGTAGCTTTGATAATAACCTTAAATAATGAAGAAACTATCGAATATGACATCATTGAAGAAGACACAAGGATAGTTTTAACAAAAAAATGAATTGGTTACAACAATTGGCCCCTAATAAAGCGTTGCTTGCATACGCTTTATTGGAGGCTGTGTTGGACCAAACATGGACTGCTTGCAACCAACTGCTTGTTAGTTTTTTGACTGTCGTATTTTCAATCTGGTTTTTTAAAGAATCGTCAGGCAGTGGCGCGACCGGATCTATCATTCGGATCGAAGCTTGTCGGTGAGGGCTTCACTCCAAGTGAAACCCTCACTATTTCAACATTCGACCTCTGTCAAATTCACTTTTTTGCCGGGTTGTATTTGAAATAGTACAGGTGGTCCATCGTGCGGATGTGTGCGGGAATTTCGCGGACGCGAGTGCCGACCACATCCACCAGCATGAGGTTCCGGCAGCTGCTTAGGTTGGGCAACTCAGTTAAGGCAGCATTGCCATTCAGATGTAACTGTTCGAGTTTTGTGCAGTGGGAGAGTAGCGAGCTGACTTCTTTCAGCTTGTTGTTTCGCACAGATAAAATCCGCAGGTTGGTCAGGTTATTGATCCAGTTTGGCAGTTCGGTGAGTTGGTTGTTGTCAAGGATCAACACTTCAATGCCCGGCAAATTGGCGCGTATCGGAACTTCCTGCAAGTTTTGGTAGCTCAAATCCATGATTCGTTGTGGTGTGCTCGTTATTCCGCGTCCCTCAAAGAGTTCCACCGGATTGCTTTCCTGCGAAAACACGGATACGCTCATCAGAAGTAGTGCTATGGGTAACAGTTGTAGTCGTTTCATATTTCTAAATCATTGTTTCTGTATAAATAACGTATTTTTCTGTCTTTTCGTTTCTAAAGGTTGACCTAATGGTTTATTTTGGTTGTGTGGACCTGGCCTTGATACACCAATCTATAAGTTTTGATCCTCCCTTGATCTGGACTTTTTGCAAAGAACCAGCAGATAGAATACAACGAAGGCGTAGCGATTTTTAAGTCCCCCACTTCACCGTGCGTTGAAAGCGGCGATGGCCGAAAACCGGTGACCCCAGAGTTCGTACCATAGCAGGTGGTTGGGTTCCTTCCCTTTTTTAAGAGCTTGTCCCGAACTCGCTTCGGGAGAAGGTGTCCCGATCTCCATCGAAAACGGAAGGGTCAGAAAATTACCAAGCAATTCCAAAGCCCGAATGCTGCTTCGGTGGGGCGTTGCCCCAAACCCCAAATACTTTTTTGTTTTGACACAAAAAAGTATTCAAAAAAAGTCAAGGCTGACGATGTTTTGGCTGGAAAACTACGGGTCAGTCACTCCCCGAAAACCAACTCCGATCGGGAATACAGGATCGTCAAACAGGGTTTTCTTAACCAGTCCCATCGCTGTTTCCTTCCCTTGTTTTCCAAAGCCAAACCCACGTAGGCCGCCTAAGCCCGCTTGCTTGAAGGCTCATCCTGCGCCTTCCCAACCATTTAGCATGAGTGCAAAGAAGCATAAGAAAATAAAAAAGGAGGTCAGCTGACCTCCTTTCGTTTTCGCGAAGAATTTATTTTGTCTTGTCCGGTGCTTCCGGTACAGGAGGCAGCGGTTTGTATTCGGTTTTTACTTTTTCTTTGATCACCTCAATGGCTTTTTCCAATTGGGCATCATTACCCAGATATTCCTGGTGAGGATCGTTGTCGAGCACGATGTCCGGATCAACGCCATAGCCTTCAATAATCCATTCGCTTTTCTCGGATGAATAAGAGGCAAACTCCGGCTTGTTCAGTTCAGCACCGTCAATAAAAGGAAGCGAGCCGCTGATACCAACAACGCCACCCCAACTGCGGGTTCCAATGACGGTTCCGAGATTGTAATGTTTGAAGGCATAGGGGAACAAGTCGCCGTCCGAAGCCGAGTAGCGGTCAATCAGCAGCACTTTGGGCCCAAGCATCATTTGCCCGGGAACCGGCGTTGGATGCGTGGCGTTGCGCCGGATATTGGCTCGCTGGGCCACCCGCTGCAAGCGCTCAATAAGCATGGGCGAAACATTGCCGCCGCCATTGCCGCGATCATCAATGATCAGGCCTTTTTTGTTGAGCTGCGGATAGAATAATTCGGTAAACTGATTCAAGCCGTTCATGCCCATGTCGGGCACGTGAATGTATCCCACTTCGCCGTTGGTCGCTTCATTGACTTTTTTGATGTTGGTTTGAACCCAATTGTAGTAGTACAAGTTCGATTCGTCGGTTATTGGGGTGACCAGCACCTGGCGGGCGCCGCTTTCCGACGGATTGCTGTTGATCGTCAGTTCCACTTCCTTGTTGGCTTTTCCAACCAGCAGCGAAAACAGATCCTGAGTCGATTGCGTGCTCACCCCATCAATGGCGATAATATAGTCGCCGGCTTTGGCATTCACGCCCACTTCTTTCAGCGGCGAGCGTAAGCCTTTGTTCCAGTTCGTACCATTTAGTATTTCATCAATTTTGAAATAACCTGACGGGTCTGCACTAATCTTGGCTCCCAGCAACCCGGTTTGAATCCGCTTGGGTTCGGGCCGGTCGCCACTTTGTACGTAGGCGTGCCCCACATTCAGTTCGCCAATCAATTCGCCAATAATGTAGGTCAAATCGTCGCGGTGCCGGGCATGCGGAACCAGTACGGCGTATTTTTCGTGCATCGCTTCCCAGTCCAGTCCGTGCATGTTTTCAACATAGAAGAAGTCGCGCATCTGGCGCCAGCTTTCATCGTAAATCTGTTTCCATTCGGTCTGGTAATCTACCCAAACGTTCATGTTCGACAAATCAATGGTTTCTTCCAGATTGACTTTGGATGTTGGTAAGTCAATAACGGCCCATTTACTATCTTGCACAACCAGCATTTTGTTGTGGTTTGCCGAGATGCCAAAGTTGAATTTTCCCAAGACAGTCTCTTTTTTCTTATCTAAGTCATACAATTTGGCATTGCGGTCATCGCTGTAATCGACGTAATAAACCTTGTCGCCCACACAGGATGCATTGTAGTAATTGGATGCTGAAATTGGAAGTGAAACAATCCGATCGGCCAGTCCGTCAAGGTCAATTTTGACAGTTTTGTCATCCTGTTTTTCATCGGCTTTGTCGTCTTTCTTATTCTTTTCTTCTTTGGCCTCACTTTCCACTTTTACGGTGTCATTTTCCGGTGCAAATGGCGATTTGGTTTCCTCCGACAGAATGGCCAGGTAAATGCGCGACATCTTGGTGTAGGCGTGGTTCCATTCGGTTTGGCTGTAGGTTGGGTTGAAATCGCGGGCCGAAACAAACACGATGTATTTGCCATCGCTGGAGAACGACGGAGAACCGGAATCGTACCAGTTGTCGGTTACTTCGTGCAGGTTTTTGCTGTTCACCGCGTAGAGCATGATTTTAGAGAAACGGTTATCGGACGACTCGGCAAAGGTAATCCACTTGCTGTCGGGCGACCAGTTGTACGCTCTGATCAGACCATACTCGGAAGTTTGTACCGTGGTTGTTTTTTTCGAGTCGATATCGACATAGCGGAGCCGGTGTTTGCGGTCTGACCACATGATTTTTTTGCTGTCGGGCGACCATTCGAGGCTGAACTTGTAAGTGTCGGCATTTTTAGTCAACTGGATCGCTTCGCTTTTGCCTTGTTGATCCTGGATGTAAACTTCAAACTCGCCAGACTGATCACTCAGGTAGGCAATGTATTTGCCATCGGGCGACCAAACGGCGCTGCGTTCGTGTGCTCCCGGGGTTTTGCTCAGGTTGTTGGTGATTCCCTTTTTTGCCGGAACATTGAATACTTCGCCACGGGCCGAAAAAACAACACGCTCGCCATTGGGCGACACATCACCATCGGTAATCCGTTTCGAGGCATCTTTCCATTCGTTGCGGGCATACACAAAATCGTTGTTAATGTGAATCGCAACTTTTACCGGTTGCTTGTCGGTCACGTTCATTTTGTAGAGGTAGCCGCCGTTTTCAAACACGATGTGATCGCCTCCAATCGACGGAAATTTGACATCGTATTCTGTAAAATTCGTCACTTTTTCAATCGCTTTGGTTTTGGTGTTGTACACGAAAATATTCATAGTGCGATCGCGGTCGGATAGGAAGAAAATCTCGTCGCCGGCCCACATCGGGATAATATCCTGGGCTTTATTGTCGGTTAGGTTTTTAACTTCTTTTGAGTTGAAGTCAAACAGCCAGATATCATCGGCCATGCCACCTTCATAATATTTCCAGGTGCGAAACTCGCGGAAAACCCGGTTAAATGCCAGTTGGTTACCATCGGGCGAGTAGCTTATAAAACCACCTTCGGCCAAGGGAAGCTCTGTTGACAGGCCGCCTTCGACAGGCACCTGAAAAAGTTGTCCTTTAAAGGAGTTGAAGCTTTGCTTGCGCGAACGGTAAACGATATTCTTGCCATCCGGAGTCCAGCTCATCACAATGTTGTTGGGTCCCATTCGATCCGAAACTTTGTCGCGGCCCAAGGTGGCAGTGTGCGTCAATCGTTTTGGGGAACCACCGCTGGCTGGCATGACAAACACTTCGGTGTTGCCATCGTACTGGCCGGTAAAAGCCAGCTTGCTGCCATCCGGAGAAAAACGGGCGAATAGCTCGAAGCCACCATCATTGGTTAGTTTTCGGGCTGTGCCGCCATCGGCAGCGACAGTATAGAGATCGCCGGCATAGGTAAACACGATTTGATTGCCGGAAATAGCAGGAAAACGAAGCAGTCGGGCTTCGCCGGTCTGCGCCGAAACGAAATTGATTCCCAGCAGGAATACAATAATAAATGAGAGATAAATTCTACGCATACGTATTCAATTTAAATTTTATCAATAAGGTTGTAAGAATGTTCACTAAGCTATTGGTATCATTTGGTCATTTCAATTACAGTGTTCATACAAACATTTCTGTTTTGATAACAACTGGTTGGCTGAAAGGTTATTTCTGTATAAAATTAAGCATGCAATGAACTGCTTTATGAACAGATTCTGTAGCTATTTGTCCTTATTTGTAAAGCGAATTTGAAGAATTCGAAACTGAAAAGGCCAAAATTGACTATGATTAAACTTCTCATCATCCGTCACGGAGAAACCATTGAAAATGCCGGCAATATTTGTCAAGGGCAGCAGCATGGGTGCTTGTCTGAATTAGGAATTCAGCAGGCTAAGAATTTAGCTTCCAGTTTGAAAGATGAGTTGATTGATGTGTTGTATTCAAGTGACTTGCAGCGGGCGATCGATACGGCCAACGAAATTTTGACATTTCATTCGAAACTGGAATTGCAAACCGATACACTTTTGCGCGAACGCTCTCTGCCTTTGTGGGAAGGCCTGCGGTTTCCTGAAAACTGGAAGTGGGAGTACTTGCCCGAAGGTTCAGAAACAAACGAAGATATGATGAACAGGGCCCGGCAGTTCATTTCGAAATTACTGAAAACGCAAGATGGGAAATATGTAGCTGTGGTTACGCATGGCGGTATGATTCGGGCTTTTCGCACCGTTATTGCCAACAAACCGGCCAGCGACTATTTTTCGTGGGATGTAAGCAAAAATACTTCCGTGAGCCGGGTTGAACTGCATGTTGATGGCAATCACAGGCTGCTGGAGGTAAATAATACGGATCATTTGGATCTGGAAACGCCCGGAACCGCTCAATTGTTTTCGTGAGAAAATTAATAGAAGATTAAATTCACCGGATATTGCAGGGTGTGCCTTCAGTAAAATTTTTAGCTGTGAAAAAAAGCGTAATTTTGCCTTCCAAACTTCAAGAAAGTAATTATGATACTAGATAAACACCCGGACGCAGAGGCGTTGATTTTTGACTTAGATGGAACGCTATCCGATTCGCTTCCCCTTCACATTGCTTCCTGGTACACGGTTTGCGAACACTACAATTGCAAATTCGACCCGTCAATCATGGAAGAAATGACCGGCGTGCCTACCATTGAGTTTGCCCACCGGATCATCCGCGACAATGGTATGAAAGGCGTTGACCCGGTGGAAATGGTTCGAATGAAACAACAGACGTTTTGGAACAGCATTGATCAACTTCGGCCACACGAGTCGGTTGTTCGTTTGGTGCATCAGTATCATGGAAAAATTCCGCTGACGGTGGGTACCGGGGCGAGTCGCACTAGTGCCGAGCTGCAGTTGAAAGCTCTGAAAATCTATGATTTGTTTGATGCCATTGTTACGGCCGATGATGTGACCGAGCACAAACCCTTACCGCAAACTTTTTTGAAATGTGCTGAGCTGGTGAAAATTAACCCGGAGAAGTGCCATGTATATGAAGACGGAGTTTTGGGCATGAAAGCCGCTAAATCGGCCGGTATGTTTTTGACCGATGTGCGTCCGTTTCTGAAAAACTAGCAGATTCAATTAGCCTGATTCCATGCAAAACTACTGGTTATCGTTTTCTACTATCCTCCCGCTTTTTTTGGTGGTTTTGGTCGGTCTGCTTTTCAGTCGGACGAAGTCGTTTAAAAAAGAGTGGATTGATGTCTTGAACGACTATGCGCTGTGGATTGGTTTCCCGGCGCTGATTCTGGTGGCCCTGTTTAAGTTGGATGTTCCGTTGTCCGAATATATTGATCTGGTTGGCTGGAATTCGGCATACATAGTATCGGCTATGCTGCTGGCTTTTCCGGTGGCTAAGCTTTTCAGATTGAGCACCGACACCTTGCGCACCTTGGTTTTGGCTTTTTCATTTGGCAACGTATCCTACCTCGGCATTCCGGTTTTAATGAATGTTTATGGTGTCGAAATACTGGCTGAATCTACTTTGCTGTCGGCGGTTTATTTGTTTTGGCTGTTCACCCTGGGCATTATTTTGGTTGAAGTTTTGGGGGAGCGCGATGTCAATCCTCTTGTTGTGGTGAAGAACCTGCTTCAGAATCCTTTGCTTATCGCTGTTTTGCTTGGCTTATTGGTTTCCATCCTGAAAATTGACGTACCGGAGATTTTGATGAAAGGTCTCGATTTGTTTGCTACTTCGGTAACGGCGGTGGTTTTATTTTCGCTGGGACTGTTTTTGGGAACGCACCCATTTGGAAAGCTTAAGGAGTGGTTGCCGGTGGCGGCCTTTTCAATAGTTATTTTGTTGGTTTTGCCTTTGGCATTTTATGGTGTCGTTCGGTTTTTGGGAGTTTCGTTCGATATTCGTTCGAGCATTTTGGAAGCCGCTATGCCCATGGGGTTAACGCCATACGTTTTATCCGTGAAATATAAGCTGAATGCGACTTTCGCCTCGAAGGTGGTGGTGTTGAGTACGATGCTCAGTGTTTTTACGCTGCCCTTATGGATCCAGATCCTTGGCTAAGTAGTTGGTCAGTTCGAAGCCGATTCGTTCAAAATCAATTTCCTTCCCTATAAAAACAAGTCGGTTTTTGGGAGATTCGTCGGGCATAATCAGGCTGCCTTCCGAATAGCTCGTGCCACCGCCAACGGATTGCACCACAATTCTGTTGGGGTTGTCCTGCGTAAAGAGAATGCCTTTGATGCGGTAAATTTCGAGTTGATTGATGGCCGCAAAATAATCGAACCAATATTTGAATCGTTCCAATTTGATATGGCCTGAAAATTCGTGGGTGAACGTGGTGTATTTTTTCGCTTCAACCAAACGGAACATAAACGGTTCAGCCATTTTTTGTTCCAGCCTTCCTTGTACTTTCTCTGCAAAATCGTCGAGATGAAATTCGTTGTCTTTTCCAAATTCCGTAGCGATTGCTTCAGCGGTTCCATTCCAGGCGGCCAGCCTTTTGGTGATGTCGGCCAGTGCTGTTTTTGAAACCAGATCGGTTTTGTTGATGATGAGTAAATCGCTGACGATAACCTGCAATTGCTGTTCGCGCTCACTCATTTGTTGCTCAAAATTTTGGGCGTCAACTAGACAGACACTCCCGGCAAGCGTATATTTTTCTTTCAACTCCGGGTCTTCATAAAAAGGCTTGATGACATTTGAAAGATCCGCTACTCCGGTGGTTTCAATGAGCAGGTAATCAATTTCGCCGGCCTTTTCGGCGAGGTCGAGCAGGGTTAAAGAAAATTCGTTGAAAATGGAACAGCAGATGCAGCCGTTACTCAGGTCGAAAATATTTTCACTTCGCATGCCCACAATCAAATCCTGATCGATGGATTGCTGTCCAAGTTCATTTTCAACCAGAGCCAGTTTGAGGTGCTGGTGATTGCGTATCACTTCGTTAATAAAGGTCGTCTTACCGGCTCCAAGAAAACCGGTGACAATAACGACGGGTATTTTTTTATCCAATTCCAAATTCCAAATTTTAAATTCCAAGTTTCAAGCCCTTTTCGGTACGCTTCTGTTCCTAATCATTAATACTCATTCGGGCAAATGGGACGGCATCCTGCCCGGCAAACTGCTTTTTCTGGTATTTGTAATAGCCGGTAATGGCAATCATGGCGGCATTGTCCATGGTGAAGGCAAACTTGGGAATAAAGAGGTTCCATTTGCGTTTTTCAGCTTCGGCTTTTAGGGCGTTTTGCAAGCCCGAATTGGCAGAAACACCGCCACCAACAGTAATTTCGTTGATGCCGGTTTGCTTGGCTGCTTTCACCAGCTTGTCCATTAAAATATCGATGATGGTTTTTTGAAGCGAAGCACACAAATCGGCTTGGTTTTCTTCAATGAAGTTATCGTTTTCTTTGATTTGGTCGCGCAGGAAATACAGAAAGCTTGTTTTCAGTCCGCTGAAACTGTAGTCCAGGTCTTTAATGCGGGGCTTTGAAAATTGAAAGGCATTGGGATTCCCTTCTTTGGCCAGTTTGTCGACTAAGGGGCCACCGGGGTAGGGCATGCCCATTACTTTGGCGCATTTGTCGAACGCTTCGCCGGCGGCATCGTCAATGGTTTGTCCGATCACTTCCATCTCCAGGTGACTTTTTACAACAATGATTTGAGAATTTCCTCCCGACACCAGCAAATTAAGATGTGGAAATTTGGGCTCGCTAAATTCAACATCTTTTTCCTGAATAAAATGCGCCAAAACATGCCCCTGCAAGTGGTTGATTTCAATCATGGGAATACCGGCAGCCAGCGAAAAACCTTTCGCAAAGGAGGTTCCTACGAGTAACGAACCCAGCAAACCCGGGCCACGCGTATAGGCCACAGCCGAAATTTCATCAAGGCTGATTCCGGCCTGCTTAATGGCCTGGTCGACTACGGGCACAATGTTTTGCTGGTGTGCTCGCGAAGCCAGCTCGGGTACAACACCGCCATAAGCTTCGTGAACTTTTTGGCTGGCTATAATATTCGACAGCAAACAACCGTTCTTGATAACAGCAGCCGAGGTGTCGTCGCACGATGACTCAATTCCTAAAATGATGATATCTTTTTTGTTATTCATGAAAACCAATTTTCAGCGTTAAATTCAATTAATTTAACTGTTGAACCTAACGATTTACGTGGAATTTAGTTTATTTTGTTTTCAAATTACCGAGGGACAAAATTATCAAAAAATCGATTAAAATAGTATTGTGGGGTTTCGGGATTCTAATCGTCCTGATGTTGGGGAGTTATATAGCTTTCCAGTCCAGTGTGGTCCAAACATTTTTGGTCAGGCAAATTGCGAATAACCTTTCGGAACGCCTGAATACGCGGATAACATTGAAAAGTGTGGACATTCGTTTTTTCAATCAGGTTATCTTAAATGAATTTCTGGTTGAAGATCAGCAGCAGGATACCTTACTTTATGTGGGACGAATGGCAGCATCGATCGATGATTTGAGCGTGAAGCGGAAAATGATCGACTTGTCATCGCTTGATATGCAGCAGACCAAAATCTTTGTTTCGCTCACCGAAGATAATCTGCCCAATTATAAATTTATTTTCGACGCGCTCCGCACGAATAAACAGAAAGATAGCTGGGATTTTATCTGCCAAAATTTTCTTTTCAGTGATACCCGATTGGGCTATTCTTATTATAAAACGGAGGAGCCACGAGCCATTGATTTGTATGATATTCATTTAGATGTGAGTGATTTTGTATTGCATCATGATTCCTTATCGTTCAACATTAACGAAATGAGTTTGGACGATCGCAAAGCCTTTCAATTAAGTTCGTTAAGCACGCAACTGGTTTCCTCCAATCACATGGTGAAACTCAGGAACCTGCGGGTTGCAACTCCGCATTCGGTTATTGTCAATGCCGATGTTACCATTGATCAAACCGGAATGCAGGAGGACAAGGATTTTTCGTCGTTAAGGCTGGATGTTGACTTGAAAGAAACGGTTTTGGATTTTGTTGATGTGAGCCAGTTGGTGCCTTCCTTACGGGGAATGGATTTGAAGATTGATCTCTCGGGACGGGTTTATGGAACCATTGCCGATTTGAAAGCCAAGGATTTGCAAATGAACATTGGCCGAAATACCCGGCTGGTTTGCGATTTTTATACCAATGGCTTGCCCGATTTGGATCAGACCTATATCTCGCTGGATTTGAAAAATTCAACAGCCGATTTTAAGGATTTGAGCCAAATAAAATTGCCCAATTCTTCAAAAGCTGATTACCTGGAGTTTTCTCCCTTGTTGCACGATGCAGGTGTTGTTCATTACGAAGGAAATTTCACTGGATTTTTAAGCGATTTTGTCGCATACGGAACCGTTCGGTCCAATTTCGGACAGATAAAAACTGACCTTTCTTTTGTTCCGTTACAGGGAAACCGGATGAAAGTTAACGGAAGCGTAAAGACGGTCAACTTTGAGTTGGGCGAGTTTACTCAGTACGATAAGGTTGAACGGGTAACTTTCAACGGGCAGGTGAATGGTTCGTTTCATAAAATAAGCCGGGCTTTTAATGTTGCCCTTGCGGGTGTTGTGGACAGCCTGATTTTTAATGATTATAAGTTTAAGAATCTCACCCTCGACGGAACCGTTCAGGATAGAAAGTTTGAAGGTAATTTGAGCATTCAGGATCCGAATCTCGATGCAGGTTTTGTTGGTAAACTGGACTTTAACGCGCCAGTTCCTGAGTTCGATTTTGAGCTGAATCTGAAGCAAGCCAACCTGGTTGCGCTGAATATCGATCACAGTTACGAAAAGTCCATGCTTTCGATGGAGTTGAATGCCAATTTCAAGGGCAACAGCATTGACAACCTGAACGGAAATATTTGGGTAGATGAAGGACAATACCTAAACGAGTACGACACCTTGCAGCTCAATAGTTTAAGTGTCAGTACTTATTATGATGATGTCGCTCATCTTTGGGTTCGATCTGATTTTGCTGATGCTCACATCGCAGGAAACTATTCTTTTCTGACCCTTTTGGGGAGCTTTAAGAATTTGGTTCATCGCTATTTACCATCATCGGGAATTGATTTCAACAAGAATATGACGTTGAACCAGTTCAATTTTGAGGTGATGGTGAAGGATATGGAGCCGCTTACTAAAGCGTTGTTTCCTGAATTGTATATTGGAACAGCTGAAATTATCGGGCGCTTTGATGATCAGCAACTGACCCTGGATTTGGTGGCCGATATTCCGCGAATGGAATACCGCAATTTAGTGTTCAATGGCTACTCGTTGTCGGTTCATACCAATGACAAGATTGAATTCAAGAGCCGCTTGGAAGAGTTGCAATTGAATGAGAATCAGCGAATGTACAACCTGGCTATTCTGGCCGATGCCGCCGATGACCGACTGAACTCTAAGATAGTCTGGAATAATTTTCATGAAGAAACATACAGCGGAGAGCTTGAAACCCAGATCGATTTTATGAAAACCGGTTACGACCGAACACATGTTGATGTGGAGGTTTTACCATCGCGGATTTACGTTTCAGATACCCTTTGGACAGTGCATCCTTCGCAAATAACAATTGATTCAACAAGAATTGCTGTTGATAACTTTCATATTTCGAATAAAAGCCAGCAATTTACGCTGGATGGCGTGATTTCGAAAGATAAAAGTGACCGATTAAATTTAAGGGTGAACGAGTTGAATTTAGGTCATTTAAATTCACTCGTGCAGCGGAACTTCGAAGTTGAAGGAATTCTGAGTGGAACAGCAAGTGTTTTTGATGTTTATGAACGCGCTTTGTTTTTATCTGATTTGAGGGTTAATGATTTGAGTTTCCGCGACCATGAGATTGGCGAGCTCAGTGTTGTTAGTAAGTGGGATCGCGAGTCGGAGGAGATTCAGGCTGAATTGCAGATCGACAGTAAAAACCTTCAGGCTTTTTATGCTTATGGCACGTACACTCCGGAAAACGATTCGATTGATTTTTTTGCCAGTTTGAATGATTTGTCACTGACGATTTTGCAGCCGATTTTGCAAAATAGCTTTCAAGATATTCGCGGTCGTGGGACCGGCGATGTGTGGATTCACGGGAATACTGAAAAAATTCTGCTCGATGGCGACGTGCTTGGCCTCGACGCTGGTCTGGCAATGAAAGCACTTCAGGTAGATTATTATTTTAGCGACACCATCAGTTTCCGATCCGACTCCATCGTGTTTGACCACATTCAAATAACCGATTACCAGGGAAACAAGGGGATTTTCAATGGATCAATCCGGCATGATAATTTTGGAAATATGGATTATGACCTGGCTTTGCGTACGTCCCGGTTGATGGCCATGAATACGACTTTCAGAGATAATGAACGATTCTACGGAAAAGCTTATGCCAAAGGTGCTTTGGAAATTCGCGGACATGGGCAGGACCTTACTTTAACGTCGGAAGCAACGAGCTTAAGTGGCACATCCATTAATATCTCCTTAGATTATGAAGCGGAAGCGCAGGAATATGATTTCATTCATTTTTTGAATAGCGAAACACAGCTTTCCGACTCACCGGAGCGGAAAGTGCAAACCGACAAGTCGAACGTTAAGATGAACTTCGATTTTAATGTTACGCCCGATGCACTGGTTCAGCTGATTTATAATTCGCAGATTGGCGATATGATTCGATCGCGGGGAACAGGCGACATACAGGTTCGCATTGACCCGGATTTCAATATTACCATGTTTGGAGAGTATCGGGTCGATCAGGGCGACTATTTATTCACCCTTCAAAATGTGATTAATAAAAAGTTTGAAATAGCGCGTGGAGGGACTATTCGTTGGAATGGAGAACCTTACGATGCCATTATCGATCTTGAAGCGAGGTATCGTTTAAAGGCTTCCTTAACTGAGCTTTTTCCCAATTCGGTCGAAAATATTGACTACGCTCAGCGAATTCCGGTCACCTGCGGCATTTTTCTTACCGACAACCTGAATGATCCGTCAATCGCTTTCGATATTAACTTTCCCACAGCTGAAGACCGGATAAAAGATCAGGTTCAGCAATTTATCAGTACCGAGGAGGAGATGAACCGGCAAATTTTATCATTGTTGGTATTGGGACGGTTTTATACCCCGGAATACCTGCGCGGATCGTACCAGGCATCCAACTCCAATGTGGTTGGATCTACGGCCAGCGAGTTGTTTTCTAATCAGCTAAGCAACTGGTTGTCACAAATTAGCAATGATTTTGATGTCGGCGTGAATTATCGTCCGGGAACTCAAATGTCGGACGATGAAATTGAACTGGCCCTGAGCACGCAAATTTTTAATGACCGGGTGACTTTAAATGGAAATATTGGCAACAACAGTACTACAAATGCTGCACGTTCCAATAACAATGATCTGGTTGGCGATTTTGATTTGAACGTGAAACTGACCAACAATGGTAAGCTTCAGCTGAAAGCCTATAATCGATCTAATAATAACCTGATTTATGAGACTTCACCTTATACCCAGGGTATCGGAATTTCATACCGTGAGAACTATGACAATTTTACGGAGCTCTGGCATAAAATGACACGATTGTTCGGAATTCGACAAGAGGATTGAGGCACGAAAGTTGTATATTAGCAGCCGGTCAGAATCGCAAGTCTGATCTTGTTACTTTAAGTAGTAACTTTGTAAATATTCATTATTTTTGAGGGGTATAATAAATGCTTTTATACCTCGTTTTTTATGTGTTCCTCTAAATAAAAATTTATGTTTGGAAATATTCTTTTACAAGTTTCGAATGCAGCCGGAGAAAGCGCCGAAGCACTGGCCGAATCAGCAGGTCAAGATGGGATTGTAACCCGTTTTTTTGATTTGGCATTAAAAGGTGGATGGATTATGATCCCCATTCTGGTGCTTTCATTAATCGCTGTATTTATTTTTTTCGATCGGTATTTTGCAGTTAAAAAGGCCGGCAAGGTTGATTATTCGCTACTTGAACGCGTGAAGGATTATATTTCGCAGGGAAATATAGAAGCGGCATTGTCGTTGGCCCGCTCACAGGATAACCCAACCGCCCGGATGATTCAGAAGGGAATAAGCCGGATTGGACGTCCGATGGCTGATGTGAACTCAGCGATTGAAACCGTTGGCAACCTTGAAATTGCCAAGCTGGAAAAGGGCTTGCCTGTTTTGGCCAGTGTGGCTGGTGGTGCTCCTATGATTGGATTTCTTGGAACTGTGATTGGGATGATTCAGGCATTTTACGATATGGCAAACGCCGGTAGTAACATTGATGTAACTTTGTTGTCGTCCGGAATTTACCAGGCCATGGTAACAACAGTTGCAGGTTTGACCGTTGGTATCATCGCTTATTTCGCCTATAATATTTTGGTTGCCAATGTTGAAAAGGTAGTTTTTAAAATGGAAGCAGCCACTTCCGAATTTCTTGATCTATTAAATGAACCAGCAAGATAACAGTAATGGCCTTAAGAAGAAGAAATAAAGTCGATGCCAGTTTCAGCATGTCCTCCATGACTGATATTGTGTTCTTGTTGCTGATTTTCTTTATGGTAACCTCTACTTTAATTGCGCCCAATGCATTAAAGTTGCTGTTGCCGCAAAGTAACAATCAAACGGCAGCAAAGCCGATGACTACGGTTTCCATTACAGCCGATTTGAAATATTTTGTCAATACCGGAGGGGAAGTTGAACGCGTCGCATTCCACGAAATAGAACCGGCTTTGCAACTTGCTATTGGCGATAACTCCGAAGCTTATGTGTCACTTCATGCCGATAAGTCGGTTCCGATTGAGCAAGTTGTTAAAGTGATGAATATTGCCAAACGCAACAAGTATAAAATGATTTTGGCCACTGCGCCGGAAGGACGTTAATGAGCTACATTGAACAACATAAAAGGGGATTTGTCGGGACAGTTATTTTTCACGTGATTGTTCTAATATTACTCTTGTTATTTGGATTTTTCACCAAACTTCCATTACCTGGCGAAGAAGGTATTCTTGTCAATTTTGGCAATACTGATCAGGGAAGCGGACCACAGGAACCTGCACCAAGCCGGCAAACATCACCCCCTGTTGTTCAGGAGGAAAAAGAAGTCACACCACCGCCAGTTACACCACCTCCACCCACACCAGCAGTTTCACAGCCCGAGGTTAAGGAAGAAGTGATGACACAGGATTTCGAGGAATCTGCAGCGATTGATGCAGCCAAAAAGAAGCAGGCCGAAGAAAAAAAGCGCTTGCAGGAACAGGAAAACAAAAAAAGGCAAGAAGAGCTTGACCGGCAGCGAAAAGTAGAACTAGAAGCACAACGTAAAGTTGAACTCGAGCGTCAGCGCCAGGCCGAATTGGAACGCCAACGATTAGCAGAGGCAGCAGAACGTCAGCGAAAGGCTGAAGAGGAACGCAAACGCAAGGAAGCCGAACAACAAAAAATTGCTGAGATCAATAATCGGGCATCGAATGCTTTTGGAGCCGGAGGTGCCGGAACAAGTGATTCGGAAAGTACCGGGCAAGGCGTTTCTTCCTCTGGAGGAAACCAGGGTTCGCAGAATGGTTCACCCAACTCTCCGAATTATGGCGATGGAGGCGGACAAGGAAATGGAATTTCGTATGATTTGGGCGGCCGCGGGCATATAGATACACCTCTGCCTGTTCATCCAGGCAATGAACAAGGCAAAGTTGTTGTGACGATTCGGGTTGACCAGTCTGGTAGAGTGATTAGCGCTGAGCCGGGTGCGCCTGGATCAAGTATTACCAATTCTCAATTTTATAAGGCTGCCCAACAGGCCGCTTTGAAAGCCCGGTTTAAAGAAGATCCGTTGGCTCCGGCGGTTCAGAAGGGTACCATTACTTATAACTTTCGATTGAATTAAAAACTGAGTTTTATTCGTTCCAGATTTCCCAGGCTTTTTCGGCTTGTAAGTGAAGCATCTCCAACCCGTTCTTAGTTGCTGCTACTTTCGCTTTTCCTTTTTTCAGAAATAAAGTTTCTTCCGGGTTATAAACCAAGTCGTAGAGAATATGATTTGCCGTGAGGTGTTCGTATGGAATTGCCGGGCAATTGTCAACATTGGGATAAGTGCCTAACGGAGTGGCGTTGATAACAATGAGATGATCTTTGAGTATGGCTTCGTCGATTTGATGATAGCTTAATTCTTTGGGAGCCAATTCATTTTTTGTTGTTGCTGAAATGTAGTCGATTTTGTGTTTATTCAGAACATATTTGATCGCTTTTGATGCCCCGCCTGTTCCCAGAATCAATGCCTTTCGATGCATGGTTTTCAGCATGGGGAGGATTGAATGCTCAAAACCAAAGCAGTCGGTGTTGAAGCCTTTTAGTTTAATCTGATTGTTTGAGTGGCTAATTTTTATTGTATTGACAGCCCCCACTTCAGCCGCCTGGTCATCAATCTCATCAAGATAAGGAATAATGGCTTGTTTATATGGAATGGTGCAATTGAGTCCAACAATGTGCTCATTCTGTTTGAAGATATCAGGAAAGTCATCGATTCGATCCAGTTCAAAATTCAGGTATTCATGATCCGTCAATCCCTCTTTTTCAAACTTCTTTTGAAAAAATCCTTTGGAAAAAGAATATCCCAGTCGGTAGCCAATTAGTCCGTAAGTTTTCATTTTTGTATGCGCTTCGATATTCCTTCAATAACAAAAATAAGAGCAAATCCGGCAATGGCCAGGCTTATAGCACCGAGTAGTTGAGGTGATTGTCCGGTTAGCGCTTCGTAGTTTGTGGGCAGAACGTTTTGTTCCAGAAGTGGCTTTATTTCTCCGTGGCGGTCAGTAAAAGTTTCTACCACCTCTTTCCACGGCCAGACTTTATTCAATGAGCCGATCATAAAACCTGCAAGCAAAGCGATGGTTAAATCATAATAGCGTTTTAGAAGCCAGCTGAGTATGTTCGAAAACAGAACAATTCCAATGGCAGCACCCATCAGAAAAACAGCAATAACAGGCAAGTTAAAGCTCGAAATAGCACCTAAAATAAACTTGTACATTCCCAGAAGCACTAAAATGAAACTACCTGAGATCCCTGGTAAAATCATCGCGCAAATTGCGATAGAGCCAGATAAAAATACAAAAACATAACCGGTGTGTGCTTCAGCAGGAGTAGTTACGGTTATAAAATAGGCGATAACAGTGCCGGCCGTAAGCGCAATAAAAGTCACTGCATTCCAACGACCAATATCCTTTCCAACATAGACTGCAGAAGCGATAATCAGCCCAAAAAAGAAAGACCAGATCAATATCGGATGATGATTAAGCAAGTACTCCAACCCTTTGGCCAAGGATAAAACGCTTATGCCAATACCAAGAACAACAGCAAATAAAAAATTACCATTTATTTCATTCCAGAAAGCCTTGAATTTACCAGTGAAAAATAATTTCAACGAGTTAAAGTTGACAGATTTTATGGAATCAATCAATTCCTGGTATATTCCGGTTATAAATGCAATTGTGCCGCCTGAAACTCCGGGAACAACGTCTGCAGCTCCCATTCCCATTCCTTTTAATACAATCAGCAGGTACTCTCTTAACGATCGATTCATGTGTGTTTTTTTTGTGGAAAGCAAAAATAGGTCAGGAATTAAGAAAAAGAAAGATTTGACGAGTATTTTAATTGAATTTGATTTTAAGAAAATATACGTCAGACATAATCTACGATTTGAGCAAATTGACCGTATGACAAGCGACAACAGCAGCTGTTTCGGTTCTTAGACGGCTTTCGCCTAGGCTAACCGGGATAAATCGGTTCTGAATAGCCAGCTTAACTTCCTCTTCCGAGAAATCACCTTCAGGTCCAATCAGAATTAAATTGGATTCGCTCGAATCAAGTTCATCTTTGAGTTCCCGTTTATCCTGTTCATAGCAGTGAGCAATAAACTTTCTACCATCAAAATCCGATTCCAATATGCTTTTAAAGGGAGTCAACCGATTTAGCTTTGGCAAATAAGCCTTTGCAGACTGCTTCATGGCTGAAATAATCACCTTTTCGAGCCGTTCATTTTTAATCACTTTTCGTTCTGAGTGATCGCACAAAATCGGAGTAATTTCATCCACTCCAATTTCGGTCGCTTTCTCAAGAAACCATTCAAAACGATCAATGTTTTTTGTGGGTGCTACGGCCAAATGCAAATAGTGATTTCGTTTGTTGAACTCACTTATTTTTTTTATGATTTCAACCTCACATCTTTTAGGATGCGCATCAACTATTTGAGCCTCAAAAAAATTTCCGCTGCCATCAACCAATTGGATTTTGTCTCCATTCGCGAGTCGCAAAACACGAACAGCATGCTTTGATTCTGTTTCGTCTAGATAGAAATTTGAATCGGTGATGTCTGGCGTATAAAATAGCTGCATATGAATTGTTTTTACAAAAATAGCTAAATACAGTTTGACCGAAAGCAACAGAATGAAAAATAAATCCCCGGAATTTCAAGGCTGATTTTCCGGGGATAAATTTGGTTGTCGATATTTTCAAACTCGTATTATTTTAGCATCCTGGGTGTTAGGTGGAATGCCAAGTCACCACCCCGTGCTGAAACCTCTTTCCAGCTTGGGACATCAAAATCGACACCAACAGTTGAACAAGTTGGCATATCGCTGTTGAATAACTTGACCAGATTATTGGTCAGGTGATAAACCAGCGGGTTATGGCCAAAAATAAAAACGGTTTGTACTTCTTCGGAAATTTCACGCAAAAGATCAATAAATTCTTGTGTCGTCATTCCCTCATATAACTCATCTTCAATCTGGATTGAATTAATTTGATAGCGGAAATTTTCAGCATAAATGGTAGCTGTTTTCAAAGCCCTTTTTGCCGGGCTTGAAATAATCAGGTCAGCTTTTACTCCATCACCCATTAATTTTGAACTAATCCGATTTGCATCATCTTTTCCCCGATCCCGAAGTTTTCTGCTAAAATCATCATCATAGCCGTATGGCACTGCTTTCGCATGGCGAACAATCACAACTCTTTTCATTCGATTAGTTTTCTATGTTTGATCATTAATGTAAAACGTAAATTCCGGTTAAAAATCGGTATAAATAAACAATTTTTCAGTCAAAATTACTCTATTTTTGAGAACCTATAGACATTAAAACATCTAGATGAGAAGAATTGGGTTATTATCGGATACACATGGCGCTCTGAGTAAGCGTATTGTGCGATTTTTTGAAAACGTTGATGAAATATGGCATGCCGGCGATATTGGCACGGAAAAATTGGCAGACAAATTAACTGATCTGAAACCCCTCCGAGCTGTTTACGGAAATATTGACGGATATGTATTACGCAGGATGTATCCCGAAACTCTTCGGTTTTTTTGTGAGGACGTTGATGTGCTAATAACCCACATCGGAGGCTATCCCGGGCGATATGAACCACGAATTCGGAAAATGATCTATTCCAATCCTCCCCAGCTATTTATCTCCGGACACTCCCACATATTGAAAGTAATGCATGATAAAAAAACTCACTGCTTGCATATCAATCCCGGAGCTGCAGGAAATAACGGGTTTCATCATGTTTGTACCGCAGTACGTTTTAAAATTGATGGCAAGAATATTAAAGAGCTGGAAGTGTTGGAATTTGAACGATCAGAATTCTCCGATATAGAATGATAAGACTATGAATTATAAATATAGAATAATAGATCTATAATTTGTAAATATAGAATTTATGGACTATATTTGAGATGTGAAAAAGATTGCCGTTATATCAGCCGATATTATAAATTCTTCAAAGTTTGAAGAACATGCTTTTATTGATACGATGCATGTACTTGAAGAACCAGCCGGGAACTATTTGGTTAATCGGGGAGAACCTGTTTTGTCGAGTCGGGGAGATAGCTTTCAGTTGATGACAACAGATGTTCAAAAGTCATTTTATAAAGCCATTTTTCTGAAATCATATTTTAAAAGGAAACAAATAGGTTTAAAAAGTGAGAAAGGACAAGAAGCCATTGATATTCGCATTTCATTGGCCGTTGGCCTGTCAAAAACAATTCCTGAGGATATTGGAAAGTCGATGGAGGAACCATTTGTGCTTTCCGGTAGGGCACTCGATCAGATGAAAAAGAAAAAGCAAACATTCATTATAACAACAAGCCATGAGGAATACAATAAAGAGCTGGAATTATCATGTGCTTTTTTAGATAATATTTTTGACAGCTGGACACTGGCACAGGCTGAAGTTATTTATTATCTTGTTCAGGGATTTAAGCAAACAGAAATTGCAAGTCAGTTGAACCTATCTCAGCCATCGGTTAGTAGCCGAATTCAGCTTGCCCGATGGAGTTTAATCGAAAAAATGAATGATCGCTTTCTTGAAATTATCGAAAAGTTATAATGGCTATGATTCTATTTCTTAGATTATTAATCGCTCACTTACTTGCTGATTTTTTATTGCAACTAGGGTCGTGGGTGAAAGATAAAAATGAACGCGGAATAAAATCGCTGAAATTATTTTTGCATGTATTGGTCGTTACTGCGGTATCCGTCGTTTTTACGCTGGATCACTTTTCGTGGCAAATTCCTGTTTTTATTTTCCTGTTTCACTACCTGATTGACCTCGCTAAAATTTATTTAAAACCATCTAAAATCAATCAATTGGGTTGGTTTTTGGCCGACCAATTTTTTCATATTCTTGCTATTTTTGCTGTTGTAGCCATCGTTGGTGAACTCTCTTCTGATTGGAGGGAGCCATTTGCAGCGTTAATTTCAACTCCGGAATTCCTCATTGTGTTGCTGGCCTATCTTTTTATTATCTGGCCGTCCATGATTATAATTAACCTGGCAACAAAGCGTTGGCAAAGCCAAATTAATCATAGTGTGGGGCCAGGTTTGCAAAATGCCGGCAAGTGGATCGGAATTCTGGAACGTATACTTGTGCTGACTTTTGTACTTACAGCACAATTTCAAGCCATTGGATTTTTAATTGCCGCCAAATCAATTCTGCGAATTTCAGTTAAAAGTGAAGATAGCGCCCGGCTGCTATCGGAGTATGTGCTAATTGGTACTTTTATCAGTTTTACCATTGCTATTTTAATCGGACTGCTTGCCAGTTCCATGCTTTAAACTTTTTGTCAAATCGAATTACTATTGAAAGGCGCAGGCAATCCACTTGTTGCGTTCTTTTATTTCGATTTTCGTGAGCAGCAATTCCGATGCCCTTCCCAGAATATCTTCCAGATCATTTTCGTAGAACCCACTAACAAGCAATAATCCACCCTCATTTAAAACCGAAACATACTTTTCAATATCCTGAAGAATAATATTTTTTTGGATGTTTGCCAGAATCACATCAAACCTTCGTTCCCCTAAAAGTTGCGCATCACCGATGGAAGCTTCGAGGTTGCTGATGCCGTTCAGGCGCGAATTTTCAACTGTTGCTTCAAACGACCAATTGTCAATGTCTATGGCAGTAACACTTTCAGCCCCCAGCATTGATGCGTAAATTCCCAGAATTCCAGTGCCACAACCCATGTCTAAAACCGTTTGTCCTTCCAGGTTGATTTCCGAAAGATGTTCCATCATCAGGCTGGTGGTTTCGTGATTGCCCGTTCCAAAAGCCATATTTGGTTCAATTACAATTTCGTACTGAGCTTTGGGATATTCCTTATGAAAAGGAGCACGGATCAATACCTGATTATTGATCAACAAAGGTTGAAAATAGTTTTTTTCCCATTCTTCGTTCCAGTTAATGTCCGGCATTTCTTCCTCCGAAAAATCAACCTGAAAAGAAACCTCTGAAAGACAAGCTCTAATGTCATTGGTCGTCACTTTATCCACAGGAAAAAAAGCGTTCACCTCATCGGTCGTTTCATCAAAACTTTCAAAATCGAGTTGCGAAAGGTAAGCGACCAAAATTTCGCGGTTGGTTTCATTATCCGGTGAAAGGCTGAAGATAGCTTTTGTATATTTCATTTTTTTTTGCGGCAAAGATAAAAAAAGCCACCCGGCAAAAACCAGATGGCACAATTAATATTTTGTGTCTTTTAAAGACTAGTATGCATTGATAATCGCCAGGAAATCTTCAGCTTTCAACGAAGCGCCACCAATAAGTCCGCCATCAATATCAGGACTAGCAAACAGTTCATTGGCATTTTTAGGGCTGCAGCTTCCGCCATACAGAATGGAAGTTTCTTCGGCAACCTCAGCACCAAATTTATCAGCAATCAACCCGCGGATGAAGGCCAGCATTTCCTGAGCTTGCTCTGAACTTGCGGTAACACCAGTTCCAATAGCCCAAATTGGTTCGTAAGCAATAATGATTTTTGAAAAATCTTCAACCGAAAGATTGAAAACTGTTTCCTCCAATTGAGTTTTTACGAAATCGTTTTGTGTTTCGGCTTCACGAATATCTAAGGCTTCGCCGCAGCAGTAAATCGGAGTTAGACCGTTTTCTAGGGTGAGCGTCACTTTTTTGTTCAATATTTCGCTGGTCTCACCATAGTATTCACGTCTTTCCGAGTGACCTAAAATCACATATTCGGCACCAGTTGACTTAACCATAGCCGCTGAAACTTCGCCCGTAAAAGCACCTTTAGCCTCGGCTGCGCAGTTCTGAGACGATACACCGATCCGGTTTGTGTCAATAGCATCAACAACACTGGCAATGTGGGTGAATGGTGTTCCGAGAACAACCACAACATCTTTGGCACCTTCTTTAGCAACCAGTTCGTTTACAGCTTTCGCCAATTCAACACCTTCCTGAACGGTTGTGTTACATTTCCAGTTACCGGCAACAACTTTTTTTCTCATGTTTTTTATTTTTTTTGATGGATAGTGATTCTATTTTGCGAGCAAAATTAAGAAAAAGGAGATGAACACAACTATATATTCAATCGATCATTTTAGAATTTAACTTTTGGTTAAACCGGTTTTCTAAGAAGTGAAAAAGTTGTCGAAATTTTCATGATTGTAAACCCGTTGCAAATGAAATTTAGCTGGTTATGACTTTTAATATTCAATGGAGATATCCCTGTTTTTTATAAAAGAAGTCAAATCACAGAGCTCGACTAGCATTCAAAATGTGTTTTTCAGCAGGTTTTAGTAGGTTGTGTAACATGGTTATTTTTCGAAATTACAGTAAGTGTCTTATCGTTAGTGTGTTTTGGTTTTGTTTGCTGCTGGATGAGATGATGGATCGTAATGAAAAAAGAAAAGTTTCACATATTTATGTAATTTAGCCGCCAAACAAAACCTTAAAAGTATGGGCCCTCTTTTTGTTCTTTTAGGGAGTGACTTTAGTCATCAGAAATTTATTCCCTTAATGAATGATTTGCAAGAGATTAATTTCTTGTATTTCAGTAGCTATGATCTGGTTTTGAATGCCATTTCCCATGCCAGTCCGGATGCGCTTTTAATTCATGAGCCGGATTATTTCCAAATTACTTCCGATCCACAACTTAACGATATTGATCGTTTGAATATACCGCTCATCCTTGTTTCAGAGAAGGAATCCGTTGATGAACCAGCCGATTCAGATGTTCACATCTTGCCCGAAGATTTTACGAAAGCCCGGTTCTTATCCATGCTCACGGATGAGATTTTGAAAAGGCCGATTGCTGTGCATTCAGCAAAAATCCTTGATTTAATTATTCGCCACATCCCCATTGCTCTTTTCTGGAAAGACAGAAACCTGACTTACCTGGGGTGTGACCAGATCTTTTCTAATGATCGAGGTTTAAATAGTCCTGCCGATGTTGTTGGCCTCACAGATTTTGATTTATATCCGCCTGATGTTGCCGCAAACAACAGGAATATCGATAAGGAGGTGATTCAGTCGGGAGTGCCCCTGTTGAACTTCGAAGAGGAAGAGACTTTTGCTAATGGCAGTGTTGGTATTTTGCGCAAAAGTAAAATACCAATAAAAGATTCTACTGGTGAAGTGATTGCAGTTATGGGGCTTTACGAACGTATTACCGATCAAGTTCGTATTCAGAAAAATCTAAAAGCCGAACAGCATTATTTGCAAATGCTAATGGATAATATCCCGGATACGATCTATTTTAAAGATCGGGATTCCAAGTTCTTGCGAGTCAACAAATCTCAGGCACAGACAATTGGATTGAACGATGCGCTGGAGGCTGTAGGGAAATCGGATTTCGATTTCTTTGACATGGACCATGCCCGGCAAGCTTTTTTAGATGAGCAGGAACTCATGAGGAATGGAAAACCGCTGATCAATAAGTTGGAATACATTAAGACTGCTGAAGGCCACAAATATGTGACCTCCTCCAAAATTCCTTTGAAAAATGAAACAGGAGATTGTATTGGAATGGTCGGGCTTAGTCGCGATGTGACCACGGAGCATTTAATTAAGCAAGAACTCAGGCATGAACAAGAGCTTTTGACTTCATTGATGGATAATATTCCGGATCGGATCTTTTTTAAAGATGTCCATTCTCGGTTTACTCGGGTAAATAAGGCCCACTTCTCTTCAAACGATATTAAAAGTAGTCAAGATATTATCGGAAAAACTGATTTTGACATTTATCCGAAGGAAATAGCGGAGGAATTATATGCACGGGAAAGAACGATTTTCAAAACAGGCATGCCGCAGATTAAAGCGATCGAGAAAAAGATGAAATCTGACGGATCTACGGTTTGGTCGTCGGTTACAAAAGTTCCAATTCGGAACGATCGGGGTGATATAATCGGACTTGTTGGTATTTCGCGCGATGTTACCAAAGAGGAGTTGGCCACGCAAGAGTTAAATCGAGCCAAGGAAAAAGCTGAATATGCCAATCGAGCCAAGAGTCTCTTTCTTGCCAACATGTCACATGAGATCAGAACTCCCATGAATGGTGTTATTGGTATGGCCGATATATTGAAACGCACCGATCTTGTTCCTTTTCAGCGCGATTATTTGGATGTTATCATCAAATCAGGGCAAACCCTGCTGTCGATTATTAATGATATTTTGGATTTTTCAAAAATTGAATCCGGGAAACTGGATTTGGAATTTGCTCCTGTTAATATCCGCACGGTCGTCGAAGAGGTGGCTGATGTGCAGATTATCCAGGCAAATGAAAAGTCGCTCGACTTTTTGACTTATGTTGATCCGGATATTCCCGAATATATTTTGGGAGATTATGTCCGTTTAAAACAAGTGATCACAAATTTGTCCAACAATGCCGTTAAATTCACTGCTAAAGGGGAGGTATGCGTATCTGCTGAATTGGTTCGCACGATAGGTAAGGAGCACGAGGTTTTATTCATGGTGAAAGATTCCGGGATTGGAATCCCCAAGGTTCATCAGGATAAATTGTTCCAGTCGTTTACCCAGGTTGACAGCTCCACCACGCGGAAGTTTGGCGGGACTGGATTGGGCCTTGCTATTTGCCAGAAACTGGTGGCGGCAATGGGCGGAAAAATAGAGCTGAAAAGCGAAGATGGCAAGGGTGCAGAATTTTCTTTTCGCCTCAAGTTTAAGGAGACGAAAGGAAGAAAGGATAGTTTCAGGCTTAAAAGTGTCTCGTTTGAAAACTTGCATGCTTTTGTTGTTGATGATAATAAAACCAACCGCAATATTTTTAGAGAGTATCTTGAAACTTGGAAAGTCAATGTTCATGAGGCCTCCGGTGGTGAAGAGGCTCTGACAAAAATGATCCGGCTGAAAGAAGAAGGTATTTCGGTTGATTTTGCATTGTTGGATTTCCAAATGGCAGAGATGGATGGTATTGAGCTGGCCCGAAGACTGAAAGAAATACCTGATCTCGACTCACTGCGAATCATTTTGGTTTCGTCGGTAACTGATGCAATAAACCGGAGTGATTTGTCAGATTCTGACTTTGACTTCTATCTGAATAAGCCGGTGAAGTTGCAACAGTTGTATCAGGTCATCGCCTCAGTAATCGGGAAGCCGAAAAGTAAAGACGAGGTGGGGCAGGAAATTGAAGTATTGAAGACTAACTTGCAGAACAAACGGATTATGATTGTGGAAGACAATCAAATTAATATGAAGGTGGCCCTGCATTCGATCAATAGTTTTTGCCCCAACATTTGTTTGGCTTACGATGGAAGGCAAGCTGTAGAGCTTTTTCGGAAAGAAGCGGTTGATTTTATCTTGATGGACATCCAAATGCCGGTGCTTAATGGTATTGAAGCTACCAAGCAGATCCGGGAAATTGAGAAGCAGCGCAAGGTCACTACTCCAGTGAAGATTATTGCCATGACTGCGAATACCATGAAGGAAGATGTTGAATATTGCCTGGAAATTGGAATGGATGCTTTTCTTGGAAAACCATTCCGGGTAAATGACCTGATTGACGTACTTAATTTCGATTAGTGGAAAGGCGCCATAAATTGATGTCTCAGCGGAAGCCGGCATTAAAAGCTTAGTGAGTGCCAACCTTCTTTTAAATAGTCGCTCAACTGATCGCCCATCCCTTTCGTATCAATATTCATTTTTTTGAACTGATCGGTCACACCATACATGTCTGTGCAGCGTTTGCAGGCTTCTACCTGAACTCCCTGTTCCTGCATGGTTTTGATCTTGTCCTGAAGCATTTGATTCTCGCTGAGCAATTTGGCCGATGGCCCCCAGACAACCAATACGACCTCGTCAAACCAGCCATTCTTTTTGGCACCCTCGGTGTACATCAAGCAGACTTTTTCGGCTACTTCCGGGTCGCCGCTTGTCCATAAAACGACTATTCTATTGTTTTTTGTTTTCATTTCGAAATCTGGTTAATTGAAGCGTTTTGCCGAAAATGCAAGCAAAACGTTCAAAGTTAATAACGCTATTGTTTTGTGTCATCTAATAAAATAAGACTATTTGGCACGAATCCAAAAATAAATTGAAACGAAAAGCAGGGTGTTACCAGTCGAACTAATAACACCCTGCTTTGATCGGCTGTTTGCAAGGCTTTAATGCGTGAACTAAAGTGATCACGAAAAATGGAAAAGTCCGTGATTTTAGTTGAAATCAAAGGTAAGTTTCATTATCAGTTTTCCACCATGCATTTTTGCTGAGCTAAATTGATTTGACGTTGATTGCGGCCCGAGTCGGTTGGCATCCATAAATTTCGTTCCAATAGCATTGATTCCGTGAAGGAATGAAATGTCACCAGAAGGATATTCAAGCTTTGTTCGTGCTGGTGCTGCTGGTTCGTCCGGTGTTAACATGTGCAGGAAAATGTCGTTGCTATGGACGTACACTGTAAATCCAGAATTCGACTTTCCTTCAATTTCAGCCCAATAGACTTCAGAATGATACCCTTTAAACTCGGGATAAATGAAGCCAGATTCGCCTGTTATTGTGTTGTTGTAAGCTTTCTCCCACAGTCCAAAATTCACCCCCTTCATTCGGTTTTTGTACACGCGATAAGGACCATTTCCAAGCCATTTCATACTGGCCACATTCTCCTCAGGGAAATCGAATGTTATTCCCGCAAACTGACTGCGCCCACTTGGTTCGTAGGCAACTTCCAAATCGACTCGTCCATTTCCATCAATCGTCCACTTTAGGTAGTCATCGTTTTCGTAAGTCACTTCAACTTGCAGATCATTATCCACGAATGAATGACTGAACTGCTTCAGCTTCTTTTCGCGGCTCACAAATACAGGTCCGTTGGACAGCGGAATAAGTTGCCCTTGTTTTTTGATTTCCGCAATGGTGCCATTCTCTTTTTTGAATGAAATCGTGATTTCGCCAGCGGTTACCGTCAGCGCCGAATTAGTTTCTTCAACCGTGGGTTGTGATGAGGAATTTCCAGTTAATAGCTCTTGTGCTTTCTCTTGCGCTTTTTTAACCGGCCACGACCAGGTGTTTAAATGACGTCCCTGGGGGTCAGTCGCCGTTATTCGAAGGGCATCAAACGTTTGCCAGTCAGCCGGCAAGTTCAGCTTGAGTAGGCCTCTGCTTCCCGGAGCGAGGTCGAGCTTAAGTTTTTCAGTTGAATCAATGGTTTCATTTGCATTTTGTCCCGGAGTTGAAAAACCGACCCATTCAGCAATGACAGAGCACTCGTTAAGGTTGGTGAAAAAGTAACGGTTCTCTATATTGAAAACGCCATTGAAATCAGGCGTGATGTAACGCTTTTCAAACTGAATGGGCGCCCAAATTTCCTTGATGGTATAAAAACTGCCTTCCTTTTCGTTGTACGGTCCCAAAATTCCGTCGGGCGCATGGTTGCCATCGCTGTCAAGTTGGTTATTTCTGTCGGTGCGTTCAACCGATTCATCGGCAAAAACCCAAAGGAAACCACCGGCGCAAAGCGGATCGTCCCACATTCGAAGCCAGTAGTCTTCTAAACCGGCACCGTGTCCGCCATCGTAAAGACCATGCAGAAACTCTGTTGGAAAGTAGATTTTTCGCTTGCTGAATCCATCCAGCGACAAATAATTGTAGTCGATATAATGCAAGGTATTGGTCATCTCGTAATCCTGCCAAGGATGAATCACGATTCGTTGCTGAATATCCAGCTCGGCAAAGTCGTCGTTCAATGTGTTATTTTCGCCACCTTCATTTCCGTTTGCCCAAATAATAACAGACGGATGGTTGACATCACGTGCAATCATTTCTTCCAGCAGTTTTCGGCCCACCACATCATCGTACGATGGTTTTTGCCAGGCGGTAAGCTCATCAATAACAACCAAGCCAATCGAGTCGCACACTTCCAGAAAATGCTTGTCGGGCGGATAATGCGACATGCGCACGGCGTTCATATTCATGTCTTTCATTAGGTTGACAGCAGTGATGCTTAAATCTTTTGACGACGTTCGCCCGTATTTCGGGTGAAAGGTGTGGCGGTTAACACCCTGCATTTTTATTTTTACGCCATTTAAATATATGCCGTCGCTTTCGCGCACTTCAACGGTGCGAAATCCCATGCGCTCGGTGTGCTGATGAATGACCTGTCTGTTTTTATCTAAAATACTGAAAACAGTCTGGTACAAGTTCGGAAATTCCGGCGACCAGATGTCAGGATTACTAAACGTGCCGGAAACACTGGATACAGATTCGGTGGCATCTACCGAAAACGAAACTTTGGTTTCACCGCTCAGAGTTTGAATGTCAACCCGGATTTTTGATGCATTTTTCGCATTTGCCAGGTAAACATCTGCCTTGAATTCGCCATTAGCTTTCGCATCAACAGCTACACGCTGAATGTTTGTTTTAGGCTTGGCTTCGAGAAAAACGGGACGAAATATACCGCCAAAAATCCAGAAATCGGCTTTGCGTTCGGCCAGGCTAACCGATTCATTGTCCGAGTGTTTTTTGACAAACACCTCAAGCTGGTTTTCCTGGCCAACTTTCAGCAGTTTACTAATGTCGTACCTAAACTGGTAAAAAGCCCCTTGGTGAATGGGGCCAGCCAGTTTTCCATTTATTTTTACCTCGGCATCCGTCATCACGCCGTCAAAAACAATGGTGACTTCTTTGTCTTTCCAATCTTTTGGAATACTGAACTGGTATCGGTACCGCCCGGTTTCATTTAAACGTTTTTCAAAAGGAACATGTCCGTAGTCGTAGCTTCCAAAACCTTGCTGCTCCCAGCACGATGGAACCGCAATGCTTGTCCACTCACCCGAATTTCGTCCTTCAGAGCAATAGAATTCCCAATCAACGGTATTTTCGGCACCAGTGCCTGAGAGGTACACCGTTTCGGTTTGTTGTGCAACTGAAAAAAGAGAAAGTAGCAAGAGTAGGTTTAGTGTGAATAGTTTCATTCGGAATGGTTTAGGTTTTCAGTATAATAGCTTCAAAAAGCGAACGGATGCAAGATAAAATTTTTTTTGGTCTGATGGAATTGAGCTGAAAATAAATTGTTTGTCGGCAGCCTCTCAGTCCATCAATCCTTCAATTTGTGAATCGGAATCAAGTCGAAATCGCTGTGGGGGAGCTTGTGTTCTTTTAGAAATTCTTGATTGAGCAAAAACAGTTTGCTGTTGAATTTGTCCTGAGGAAAGGTATTTTCGGGCGTGAAGTCTTCATCGTCAAACTCCGTAAAATTCAGTTCGCAGGCCGACAGTTCCCATTGGTCGTCATTCATAAAAAGAAGCGGCAACCCATGCGTTCGGCAAATGATGGGGCGGTGCTCATAAATCTGGCAGGCGTGGTCTTTCAGAAAAATGCAGCTGCCATCAACCGATTCCTGCCTCTCCACCGGTTGATCGTTCAGTGCCTGTTTTATCGCATGAAATTCGATGGGAAAGACCTGGTAGTCCATGCAACACAAGTCGCATCCTTTTTTACAGGCGAGGTGTTTCTGGTGCATTGTGGCAAGTGTTTCTGTCAGCTGATCGACTTGCTTACGGAAGTGGAGGTATTTTTTCTCTGAATTTTTCATATTTCTGAACTTGGGCATCAAAGTTAAGGAAAATTTAGATGGGCTATTGAAGGTATCGTTATTCGCTTTGTCTCACTGTTAACAAATTCACCTTATTATTCACAATAATCTGTTTTCAGAATCATTCGAATGTTTCTTCCTGAGGAATTTTTATCTTTGTGGCGTGTTATATAACACATCACTTAATCATTAACCGATTCAACATGATTTTATTCTTTAAGACTCTTCAAAACAGCATCATTGCAGTCCAGACCACTGTTTCTTTTACCGACGAAGACATACAAAAACTGAACTGGTTGTTTGGTGAGGCTATCTTGATTGCGCACGACAAACTAACCGGTTTTTTTGTTGGTCCCCGAAAAGAAATGATCACGCCCTGGAGTACCAATGCGGTTGAAATAACGCAGAACATGGGCTTAGAGGGTATTGTGCGGATGGAGGAGTTTGTTGAAGTGCCGGATCGTTCAGTGGGCTACGATCCCATGCTGAAACGGTTGTACGAAGATTTGAATCAGACCATTTTTACAATCAACAAAAAGCCGGAGCCGATCCTCGAAATCGATGATATTGCTGCATACAACGAGCAAGAAGGGCTGGCGTTAAGCACGGATGAAATCACCTATCTGGATTCGGTTGCCGAAAAAATGGGGCGCAAGCTGACCGATGGCGAAGTGTTTGGTTTTTCGCAGGTCAACTCGGAACACTGCCGTCATAAGATTTTCAACGGAACTTTCGTGATTGATGGGGTGGAGCAGGAAATGTCGCTCTTTCAAATGATTAAGAAAACATCAAAAGAAAATCCCAACCAGATTATTTCGGCCTACAAAGACAACTGTTCTTTTGTGCAGGGGCCGGTGGTGGAACAATTCGCCCCAAAAACACAGGATAAATCCGATTATTTCGAGGTAAAAGAAATAGAAACCGTGCTTTCGCTGAAAGCCGAGACACATAACTTTCCAACTACGGTGGAACCTTTTAACGGAGCCGCTACCGGAACCGGTGGCGAAATTCGCGACCGGATTGCCGGAGGAAAGGGTAGCCTGCCCATTGCCGGAACCGCGGTGTACATGACGTCCTATCCGCGTACCGAAGATGCTCGTAGCTGGGAGCAAGCCACTGAAGAACGTCCGTGGTTATACCAAACACCAGAAGAAATCCTAATTAAGGCTTCGAATGGGGCTAGCGATTTTGGAAATAAGTTTGGACAGCCGATCATTACCGGTTCGGTACTGACATTTGAACACTTCGAGAATTATAAAAAATACGGTTACGATAAAGTCATTATGTTGGCTGGCGGTATCGGTTTTGCCGCTAAAAAAGACAGCTTAAAAGATAAGCCAGGCATTGGCGACAAAGTGGTCCTGTTGGGCGGCGACAACTACCGCATTGGCATGGGCGGTGGAGCTGTTTCGTCGGTAGCAACGGGCGAATTTAAAAACGCCATTGAGCTGAACGCCGTACAGCGCGCCAACCCCGAGATGCAAAAGCGGGCGTACAACGCCATTCGTGCCCTGGCCGAAGCGGATGATAACCCGATTATCTCCATTCACGACCACGGTGCTGGCGGACACTTGAACTGCCTTTCAGAACTGGTGGAAGAAACCGGAGGGAAAATTGATACCAGTAAGTTGCCGGTTGGCGATCCTACTTTGTCGCAAAAGGAAATCGTCGGTAACGAATCGCAGGAGCGCATGGGCTTGGTGATTAGTGAAAAACATGTGAATCTGCTGAAAAAGATAGCTGATCGCGAGCGGGCACCGATGTATGTGATTGGTGAAACAACTGGCGATATGCAGTTCACTTTCGAAAATTCGAAAACCGGTGAAAAACCGATTGACTGGCAATTGGCCTACATGTTTGGAAATCCGCCCAAAACTGTGTTGACCGACACCACAGAGAAGGCCAATTTTGCTGACTTGGCTTACGATCAGGATCAAATTGAAACGTATTTGGAAGATGTGCTTCAGCTGGAATCGGTTGCTTGTAAAGACTGGCTGACCAACAAGGTAGACCGCTCGGTAACCGGACGCATTGCCAAGCAGCAGGGCGCAGGCAAATTGCATCTTCCGCTAAACAATGTTGGTGTGATTACGCTGGATTACCAGGGGAGAAGTGGCATCGCCACGACGATCGGTCATGCTCCGGTTGCCGGGATGGTCAATGCTGAAAGTGGGTCCATTCTTTCGATCGCCGAATCGCTGACCAACCTGATTTGGGCGCCGATGCCTGAGAAAATGAAAAGTGTTTCGCTGAGCGCCAACTGGATGTGGCCGGCAAAAAACGCAGGCGAAAATGCACGGATATACAAAGCTGTAAAAGCGGCCAGCGATTTTGCCTGTGCTTTGGGGATCAATATTCCTACGGGAAAAGATTCGATGTCGATGACCCAGAAATACAAAAATGATGTGGTTTATTCCCCTGGAACCGTGATTATATCAGCTTCGGGCGAAGTGACTGACGTGAAAAAAGTGGTGGAGCCGGTGGCTGTGAACGATGCCAGCCAGCCGCTTTATTATATCGACTTCTCATCAACTCCGCTGGTGTTGGGGGGAAGCGCTTTTGGGCAAATCATCAACAAGTTGGGACAAGATGCGCCAACGGTGGCTGATCCCGCTTATTTCTTGAAAGCGTTTAATGCAATTCAGGACTTGATTGAAGATGAATTGATTTTGGCAGGTCACGATGTGGCGTCGGGCGGTTTGATTACCACCTTGCTGGAATTGTGTTTTAGCGATAATGAAACCGGATTGAACCTGGACTTGACTGGCTTGGGCGAGCAGGATTCGGCTAAAGTGTTCTTCAATGAAAATCCCGGGATTGTGATTCAGGCTGCTGATGCGGAAACACTCGAATCCAAGTTGAAAATTGCTGGTGTGAAGTTCGTTAAAATAGGACAACCTGCCGGGAAACGAGCTTTCACAGTTAAAAACTTCAAGGCTGAATTTGAATTGGATATTGATTCCCTGCGCGAGTTGTGGTTCAAATCATCTTACCTGATGGACCGCAAGCAGAGTGGGGAAGCGCTGGCTTTGGAGCGTTTCAAAAACTATAAAAGAAATGAGCTGCATTACGATTTCAAAAACTTCACCGGAAAAGCGGCCGATTATGGCATCGATTTGAATCGTCGTACGTCAAGTGGAATCAAAGCGGCCATCATCCGTGAAAAAGGGGTGAATGGTGATCGTGAAATGGCTTACATGTTGTACTTGGCTGGTCTGGATGTAAAAGATGTACACATGACCGACCTGATTGCCGGGCGCGAGACGCTGGAAGATATTAACCTGATTGTGTTTGTGGGTGGTTTTTCCAATTCCGATGTGCTGGGCTCAGCCAAAGGATGGGCCGGTGCTTTCAAATACAACGAAAAAGCTCGCATCGCTCTGGAAAACTTCTACAAGCGCAACGATACGTTGAGCCTTGGAGTTTGCAATGGTTGTCAGCTGATGGTTGAGCTTGGCCTGCTTTATCCGGAGCATGAACAAATGCCAAAAATGCTGCACAACGAGTCGTACAAGTTTGAGTCTGCCTTTGTAAATGTGGAGATTGCCGAAAATGACTCGGTCATGCTCAAATCAATGGCCGGCATGAAGCTGGGTGTTTGGATTGCGCATGGCGAAGGGAAATTCAGCTTGCCATACAGCGAAGACCAATACCATATTCCGTATAAATACAGCTACGATTTTTATCCCGGAAACCCGAATGGATCGGACTACAATACCGCTTCCATTTGCTCGAAAGATGGTCGTCACCTGGTAATGATGCCTCACATGGAGCGTGCCTTTAAGCCTTGGCACTGGCCATATTATCCGACAAACAGGAAAAAAGACGAAGTGGCGCCCTGGATTGAGGCTTTTGTGAATGCACGGGAATGGATTAAAAAGAATAAGCAATAAAATCGAAAAAGGCTCTCATTTTGGGAGCCTTTTTTGTTCGGCTGTTCAGTTGAAAAAAATCGTTTTTAGTGTCTTTATTTCGATCGTTGCATAGGTTTAAACAAGCAGTTTTAGTACTTTTGGTTTTCAAGTTAACCTAAATTACTAATTATTAATGGCACACGTCTGTGCATTTTCAATTTAAATCATGAGAAGAAGTATTTTATCAGCCATCTTCATGGCAGCTATCACGCTGGGTGCAATTTCGGCCTCAGCTCAAAAAGTAAATCAATTAACTAAGAAAGAGAAAAAGCAAGGTTGGGAACTGCTGTTCAACGGAAGCGACTTCGATGGTTGGCGGCAATGCAATGGGGAGACGATGCCTCCAAACTGGACCATTGAAGATGATGCCATGAAAGTGCTTTTAGGCGAGGGTAAACAGCCCGGACAGGGTGCCAACGGCGATATTCTTTACGGTGAAAAGAAGTATCAGGACTTCGAACTTTCAATTGATTGGAAAGCCAGTGATCAAGGCAACTCGGGTATTTTCTACTATGTACGCGAAGTTCCGGGTCAGCCCATTTATTTTGCAGCTCCTGAAGTTCAGGTGTTGGACAATGAAAATGCGTCGGATAACAAGATCGATACGCATCTCGCTGGCTCGCTCTATGACATGATTGCGGCCGACCCGGCAACGGTTAATCCTGCCGGCTCTTGGAATACGGTGGTGATTAAAGTGAAAGACGGAAAAGCGACTCATACCATGAATGGTACTGAGGTTCTTTCCTATACGCTGTGGACTCCCGAGTGGGATGAACTCGTCCAAAACAGCAAGTTCAAAAGCTTCCCGGGATTTACTGAAGGGATTGCTCGTGAAGGTTATATCGGCTTGCAGGATCACGGTTATCCGATTTGGTTTCGCAATGTTAAAATCAGAGAATTGTAGCATGCACTGAGCCGTTTGTTTCTTACGAATGGTAAGGCCAAAATATAAAAACACTTTCAGCAGGTACTCGCCTGACCGAAAGTGTTTTTGTTTTGAAATATGTCTTGTTTTTTTATTTAAGCTAGAGAATCTGCCATTTTTCTTATCAAACTGAATAAAAGTTCACTAAAAATCAACATATTTGCAATGGACAGTTATTGATAGATGAAAGCTTTAGTTTTAAATATGTTACTGTTTGTTGCCTGGTTTTCAACTTGGGGGCAGCAAATGCCAGATAGTTTGACAATGAAACTACCGGAATTATCTGGAATGGAACGCGCGGAAGCTTTGGTTCAGCTTGCCTTGAATTATGCAACTACAGATAGCGCTCAAAGTCTTTCTTACGCCAACGAGGCCATTGATTTAGCCGAATCTTTGGGGGATTCTGTCAACTTGGGGCTTGCGATCTTTAATCGAGGGGAGTGCTATTATTATTTTGATGAGTACGAAGCAGCTCTGGAAAGCTACAGTACATCCCTTGAAATCTTCGAAGAGTTGAGTGATTCTGTTAATATAGGTGATACTCATAACGCCATTGGTCTGGCTTACTACTTTACCGGGGAATATAACTCAGCAGTGAGTCACTTTTATAAGTCGTTAAATTATTTACAACGAGCGAAGCATGCTGAAAAAGCTGCCAATGTGTATTCAAACCTGGGGTTGGTTTTTTCCCGGATTGGAGAATACAACAAGGCCTTGCAGAATTATCGGGTTGCTTCAGCGATGAATGCTGCGATTCCTGATTCAACAAGTTTAGCGGTTAATTTTAATGGGATGGGAGTTTCATTCTATAATTTGGAGCAATATGATTCCTCTAAAGTGTATTACAATAAAGCCTTAAACTTGTTTAAACTACAGGTTAATCGTCAACGCGAGGCGATCGCGTTGAATAATATCGCAAATATCTATGTCAATACCGGCGATAGTTTGCAAAAGGCATTAAGCTCCTATGAGCAAGCAATCGGCGTATTTGAGGATTTGGGAGATTTAAGAAGTAAAGCCCATACACTGGAAGGACTAGGTTGCGTATATCGAGAGTTGAAAAACTACTCGAGGGCTGTGCAGGTGTTTCATGAAAGTTTGAAGCTGACTGATGAAAATGGCTACGGTTACTATTTACAACAGCTTAATTATTATGATCTTGCATTGACTTACGAGCGGATGGGCCGTATGGATGATGCTTACAATGCTTTCAAACTATACAGCGCGTTTAAGGATAGCCTGCTTCGGGAGGAACGATTAAACCAAGTGGCTGAACTCGAGCAGAAATACCTGACGCAGCAAAAGGAAGTTGAAATAGAACGCTTAAATGCTTCGCGGCAAATCGATCAACTGAAAATACAGCGAAACGAAGAGGTCCGTGCTTTTGGAATGATTGCCATTGTGTTGCTTGTGGTTACAATCTTCTTGATTTCAGTAGCTTACATGAATAAAAGAAAGCGTAATCAATTGTTGAGCATGAAGAATGAACGAATTGAGGATCAGCGCCTTGAACTTGAAAAGTTGAATGCTTCAAAGAACAAGTTTTTTTCCATCATTGCGCACGACTTGAAGAATCCATTTCATACCGTGATGGGATACGCTTATTTGATACACAAAGAATCTAACGGCTTTTCAGCGGATGAGATGAAAAAGTATGCTGGTGATATTTATCGTTCGGCGAATTCAATTTTCAGACTTCTCCATAATTTATTGGACTGGGCGCACTCTCAAACCGGGACTTTGGCTTATACGCCTCAGAAAGTTAGCTTCCTGGAAGTGTATGCGAGTACTGAAAGCCTGATCAAGCCAGTTGCTGATCAGAAACGGATCAGCTTGCACACCGAAATTTCCGAAGATGTTTATGTTTATGCTGATCCGAGAATGTTGGAAACTGTGATGCGCAACTTGGTCAATAATGCTATTAAGTTTACTCACCAAGGGGGACTGGTGGAAGTGAAGGTGGAAAGCGAAGGGCACAAAGTGGTTGTTTGTGTAGAAGATAACGGAGTGGGAATGTCATCTTCGGATGTGAGGAGTTTGTTCCAAATTGACTCCAAATTGAAGAGAAAAGGCACCAACAATGAGGATGGCTCAGGGCTCGGACTTCTGGTTTGCAATGAATTTGTTCAAAAAAATGGCGGCAAAATCTGGGTTGATAGTCAAAATGGAAAGGGCAGCCGGTTTTTCTTCTCGGTTCCCCGAAGTGTGTAGTTTTTCCCGTAAAATGTTAAGATGGCCTCCGTTTTGTGAAATCAGAGAATTGGCTGGCTCATTCAACCAACATAGCCTTCGCCAGTTGATCCGATTTTTCCTTACCGGAAAGCTCTTCCACAAGTTGCAGCGCAAACTTTAGGGCAGTTCCAACACCTCTCCCTGTCACAACATTACCCGAAACTGTGGTTGGCGTTTTCAGTACTTCGGCACCGTGCAATTCGTGTTCAAAGCCAGGATAGCAAACGGCTTTTTTGTCTTTCAAAATTCCCAAATGCCCGAAAACAATAGGACCAGCGCAGATGGCTCCCAACAATTTATTATCACGATTAAACTGAAGAATTTGTTTTTGCAATCCCGTGTGGAGATCCAGATTTGTTGCTCCCGGTATACCTCCCGGTAAAACCAGCGCATCAATGGTTGAATAATCCAGCTCGGAGAACAATACATCGGCGATGATCGGAATTTGATGCCCGCCGATAACTTTGGTAGATTCGGTGATTGATACCGTTGTGACTTCAAGATTGGCCCTTCTAAGAACATCAATGATTGTAACGGCTTCGATCTCTTCAAATCCGGTTGCTAAGTGTAAAGCTATTTTTTTCATGTCGGTTGTAATTAAAATTTCCAAGTACGATGCCCTTAAAAATAAAAAAAATGATCCGTAATTACGAACCATTTTTTGTACCCGATATGATCACTTGATAAATCTAATAATTAGATCGCATATTCTTTTAATGCTTTTTCCAATTTTTTTCTGGTAAAGAAAATCCGGCTCTTCACTGTTCCCAGCGGAAGATTCAATTTGTCGGCGATTTCCTTGTATTTATAACCGTCTAAAAACATCTTGAAAGGCACTTTATATTCATTTTCAAGTGCATTGATATTTTTGATAATTTCCTTTGAACTATAGAATGAATCAGGCGAAGGATAGATTTTATCTTTCGAAAATTTAAGATGAAAATCATTGTTCGCACCATCAAATGTACTCTTTGCTTTCACGTTTCTACGGTAGTTGTTAATAAACGTGTTTTTCATGATCGTATAAATCCACGCTTTGAAATTGGTGTTCTGCGTAAATTTGTCACGATAAGTGAGCGCTTTTAAAAACGTCTCTTGTAACAGATCTTGTGCTTTTTCCTGATCAGCGGTCAAACTAAGTGCATAGTAAAGCAATTTATCTTGCAATCCTAGCAATGCGTTGTTAAATTGAACTTGTGTCATGGCAGCGTGTTTTTTTGATTATTGTTTAGAACAAATATAAATAACGATTACGGTTTTAAAAAGGATTGTTTAATCTTTTATTATTAGATTTTATTTATTCATGATAAAAAATATTGATTGTGGCTGATTTCTAGTGTTTAATGAATTAATACGAAGTTTACATAAATTTGTTTGACTATTTCTTTATGTCCTCAAACAACTTATTTTTATCTGGATTGTCTATGAATTAGACTTCTGGTTTTGTATTTTAAGCTGAAGTTTTGAGCAAATAACCTCATTTTTACATCCAGTCTCCTTGTTTTACTTCGATCCATAACGCTTCAATATTTTTATCTACAATCCGATTTTTGTATTTCATTTATATGCCTTTTTCAACAACTACTGTGCGGAATAAATATCTGGGCTGAATAGAAAAGCATTTTTTAATGCAATAGGCTGATTGGTAGTTAGATGTTTTTTGATCGTGGTTGAACTGAATCGTATTTCGTATGCTGTTTGCGTGTATTGAAAAATCTACAGTTGAGGTGTGGATTCTACATATTTCCAATCAAAACGGTAGGAACTGATTTTTACGTTCAACGAATTGTTACAGAACGATCGGGGATTCTAAAGAGCACGTCTGCTAATGCGAAAAGTGGAAGAATACAACTTTCGGGTGTTAAAAGATATTTTTACATTTGCGGCTTCTGATTACTTATTCGTAATTAAAATCAATGAAAAAGTTAAATTTTAACCACAAAAGAGCTGGTATGCTTGTCTTCAAGCGATGGAGTGGTCAAAAGTATTCTTTGTTTCAAGCACTTAAAAAACAGGTTCGCATTGCCGTTTTGGCTGTGAGTTATTTTTTGGTTGCCGGAATCAACGATGCTGTTGCCCAACCCGAACGTTCGGAAGTTAAGATGGAGTTTGATCTCGAGGAGATCGAAGTCAGTGCCCAGCGAGCGCCTGTGACTTATTCGCAGGTGGCACGGATTATATCCGTGATTGAGAAAGATCAAATTGATGCGGCTCCGGTCAACAGTATTCAAGACCTCCTGGAGTATGCATTGAGTGTTGATATCCGGCAAAGGGGAACACATGGTGTTCAGGCCGATGTTTCTATTCGGGGAGGTTCCTTCGATCAAACACTCATCCTTTTAAATGGAATTAATCTTTCCGACCCGCAAACCGGTCATCACAACCTCAACCTACCGGTTAGTTTTAAAAGCATCAAGCGTATCGAGATTTTGGAAGGTCCGGCGGCCCGTGTTTATGGTCCCAATGCTTTTTCGGGAGCAATTAATATTGTTACCGAACCTTCGGAAAACGACCAGATAGCGATTGATTTGAGCTA
>JAGXIR010000111.1 GCA_024635605.1 Sunxiuqinia sp.
ATTGTGGTAGCCATTGAATTCGTCGCTGGCGCACATGTACAGGTAGGTGTGCTCTTCGGCATTTAACACGGCCTCAATGCTTGATATCTCGGGAAAGTTGATTGGCCCCGGAGGCAGTCCGGCATAAATGTAGGTGTTGTATGGTGAGTCGACTTCCAGGTGTTTGTTGAGGACGCGTCTGATGCTGAAATCGCCGACGGCAAATTTAATGGTCGGATCAGCTTGCAACAACATGCCCCGCTTAATCCGGTTCAGATAAAGGCCAGCCACCCGGGCTTTTTCATCGGCTTTAATGGTTTCTTCCTGAACGATGGATGCCACGGTTGATACTTCAACAGGCGATAAACCAAGCGCTTCGGCTTTGGCTAGCCGGTCGTCATTCCAGAAACGCCTGTACTCCGACGCCATGCGTTCAACAAATTGTTCTGGTGTGGTGGTCCAGTAAAATTCGTAAGTGTTTGGAATGAACATGGCGTGAAACGAGTATTGATCAAAACCGTGTTCGCTGATGACTGAACTGTCATTCAGGTACTGAAGCAGCTCCAGCGAGTCGGGTTCAATTTTTTGGGCAACCGAACCCGCCAGTTCATCAATGAAGCGCAGGTTGTTGAAGGTGACCGAAACTGGTTCCTGGTCGCCAGCTCGAAGTCGGTTCACAATTTGGTTGGTGTTCATTCCTTTTTCAAAAACATATTTTCCGGCTTTGACAGTGGAGGGGTATTTTTTCTTTTTAGCCACCCAACGAAAAGCTTTCTCATTTTCAATAATATCGTGTGTGTTTAGCGAATCCAGCACATCCTGGTAGGTGGCTTCCAGCCCGATGGTGATACTTCCAGGGTGATCAACGTTTTCGGCAAAGATGTATTGAAAAAGCTGGTAGCCCCGCAAGCCGGCAATGATAAAGGCAATGGCAAAAACAATGATCAGCCATTTATTGAGCTTTGGAAAAAAATGCAAGCGGTTATTTGAGTTTAAATTCATCTGTTTTCAATTTGAGCTACAAAAATAAACTTTTCTGCGGTTTTAAAGCTGTATGAGTTTTACCTTAATTTTTAAACAATTGAAAACGCTACAGCATCGATCTAAGCGAAAATCCGTATTTTCGTGACCTGAAGTAATTCAAAAAAAATCGAAAATTATGCATCAGGTTAAACTTGCTGAAAATATTTACTACCTGGGTTATAACGACCGCAGAACCAATTTGTTTGAAAACATCTGGCCCATTCCGCATGGGGTATCTTACAATTCGTATTTGATAGTTGATGAAAAAATTGCCTTGGTTGACACCGTAGAGCGCCAGTTTATTGACGATTACCTCGATCAGATTGAGGAAATTATTGGCGACCGGCAGGTTGATTATTTGATTATTAATCATATGGAACCTGATCATTCGGGGGCAATTAAAGCCGTAAAAACCAAATATCCAAACATCACTTTGGTTGGAAATAAAAAGACCTTTGGTTTTGTAGAGAGCTTTTATTTCAAACCTGATAATACGCAGGAAGTGTACGATAACGACACCCTGGAACTCGGGAAAGTGAAGCTGCAGTTTCAGATGATTCCTATGGTTCACTGGCCCGAAACGATGGTTACTTACGATGAAACACACAAAATCCTGTTTTCGGGCGATGCCTTTGGAAGTTACGGAACGCTTGATGGCGGTGTTTTTGACGATGAGATCAACCTCGATTTTTATGAAGTGGAGATTATGCGCTACTTCACCAACATTGTGGGAAAATATTGTCCGCACACTCAACGTGCCATCAAAAAACTGGCGCCGCTCGACATTCAGATGATTGCCGCGACTCACGGGCCAATCTGGCGAACGGATCTGGACTGGGTGTTGAGCCGCTACAACAAGTGGAGCACTTACGATACCGATAATGGGGTGATCATTGTGTATGGTTCGATGTATGGAAACACGCAGAAAATGGCTGAGGTTATTGCCCGGCAGTTAAGTGAGCGGGGCATTAAAGACATTCGCGTATACGATTCTTCCAAGACACATGCCTCCTACATTATCAATGATATTTTCAAATACAAAGGGTTTATTGTCGGGAGTTGTGCTTACAACAACGCCATGTTCCCCAACGTGCAGACTTTGCTGACCACCATTGAGCATATGGGTATCAAAGACCATTATCTGGGTGTGTTCGGAAACTTTGCCTGGAATGGGGGAGGTGTGAAAAACCTGATGAAGTTTGCTGACAACATTAAGTGGGATTTGGTTTATGAGCCGGTAGAAGAAAAAGGCGCCCTGAAAGCAGATAAATACCAGCAATGCATTGAGCTGGCAAACGCCATGGCCGATAAGCTGTTGGCAGAGTAATTAGTAGTTGGCAGGCCCAGTGTTCAGTCATCAGTCGCAATCATCAGTCGCCTTCAGGCGTTAGTCATCCCGAACTTGTTTTGGGAAGACGATCTGTTTGCTAGGGGGCGATGAGATCAAAACCGAAGGATTCCTATTGCTCTTTGCACAAAAACTTGAAATGATCCTTGCCGTTGAACGTCTCCGGAGTTTTTCAGAATGCACAAAACCTGTAACACAAAAACCCTCCGGCACGCCGGAGGGTTTTTTACTACTACTACTCAATTACTACTAACTTAACTACCCCTTCCCGAGGGGATATTTTAATTATAAGGTTATTCCGGTTTTAAAGATAGCAATTTCTTTGAACCCGCTTAGTTCATGTTTCAACTTTTTGCCCTCGGCAATGTTGATTATTTCGTTAAATAATTCGATTGTAAGTTGTTCCATTGAGCAATCTTCGAGCAATTTGCCGGCATTAAAATCAATCCAGTTTCTTTTCTTTTCGTAAAGCGCCGTGTTGGTTGCAATTTTCATGGTCGGCACAAAACTGCCAAACGGAGTTCCGCGTCCGGTGGTGAACAAAACGATCTGGCAACCGCTAAAGCCCAGAGCCGAAGCAGCTACTAAGTCGTTGCCGGGCGATGAGAGCAGGTTGAGTCCGTTTTTCTTTAGCGGCTCGGCATAGCTTAATACATCAACAATGGTGGCTGTTCCTCCTTTTTGGGTACAGCCCAGCGATTTGTCTTCGAGCGTGGTGATGCCGCCCTGCTTGTTCCCGGGCGACGGGTTTTCGTACACCGGCAGATCGTGTTTGAGGTAGTATTCCTTGAAATTGTTAATCAGGCTGACCGTTTTTTCAAACACCTCCTGATTTTCGGCACGCTCCATTAGCAAGTGTTCGGCGCCAAACATCTCGGGCACTTCGGTCAAAATGGTGGTTCCGCCTTGCGCGACTAAAAAGTCGGAGAATGAGCCCACCAGCGGATTGGCCGTAATTCCGGATAGCCCATCGGAACCGCCGCACTTCAACCCGATTTTCAATTCCGAAACCGGACAAGCTATCCGTTGGTCGTAGCGCATGGTTTCGTAAAGTTCTTCCAGCAGTTTTAGTCCTACTTCCACTTCATCTTCCACTTCCTGCGCCACCAGGAACTTGATCCGCTTTTCGTCGTACTCGCCAATGAATTTCTTCAATTGGCTGATCTGGTTGTTTTCGCAGCCCAGCCCCATCACCAAAACGCCTCCTGCGTTCGGATGATTGATCAGGTTGGCCAGGGCTTTTTGTGTGTTTTCATGGTCATCACCCAACTGCGAACAGCCGTAGCTGTGCCTGAAAACCTGCACGTTGTCAATGTCTGTAGCTGGGTTGCTGGCTTTAAACTGGCTGATGATCAAATCGGCCTGCCCGTTCACGCAACCTACAGTTGGTACGATCCATAGCTCGTTTCTAACGCCAACCTGACCGTTTCCCCTGCGGAAACCCTGGAACGTCAACTCCTGTTTTTCGTGTTGAAGGACGTTCAGCTTCTGATTGAATGTGTATTCCATGGTGCCCGATAGGTTGGTCTTTGCGTTGTGCACATGAACATGTTCGCCCGGCTGGATGGCTTGGGTGGCATGCCCAATCGGAACGCCGTATTTTGTCACATCTTCGCTTGGGGCAATTGGCCGTATGGCGATTTTATGCCCGCGGGGCACTTCGGTTGAAATCGTGAGTTGTTGATGATCCACTTGAATGATTTCTCCACCGGAAAAATCTTTCAGGGCAATCACCACATTGTCCGACGCATGGATTTGAATATAGTTTGTCATTCTTTGTTGATTTGATGTTATGCATTTGCAGCCATCGCCTGCTTGGCTTTCCCTTCAATGGTGATTTCCATCAGCGGGTTGGTGTCGCTTAGCACCGCTTTCACTGCTTTTTTCATTCCAACTTGCTGAATTAGGAACAGGTAGTGGCTGACGGTAATCGTCAGGTTTGGAATGTCATTTAGATTTTGTTTCCACACTTTATCGAGACTGAGGACTTTTTCAACCAATTGGTAAATTGAGATTGGCCGGCCATCGCAGGCTGCCCAGGCTTCTTTGTAAAATTCCAGAATCCACTCATCATCCTGAATGTTGTAGCTCTTGCCTTCGGTTTCACCTTTAAAGTAGGCGATCATGGCGGCCAGTGAGAAAACGAGCTTTTGTGGAAGCATGTTGTGCGCTGTCACAAAGTTGAGCAGCGAAGGGAGGTTGCGTGTTTCCCACTTCGACATGGCATTGAGCGCGATGCTCTGCCACTGGTGCCGGATGTAGGGGTTTGAAAAGCGCTCGAGGATTTTGCCGGCAAATTTTTTCAGCTCTTTCTCCGAGCCATCCAGTACCGACAGCACTTCGTCGTAAACCAGTTCTTTCATGAAGTTGCCTGTTTCCAGGTTTTCATAAGCCTCGCGAACCGTTTCAATGCCGCTTAGGTACGAAACCGCGTAGCTTCCGGTGTGGCATCCGTTGAGCACCTGCACTTTTTGCTCGCGGAAACGGGTCATGTCTTTTACAAATTTCACATCCAGACCGGCTTTGGCAGCAGGAAACTCATTGGCCACCCATTCGGGCGCTTCAATTACCCACAGGTGAAAATATTCGCCCACAACCACCAAATTATCTTCATAAGCCAGCTCGGCCTGAATTTCGTTAATATCGTCTTTCGGAAATCCTGGCACAATACGGTCGACCAGCGTATTGCAGAAAGCGCAGGCAGTTTCTGTCCATTGGATGAAAGCGTCGCCCAGATTCCAGTTTTTGGCGTGCTGCAACACGTATTTTTTCAGCATGTCGCCATTGCGGTCAATCAATTCGCAGGTAAAAAAGATCAGGCCTTTATCCGCAGCGCCTTCAAAAGCCTTGAAGCGCTCGTAAAGCAACGCCGTTACTTTTCCCGGGAAGGAGTTTTGTGGTTGCATATCCAGCGTATCGGCCGGATCAAAGGTGATTCCGGCTTCGGTCGTATTCGAAATCACAAAGCGCAAATCGGGGTTGAGAATTGAGTCTTTGTAAGACTCGAATTCCGTATACGGATTAATTCCTTTATTCAAACATTGAATGAATTCGTATTCTTTAACGGGTGCGCCGTTTTTAATTCCTTTCAGATACACATGGTATAAGCCGTCTTGTTGGTTAATCAGGTCGATCATGCCTCCAGGAAGCGGCTGAACCACATCAATTCCAGTATTAAAATCAATTTCATTGTTCATCTTTTGAACCATCCAGTCGGCAAAAGCTCTTAAAAAGTTTCCTTCACCAAATTGCAGGATCCGCGTAGGATATTGTGCTGCGTTTTTTACGTTTGACCTGTTCAGTTTTATCATGACATTCTTTCAATTTAAATTTTCCGTTTTCGTACACGGAATTTGCGTTTTAAAAAAACCGTGTTCGCACACGATTTGATCGGCGAAAGTATAATTATTTTTGAAATCCGCCTAATGAAAGGCTTGAATCGGACGTTAAATAATTATTAACCAGTCTATTTTAGATTGATTCTAAATTTTGAGAAGGGGTGAACTCAACTGGTTTTTTTCTTTGGTCAAAATCAAATGTGTACTTTTAGTTTGAAATTCGATTCAATTTGAAAAAAGTAGTTATTATTACAGGAGGCCCTGGATTTGGAAAGACCACGCTCGTAAATGCATTGGGCAAAATTGGTTATCGGGTTGGGGGAGAAGTTGCCCGTAAGTTGATTGACGAGTAGCTGGTGTCGGGCGGAGAGATTTTGCCCTGGAAAAACCTGAAAGCTTTTCAACAGGAAGTACTTCGGTGCAGACTGGCGTTTTTTTATGCCGTGGGAGCGGGTGAATTTGCCTTTTCAGATCGGGGAATACCCGATCAACTGGCTTTTGCACGATACCGTGGATTTCAGAATCCTATGGAATTGGTTGAAAATGCTAAAAAATATCGCTACTTTCCGGTGGTATTTGTCGCGCCACCCTGGGGAAAAATTTACCAGCAGGATCAAATAAGAACGGAGTCCTTTGAAGAAGCGTGCCGGATACATGAAACGATCATTCAAACCTACCATGAGCTGGACTATGAGTTGGTGGAGTTGCCGCTGACGACTGTTTCGGAGCGCGTGGAATTTATTCAACAATATCTAACATAGCTAAAAGATGAATTTGTCAAGAAGAAAATTTTTTAGGCGTTCGGCGGTTCATGCTGCCGGAATTGCCAGTATTCCAATGATTTTATCGGCTACTTTGCCCGAAAAGAAAGAAAAAAAGAAAGACCGGTTTTCCATTTTTCCGGATGGTGGAACGGTGCTTTTTCAGGGCGATTCAATAACAGACGCGGGGCGCGACAAGCAGAGGCAATTGGCCAACGACGCCCGTTCGTTTGGAAATGGTTATGCCTTAATGGCTGGTGCCAGTTTGCTCGAGAAGCTGGCTACAAAAACGCTGACGATCTACAACCGCGGAATTAGTGGAAACAAGGTGTACCAGTTGCGTGACCGCTGGAACGAAGATTGCCTGGATCTGCAACCCGATGTGCTGAGTATTTTAATTGGTGTAAACGATTATTGGCATAAGCGAAACGGAAATTACGATGGAACTCCCGAAGTGTATGAAGCAGATTTTAGGGAGATGCTCCAACACACCAAGGAAGTTTTGCCAAACGTGAAGCTGGTGATTTGTGAACCGTTTTCGGTGCCTGGCGGGACAGCCATAGGCGAGGGCTGGATGGATGAGTTTGCTCCTTACCAAAAGGCGGCTCAAAATATCGCAGACCAGTTCGACACGTTTTACGTGCCTTATCAGCAAATTTTTGAAGAAGCACTGAAATATGCTCCGGCAAACTATTGGTGTCCTGATGGCGTTCACCCTTCCATGGCCGGTGCCCAGCTTATGGCCAG
>JAGXIR010000112.1 GCA_024635605.1 Sunxiuqinia sp.
CCGTGAAGCGGGCCCGCTAATCCAAGCATACCGGCAGCGTAAGCATAATAGGGGTTGCTAAGTGCAGAACCAACCAGGTGAGTGGCATGAGCAGAGACGTTTCCACCTTCATGATCGGAATGGATCACCATATACAAGCGAAGTAGGCGCTTCACTTCTTCGCTGTCGTGTCCCATCATGTGAGCCAGGTTGCCAGCCCAGTCCAGGCGTGGATCCGGTTCAATATGATGGTCGTTATAGAACTGACGACGATAAATGTAGGCTGCAATCCTTGGCAAACGTGCAATCAGGTTCATCACATCTTCGTAAGTGGTATCCCAATAGTGCTTTTTATGAACTCCAGTACGGTAGGCTTTCTGGAAAATTGAATCCGTAGCCATGCTGAGAATAGCCGCACTGAATTGAGTCATCGGGCGGGCATTCTTTGGAATGGCATCAATTACATCAAACACATGCTGAGGCACATAGGCTCGCGTCGCCCAATCTTTGCTGAGGTTTAACACATCGTCACGCTCAGGTATTTCGCCAATTAGCATCAGATAGAAAAGCCCTTCGGGAAGAGGTTCTCCATCAGGATTCAGACGTGGCAGCTTTTCCCGAAGTTCGGGAATTGTATGTCCGCGAAACCGAATACCGGTTGTTGCGTCCAATTTGGAGGTGTCCGTAATTAAACTGGGCACTCCTTTCATTCCTGTCATGACTTGCCCTATCGTTACATTGGCAATTACTTTGTCACCATGTTCATTCTTAAGCCTTTGGTATTCATTAACACACTTGCTTGCTTTCTGGTAAAACCGATTCTTAATGTATTCCATTTTATAAAGTATTTTAGTTTGATTTTTTTTTAAGTTAGTGAATATTTTTGATTATTTCATCAGCGAACTCCGTGGTAGACAACAAGGTTGAACTTTCCATCATCGCATGCAGGTCTGATGTTACCCTACGTTTGGCAAAGGTATGTTCCATGGCATCAAAAACATGTTCGGCTGCATCGTTCCATCCAAGGTATTCGAGCATCATAACCCCTGAAAGAATCAGTGAACTCGGGTTGGCTTTTCCTGTGCCTGCTATTGTTGGTGCCGTGCCATGAGTTGCTTCGAAAATAGCAAATCCACTCTGGTAGTTGATATTGGCACCTGGCGATATACCGATTCCACCGACCATGGCTGCGAGCTGATCAGAAATATAATCACCATTCAAATTCATGGTCGCAATAACCGAATGATTGTATGGATGCAGTAAACTGTCCTGAAGAAAGGCATCGGTAATCACATCCTGTATGATAACTTTACCCGACTTTTTGGCTTGTTCGAGTGCCTTTTGAGCATCCAACTGACCTTTGTCTGTTTCAATTTGCTGATACTGTCGCCAGGTGAAAACCTGATCGGTAAATTCTGATTCCGCTAAATCATAGCTCCAGTTTTTGAAAGCTCCTTCAGTAAATTTCATAATGTTCCCTTTATGAACAAGGGTTACTGAGGGCAGATCCCGTTTAATGGCATAATGAATTGCCGCTCTCACGAGTCTTTCAGAACCTTCTTTCGATATAGGTTTTACACCAAAAGAAGAACTTTCAGGAAAACGGATTTGTTCAGAGATTCCCATTTCCTGATTCAGGAAATCCAAAAACTTTTTCGTTTTTGCTTCCCCGGTCATGAACTCAATTCCAGCGTAGATATCTTCGGTGTTTTCTCTGAAGATATGCATGTCAACCATCGACGGATAGCGGATGGGAGAGGGAACTCCTTTAAACCAGCGTACCGGACGCAGGCAAACATACAAATCAAGTGTTTGACGCAAAGCCACGTTGAGCGAACGAATTCCTCCTCCTACGGGTGTTTCGAGCGGACCTTTAATCCCAACCAGGTACTCCTTAAAACTGGCTATGGTTTCATCAGGAAGATACTGGCCGGTAGCCTTAAAGGCTTTTTCTCCCGCCAATACCTCTTTCCAAATCAGTTTTTTGGATGTTCCGTAAGCTTTTTCAACAGCAGCATCTAAAACTCTTTGGGATGGTTTTGTAATATCCTTACCAATTCCATCACCAACAATATAGGGGATGATGGGTTGGTTGGGTATTTTCAGGATCCCATTTTCGAGTTTGATTTTTTCTCCCATAATTAGTTTGCTGTTAATTTGGCTTTCAAATTAGCATCAATGGCATTTAAGAAATCCTCTGTTGTTAGATAATGTTCTTGTTTCAAGTCTTTCTCATGAATAATCAGGGCCAGATCCTTCGTCATTTTTCCACTTTCAATTGTATCAACACACACTTGCTCCAGCGTGTTGGCAAAGTCAATTAAGGCTTGGTTGTCATCCAGTTTTCCTCTGAAAGCCAAACCTCTAGTCCACGCAAAGATTGAAGCGATTGGGTTTGTTGATGTTGGATTTCCTTGCTGGTGCTGGCGATAATGACGGGTTACTGTTCCGTGAGCAGCCTCTGCTTCCATGGTTTTACCATCTGGTGTGATTAAGGTTGAAGTCATTAAGCCGAGTGACCCAAATCCTTGAGCTACCGTGTCTGACTGCACATCTCCATCGTAATTTTTACACGCCCAAACATATCCGCCTTCCCACTTCATGGCGGCTGCTACCATATCGTCAATTAAACGGTGTTCGTAAGTAATTCCGGCAGCTTCAAATTTTTCTTTAAATTCATTATTAAAGACTTTCTCAAAAAGATCTTTAAAGCGACCATCATATTTTTTAAGGATGGTATTTTTTGTTGAAAGGTAAAGTGGCCAGCCTTTGCTGAGCGACTGGTTCATACATGCCCTGGCAAATCCGATGATGGATTCATCGGTGTTGTACATGGCCATGGCTACTCCGTCGCCTTCAAAGTCATACACATCAAACGATTGCACTTCGCTACCATCTTCGGGTGTAAACGTAATGGTTAATTTACCTTTTCCTTTAGTTAGGAAATCTGTTGCACGGTATTGGTCACCAAAGGCATGACGGCCGATACAAATCGGTTTTTTCCATCCCGGCACCAAACGTGGAATATTATTAATGATGATGGGCTCGCGGAAGACAGTTCCACCCAGGATGTTTCGGATGGTTCCATTGGGCGAACGCCACATATTCTTTAACTTGAACTCAGTGACCCGTAATTCGTCTGGAGTAATGGTTGCACATTTGATTCCCACACCATATTTTTTGATGGCGTGAGCAGCATCAACGGTGATTTGATCATCTGTTTCGTCACGTTTTTCCATTCCCAGGTCATAATACTTAATGTCCAGGTCGAGGTAAGGGAAAATGAGTTTTTCTTTAATGAAAGACCAAATAACCCGGGTCATTTCATCTCCGTCCAGTTCAACAACTGGATTTGCTACTTTAATTTTGTCCATTTCGGGTGTCTAATTTTTGATTAGTTATTTTGTTGTTTAATTAAATTTAATGCTGAACCGGCTTTGTACCACTTAATTTGCTGTGCATTGTAAGTATGATTCAATTCGATAAGCTCCTTGCTTCCATCTACATGAACCAATTCCATGTGTAATGACTTTCCAGGTGCGAATTCCGATAAATCGACAAGATTGAATTTGTCATCCTCTTGAATTTTATCGTAATCAGTTTCATCTACAAAAGTTAAACCCAACATGCCTTGTTTTTTGAGGTTGGTTTCGTGGATCCGCGCAAAGGACTTCACGATGACTGCTTTTACGCCCAAGTGACGAGGTTCCATGGCGGCATGTTCACGCGACGACCCTTCACCGTAGTTGTGGTCGCCCACCACTACCGTTGGAATATTGGCTGCTTTGTATGCCCGTTGTACTTTAGGAACTTCATCGTATGATCCGTTCAACTGATTTTTAACTTTGTTTGATTCGTTATTGAATGCATTGACGGCACCGATGAGCATGTTATTGGAAATATTGTCCAGGTGTCCGCGGAAACGCAACCAGGGACCTGCCATTGAAATGTGGTCGGTGGTACATTTGCCTGCTGCTTTGATGAGTAAGCGTGCACCATTCAGATTTTTGCCATCCCATGGGTCGAAAGCTGAAAGTAACTGCAGGCGACCGGAATCCGGTGCTACTACAATACTAACTGCCGAACCGTCCGCAGCAGGGGCTTGGTAGCCGGCATCCTCAACAGCAAAACCTTTGTCGGGCAGCTCTTGCCCTGTTGGCGGATCTAAAATGACTTTCTGCCCATCTTCGTTGATTAATTTGTCGGTCATTGGGTTGAACGTGATGTTCCCGGCAATCGCCAGAGCGGTAACCAACTCGGGTGATGCCACAAAAGCGTGCGTGTTGGGGTTTCCATCGGCACGTTTCGAGAAGTTCCGGTTGAAAGAATGTACAATCGTGTTCTTTTCACCTTTTTCTGCTCCCGGCCGGTTCCACTGTCCAATACAAGGGCCGCAGGCATTGGCAAACACACTGGCTCCAATTTTATTGAAAATGTCGATAAAGCCATCGCGCTCAATGGTGTAGCGAACCTGCTCGGAACCAGGCGTGATGGTAAATTCTGATTTTGTTTTTAACTTCTTGTCTACTGCTTGCTGAGCAAGAGAGGCAGCCCGCGAAATATCTTCGTACGATGAATTGGTACACGAACCAATTAATCCAACTTCAATTTTGGTGGGCCATCCGTTTTTCCTGGCTGCCTCAGCAACCTGAGAAATTGGGGTTGCCAAATCAGGAGTGAAGGGGCCATTCAGGTGAGGCTCCAGTTCATCCAGATTAATCTCGATCAGCTGATCGAAGTATTTTTCAGGATTGGCATACACTTCCGGATCAGCTGTCAAATTCTCCCTGATTCCATTGGCCAGATCGGCTACTTCGGAACGCTCCGTTGCCCGCAAGTAGCGCTCCATCGACTCGTCGTAGCCAAAGGTTGATGTTGTCGCCCCAACTTCGGCGCCCATATTGCAAATGGTTCCTTTTCCGGTGGCTGAAAGTGATTTGGCTCCTTCGCCAAAATATTCAATAATTGCTCCGGTACCGCCTTTTACCGTTAGTATGCCTGCAACTTTCAATATAATATCTTTCGGTGCGGTCCAGCCACTCAATTTCCCGGTTAGTTTAACGCCAATCAGCTTGGGAAATTTCAGTTCCCAAGCCATGCCAGCCATAACATCAACAGCGTCGGCACCACCCACTCCAATGGCGATCATTCCCAATCCTCCTGCGTTTACGGTATGTGAGTCGGTACCGATCATCATTCCGCCGGGGAAGGCGTAGTTTTCCAAAACAACCTGGTGAATAATACCTGCACCGGGTTTCCAAAAGCCAATACCGTATTTATTGGAAACAGATTCCAAAAAATTAAAAACTTCCTTGTTCGTTTCCAAGGCAAATTTTAAGTCTGTGCGTCCGCCAACACTAGCCTGTATTAAGTGGTCGCAATGAACGGTTGAAGGGACCGCTGTTCTGCTTCTGCCCGAGTTCATAAACTGCAGCAAAGCCATTTGAGCCGTGGCATCCTGCATGGCAACCCGGTCGGGAGCAAAATCCACATAATCAACTCCGCGTTTGAATTCGGTAACTTTCTCCGGTTCAAACAGGTGGGTGTACAGAATTTTCTCAGAAAGGGTAAGTGGTTTTTTTAATACTTCTCTGGCCTTTTCTATACGAGGGCCAAAATTCTCGTAGGTTTTCTTTATTAAATCTAAATCAAACATATTATGGTTTTTTAATCGATTGTATTTTTGTGTTCAATATTCTCATCTTTCTTAACAAAAACACCCGCTAAAGGTTTCCTCTGAGGGCCTTAAGATATCAAAAAATCGGTGATAAGATATGTAACTATTTACATATTTTAAAGCAGTATTCTTTATTTAGAATAGATAAAAAGAAGCTTTTTGCCTGGATTCATTTTCTGAAAATATGTTCCCTTGAAAGGAAAGGAACCGGAGTCTTTATTGAAAGGCAAGCTTAAATGGTTGATTTTTAGAAATAAAAAAACCACCAGGATGACTTGGTGGTTAACTATGGTTTGATTCCGGATTGTAGATTAGGGGAGAAAACTGAGCAAAGTGTCGCCGCGAAGTCCTCTTCGAAGTGTTTCCAGCGGGATGACCTCCGTTTCGGAAATATTGCCCAAATTGACATTAGACCCCAATAATTTGATGAACCAAACTTGCTGGCTTTTTAGTGGGGCTTCCCATAAGATATGTTCTGTGTTGATTTCTTTTTTGATGTCCATGATCAATTGGCTGTTGGCTGATCCGTCTTCCTGGTAGATTCCCATGTTGCCACTTTCGCGGGCTTCGGCAATGACTTTCCATGCACCGGCTTCAAGTTCACTTTTCATCCACGACACCCATTCTGCATTGCTGATTTCTTTTCCCCGAAGTTTGGTTCCAACTTCTGAGAAAATTTCAAAGTCCTTAGCCAGGTCGGTAATGTATTGGCATTTTTTATCGTGTTCAATTGGGAGGACACCATCAGATACTTCGGCTGTTTCGACTCCGCTGTCGGCAATAAATTTGCGGTAGTCGTCGAACATGTTCCGAGCCACAAATGCTTCGAAAAGCGTACCGCCAAAGTATGGTCTGATACCAGCTGCCTGGTATAGTTTAATTTTTTCTTTTAATCGGGGAGTTAGCAAGCCGGTGCCAAAGCCAAGCTTGACAAAATCCGTATATTCTGCCGCTACCTCGCATAAATCTTCTGCCTGTCTCAGGCTTAGTCCTTTGTCCATAACCATTGTCAGACCTGATGAGCGTGGTTTTTCAGGGCGTCCAGGAATAAACGGTAAGTTGAAATTCATGGTTAAAATTTGGTTGATTGGTATTCTTTTATGAGTCGTTTGATGGATTCGTTTTGTTGTGCTTTGGGGTAGTAATCAAAAAGATCGCGGTAACTGTTGAAATCAGCTTTTAATGCGATTTCAAAATAATCGGTAGCCGAACGTTCTTCGTTATTTTCCAGCAGATAAGCCGTTAACCGGTAATTGATGTTTGAGTCGTCAGCAATAATTTTGTGTGCTTTCTTTAAAATATCGATTGACTGCTGAAGCAAGCCTCGCTCGTACTGCATTTCAGCATACGAAATCCAGCTTTCCCGGTTGTCGGGATCCAAGGTTGTGGCCATTTCAAATGCCGATTCGGCCTGATCGTAAAGACCAAGTTCATGATTGATTTTGCCATACATGAGCCAGAAATCGGGGTTGGTGTCATCCAACTTGAGGGCTTTTTTTATCAGTGACTGACTTTCGGTCAGGTTGTTTTCAATCCACATGACCAGACCAGAACCGTACCAGGCTGCCGCGTTGTTCTTATTCAGGCGAATGGCTTTGCGATAATTGACAAGGGCTTCATTGTAGCGATCCAGGTTCAGATAGCACTCACCCAAATAGCAGTAGGCGTCATCATTCTCTTTATCGATTTCCAGAAATTCCAGGTAGCATTCGATGGCCTCATCGTGCCGGTTGTTGTTTGACAGGGCGTTGGCTTTATTAAAAAGCGCCTGTTCAAACTCATCATTCAGCGTAATGGAAAAGTCATAGGCTTCAATCGCTTTGTCGTGTTCTCCGGTCCGGTTGAAGGTAATGCCCAAATTGTACCAAACCGAGGAGTTAAACGGGTCAATATCGAGGTATTTGTTGTAATACAGAATGCTTTTGTTGTCCTGGTTGTCTTTGTCGCAATAATAAGCGAGTTCGTACAGAACTTGTTCATTATCAGGATTTGCCTTGTGAGCACGCTCCAGAAACGAAATGGCTTTTTGAATTTCACCGGCTTGTCCGAGTGTGATGCCGATGTTGTAGAGCAACTCGTCTTCTTCGTCGTAGTTGTGGAAAATGGCTTGTTCATAAGCCAAAATAGCCGCATCAATCTGTTCAAGTATAATCAGTGCTGAGCCTTTAATGAGGTAGACGTCTGAATTGCTGTCTTCAATTTGTTCGACCATATGAATGATTTCAAGTGATTCTTCAACCTTTTCGTCGACCAAAAGAAGTTGCGCTTTTTTTATTTGTAGCGCGATGGATGTGGGATGGAGTTTTACACCGTTGTCGATAGCCAAATTAGCCATGCTTATTTGGCCTTCATCCAGAAAATAATCCACAATACCTTCTACTTCAAAAACATCAAAATAGTCAACTTGGTTGGCATTCATCATCTTTTCGAAGCGTTTGACGGCTTCCCCTATTTCCTCACTGTCGTAAAAGTCCCTTGAGTCTTCTTCCATAGAATCCAAAAATTGCAACTGCAAATTTAATAATACTTTTTAGAATTACTTAATCCGGCTGGTGCTCTTTTCGCAATAAGTCGTTAACCGTTTTTACCGGATTGAAAGTAAGGATTGGAACTTCCACAAACAGCGTGTTCCAATCAGCCATGGCTCCATTCCATAAGCCTGGTAATTCCTGGGCTTTTAATTCTTTTCCATCTTTTGATTTAAAAGATATGAATCCTGTTTTTGGGTCCCTGTATTTTAAAAGATTATAGGGTTCTCCTTTGTAGTTTTTTGTTCCACATACCAAATCAACCGGATTGAAATGGGTGGCTTTTTGGGCGATGTTTTGTTGCTGCTCGTTGGATTGGTCCACTTGCACGCTTTCAACAATCTGCAAGGATATGGAGTCATCGGCATTTTTTGCCCAGAACGGGCCTCCGCCGGGTTCTCCTTCGTTTTTCACCATGCCACATACCCGGATGGGGCGGTTGAACTTTTGCTTCAGATAATGATACAATTCTTCCTTTTCGGAATAGTATTGGTTTACCGGCGGCTTCACATTGAGTACGTTTTCAAGAAAACTCGAAGCTTCAGAATAAAACTTGCTGTCTAAGGCTGTATAATGGCGCCCATCCAAGATCTGTTGGTAACTGAAAATTCGTTTTTGATAGTTGAGCAGCAGTCCGGCCAGCGCTTTTTTGTATTTCACCGTTTCGTCCTTGAGGTAATCTGGCACCACATTGTCAATGTTTTTGATGAAGATCAAGTCGGCATCCAAATCATTCAGGTTATCGAGCAGAGCGCCATGCCCGCCGGGGCGAAATAGCAGGCTGTTATCGTCATTTCTGAAAGGTTCGTTTTGCATGTCCACCGCAATGGTGTCAGTGGCTGGTTTTTGCTGACTGAATGTCATGTCATAGCCAACTTCAAACACCTGCTCATATGCTCCCTGCACTTCGGTCAGATGCGCTTCAAAAGCTTCCTGGTGTTCGGGCGAAACGGTAAAATGGATTTTCACCTGACCGTTTTTGTCTTTTGCATAAAGCGCTCCTTCAACAGCGTGCTCTCCAAAAGGAGTTCTTGACTTTTCATTGTATTGATGAAACTGCAGCAGCCCTTTGGGCAAATTGCCATAGTTTAGGCCTGATTCGGTTAATACGAGCTTAAGTACTTCCAGTTTTGACAGTTGGTCAACCGGTTTTGCGGCTGCCTTTTCCAAGTCAGAATAGAAGGCAAAGTCTTTAAGCCGGTTAAAAAAAGTTTGAATGGCTTTGTTTTGCAGAACTTCGGCCTCTGGCGTTCCATTGTCGAGTTGGTCAATGGCGGAATATAAATCTTTAAACATGCGGCTGGCAGCGCCCGAAGCCGGAACAAATTTCAATATTGAAATTCCTTTTTCAAGTTGATCCTCAAAAAAGTGAATAAACTCATTGGCGTGTGAATCATCCAGCTGGATGATTCCCTTTCCGACAGTGGCGGCCTGGATAATTTCCATGAATGGAAATCCTTTTTCGAAGTTTTTGACTTGCTCTTTTACGGTATTCAGGTCACTTCCTCTTTCTTTGATGAAAACCAAATCTTCGGCACTAAACATAGTTGGATGATTTTGAATTACGTTAAAATTAACTAATAGGACTTAGAATTGGAACGCCTGAAAGCCGCGAGAGTTCTAAAGTTTTCAACATTTGTTGATAAAACTTCGGTTGAATTTTCATTTTCAGAGCAATAGAAAAGTAGCCTTGGGATTGAAAGCAGGCATTGATGTCGCATTTCCTGGTGAAATTTGTCTGTTTTCAGGCGGAATTGCTTTATTTTCGCCCAATATTTTGGCTTATGACGGAACAGGTTTATCCATGGGGGCATGCAAAGCGTTACAATGATTTTCCGACTTATTTCAGAGGAAAATTCAGTGGTCGGGTGCAAAAAGTATCGGTTGATGCCGGATTCACCTGTCCGAATCGCGATGGTGCCAAAGCGTTAAATGGCTGTTCGTATTGCAATAATAAAAC
>JAGXIR010000113.1 GCA_024635605.1 Sunxiuqinia sp.
CCTTTGGTTGAAGGCAGTTCAAAGTTAAACACATCTTTTTTAATGGCCATTTTGATGGCGCGGGCCAAGGCTTTAAAGATTCCTTCAATTTTATGGTGTTCGTTATTTCCTTCGGCTTTGATGTTAAGGTTTGAAAGTGAGGTGTCGGAAAACGATTTAAAAAAATGAAAGAACATCTCCGTTGGCATGTCGCCTACTTTTTCGCGTTTAAACTCCGCATCCCAAACAATCCAGGGACGACCACCAAAATCGAGGGCTACTTGTGCCAGACAATCATCCATTGGCAGGCAATAGCCATAGCGTTCAATGCCCCGTTTGTCGCCCAGCGCCAGCTTAAAAGCTTCTCCTAGTGCTAATCCGGTGTCTTCGATGGTGTGGTGTTCATCAACCTGCAAGTCACCATTTACTTTGATCGTCAAGTCAACGCCGGCGTGGCGCGCTATTTGGTCCAGCATGTGATCGAAAAAGTGCAGGCCTGTGTTGATATCGCCTTTTCCGCTGCCATCCAGATTAAGTTCAATTTTAATCTGAGTTTCTTTGGTTTTTCGTTGAACTTTTGCTGTCCGTTCAGGGGAGGCTACCTGTGCATAGATATCATCCCAGTTGGTTGTGGTGAGCACACAAACCTGCTCGAGTTGCTGTCTTTTTAGCTCATCAGCCAGCGAACCATCATTCAGCAAAATGCCCTTTGCTCCGAGGTTTTTCGCAAGTTCAATGTCGGTTAACCGATCACCAATGACAAAGCTGTTGGCCAAGTCGTAGCTTCCATCCATATATTTTTCCATCATACCGGTTCCGGGCTTTCGTGTTGGCGCATTATCTTGGGGAAAGCTCCGGTCAATCAGGATGTCATTAAAAACAACTCCTTCGTTTTCAAAAGCCTTGATCATTTTATTGTGTGCCGGCCAAAAGGTGTCTTCGGGGAAAGAATTTGTTCCCAAACCATCCTGGTTAGTGACCATCACCAATTTGTAATCGAGGTTTTTCGCAATGAAATATAAGTTGCGGAAAACACCCGGAACAAATTCCAGCTTTTCGAGCGAGTCCAGTTGATAGTCTTCCGGTGGTTCAACAACCAACGTTCCATCGCGGTCAATAAATAATGCTTTCTTCATAGGAGTAAAATTTTGAATAATCAATATTCAAGTAATTATTTTTTTCGAGCTCTAAACTAGCTCTTTCAATTTCTCAATCAATATTGTGTTTTCTTCCGGTTTGCCAACAGTAATTCTCAAGCTGTCGTCACACAGCACTACTTTCGACCGGTCGCGGACAATGATGCCATTTTCAACCAAAAAGTCGTAGATGCCGCGTGCATCGTGCATTTTTACCAGCAGGAAATTGGCATCCGACGGAAAGATTTTTTCTACGAATGGAAAGTCTTTCAGGTTTTCAGCCAGTTGGACACGTTCGTTAATCAGCAACTCCACCCATTGATTTTTGTCGGCTTCCTGCTCAATCAACTCCAGCGCCTTTTGCTGGGTAAGCATGTTGATGTTGTACGGATACTTGATTTTGTTGAAGAGCTGGATGATTGCCGGACTGGCAAAGGCCATTCCCAGGCGGATTCCAGCCATTCCCCAGGCTTTGGAAAAGGTTTGAAGAATGACCAGGTTTTCGTATTGATTCAGTTCGGCCAACAGACTGGCTCCCGGAGCAAAATCAATGTATGCTTCATCAACAATCACCAAGCCTGAAAAGCGTTGCAGTAGTTTGATCGTTTCGCTCTTGCTGAGCAAATTGCCGGTGGGGTTGTTAGGCGAACAGATGAAGATCAGTTTGGTTTTATCATCTGCTTGTGCCAATAGTGCGTCTGCCGAAAAACTATAGTCTGGGTTTAATTTGACTTTCCGAACTTCCACATCGTTAATATCTGCTGAAACCTGGTACATGCCATAGGTCGGATCGATCGTCACGATGTTGTCTTGTCCGGGGTCGCAAAACGCACGAAAGAGGAGATCGATCGGCTCATCGCTTCCATTGCCCAGAAAAATTTGCGAGGACTCACAGCCTTTGATGGCGGCAATCTTTTCTTTCACTTTTCGCTGCAACGGATCCGGATAACGGTTGAAAGGTTCGTTGAACGGATTTTCGTTGGCATCGAGAAAAACCATGGCCTCGCCGGTGTATTCATCGCGGGCTGATGAATAGGGTTTCAGGTTTTTGATGTTTGTGCGTATGAGTTTATTAATGTCCATTTCGGTTATAAGTTTACCCCTCCGTCCCGATTTATCGGGACACCTCCCCTTGAAAAGGGGAGGAAAAGGGCTGGTGATTATTTAAGGCTTTTCAATCTCAAGCTAACTGCATTTTTGTGTGCATCCAGTTGTTCGGCTGCAGCCATTTTTTCGATGACCGGCCCCAGATTTCGGATGCCTGCTTGGGTGACTTCCTGAAAGGTTATTTTACGAATGAAGCTGTCGAGGTTGACGCCGCTAAAGGATCGTGCCCAGCCATTTGTTGGCAAGGTGTGATTGGTTCCCGAGGCATAATCACCGGCACTTTCAGGCGTATAATTTCCGAGGAAGACCGAACCGGCATTGATTATCTTTTCAGCCACCTCCAGATAATTGTTCATCGAGATGATCAGGTGCTCGGGTGCATATTCGTTGATCATTTGAATCATTTCGTCTTCGTTGTTCAGAACGATGGCAACACTATGATCCAGCGCCTTCGTTGCAATTTCCATCCGGCTCAATTCAGCCAGTTGTTTGGCCAACTCCGCTTCAACTTCATCCACCAACTTTTCAGAGTTCGTTACTAAGATCACCTGCGAATCAGGGCCATGTTCGGCTTGCGAAAGCAGGTCGGAAGCGATGAAGGTTGGGTTGGCTGTTTCGTCGGCCATAACGGCTACTTCGGATGGGCCGGCGGGCATGTCGATGGCCGCATCGCTGATGCTGACCAACTGCTTAGCTGCCATCACATACTGGTTGCCCGGGCCAAATATTTTAGAAACCTTAGGAACTAGGCCGGAGCCATAAGCTAATGCCCCAATGGCCTGAACGCCACCGATTTTGAATATTTTGGTGACACCAACCAGTTGTGCGGCATACAAAATAGCCGGGTGAATTTTCCCCTCTTTGTTTGGCGGTGTGCATAGGACAATCTCGCTGCAGCCGGCAATTTTAGCCGGAATTCCCAACATGAGGACAGTTGAAAAAAGTGGCGCTGATCCGCCCGGAATATATAAACCCACTTTTTCGATGCCCACTGCTTTTTGCCAGCAAACAACGCCCGGCGTGGTTTCAATCTTTTTCAGTTCGGTTTTCTGACTGGCATGAAACTGCAGAATGTTCGCAGCAGCTACTTTAATGGCTGCTTTCAATTCAGCATCGACCAATTGGCTGGCTTCCGCGATTTCAGCCTGAGTTACGGCGAACTCACGAATGGAAACTCCGTCAAACTGCTCGGTAAACTTTTGAATAGCCGACATCCCATCCGATTTGATTTCATCCAGAATCACCTTGACTTTTCCGGTCAGGTCGGTGGCACTGAACAGCGGACGTTCAAGAATCTGTGACCAGCTTTTCTTATCGGGATTTAAATAGCGTTTCATGCGCGTCAAAATTTTGATTTAATGAGTTGTGATTCGGATTAAAAAATCATCTTTTCAATAGGTACAACCAGAATGCCTTGCGCTCCGGCAGCTTTTAGTTTGCCAATGATTTCCCAAAAGTCGTTTTCGGCAATGACCGAGTGCAGTGAACTCCAGCCTTCTTCTGCTAATGGCGTCACGGTAGGGCTTTTCATTCCTGGTAAAATGGCCGATATTTCCTGAATCTTGTCGTTCGGCGAATTCAGCAAAATGTATTTCTTGCCTTTGGCGCGTTCAACGGATTCCATGCGGAAAATCATCTCATCCACAATGGTTTGCTTTTCCTGGGAAAGGGATTCATGCACCACCAAAACCGCTTCGGAATACAGAGCAACTTCCACTTCTTTCAACCGGTTTGACACCAGCGTTGACCCCGAGCTGACAATATCAAAAATCGCGTCGGCTAAGCCAATTCCCGGGGCAATTTCAACTGAGCCCGAAATGACGTGAATGTCGGCCGTTACGTTATTTTTATCCAGAAAATCTTTTAAGATCACCGGATAGGACGTGGCAATCTTTTTGCCGTTGAACCATTTAATTCCCGGGTATTCTTCCGATTTTGGAATAGCCAGACTTAAGCGACATTTACTAAAGCCCAGTCGTTTGATGATTTTGACATTTTCCTTTTTTTCCAGCATCTCGTTTTCCCCAACAATACCAATGTCGGCAACCTGATCAGCTACCGTTTGCGGAATGTCGTCGTCGCGCAGAAAAAGCACTTCGAGCGGAAAATTCTTGGCGGCCGCCAAAAGCTTTCGTTTTCCCAGGTTAATCTTGATTCCTGCCTCTTCCATGAGCTGCATGGAATCTTCGTTTAGCCTGCCTTTTGTCTGGATCGCAATTCTCAATTGTGTCATATTACTTTAAGTTCAATAAAAAAGGCCTACCTTTCGGTAAGCCTTCTTTGGGTTAATATTTCAAAACAAAACAAAAGAATTACGGCCTACCAGTAAATAGGGTGTTGTGATGATGGCCGTAATGTCCAAGTTTGTTATTCATTTCATTTTCGTTTTGTGCTGCAAGTATAGCGATAAAATAAAAGTGTACCAAACACAAAACTGACAAATTGTAATTTCAGTATGGATAATTATTCATTTTTAATTTTGAGTTCACATTACAATCGATTGCATTAATTTGTTATTTTTGAAAAGTTGATGAACCCTAATACCAATTTATTATGAGAAAAATCCTTTCCTTTTTTTTGCTGGCCTTTTTTGCAGCAACACTGAATGCACAAAATACAGATAAGTTTTTTAAGCCGAGACACATAAAAAGAACCATGAATAAAGCTGCTTATTGGCAGTTGAAAAACCCAAAGCATGAACTGTACGATTGGACTAACGGGGCTTTTTATGCCGGTATTTTTGCAGCCTGGGAAACAACAGGTTCAAAAAGGCTGTGGAATGCTATGATTGAAATGGGTGAGGCCAACGAGTGGAAGCCGGGCCCACGCCTGCAACATGCCGATGACCACGCCATTTGTCAAACCTATATTGATGTGTACCGGATTGAAAAGGATAAGAAGATGATTGAACCTTTTCGTGAAACAGTGGATGAAATTATGGCCACGCCTTATGAAACAGGGGAGATTCGTCCAATTACCTGGTGGTGGTGCGATGCCCTGTTTATGGCGCCTCCGGCTTTAGTCAAATTGGGTGTGACCTTGGATGAACCCAAATACCTGGAATTTAGTGACAGGCTTTTTCATGAAACGTATGATTTGTTGTTTGATCAGGATGAAAACTTGTACGCCCGTGATATGAAGTATCAAACCAGTTGGAAAGAACCTAAATTAGAAGCCAATGGTGAAAAAATATTCTGGTCGCGCGGGAATGGTTGGGTGATGGGCGGATTGGTTCGTGTGCTGGAAGAATTGCCTGCTGATTATGAAAATCGTGCTTTTTACGAAGATCAGTATTTGAAAATGGCTGAAAAGATTAAATCGCTTCAGCAAGAAGATGGTTTGTGGCGTGCCAGCTTATTGGATCCTAAGTCTTATCCGGGAGGCGAGGCGAGTGGTTCAGGATTTTTCACCTACGCATTGGCGTGGGGGGTGAACAATGGCTTGCTCGACAAAGCTAAATATCAGCCGGTGATTGAAAAAGCATGGATCGGCCTGAATGGCTTGATTCAGGCTGATGGACATGTTGGCTGGACCCAGCCCATTGGTGCTGACCCTCGTGCCAATTTCACTAACGATAGCTGGGAAGTATATGGTACGGGCGCATTCCTGTTGGCAGGCAGCGAAGTGATAAAAATGGACTGGTAGTCATGTTGACTTTCCGAATAAAAAGAAAGCGACTTTTCCATGGGAGAAGCCGCTTTCTTTGTTGATTATCACAGCGTATTTATTCAAAGATGTTCTTCATCTTTTCAAAAAAGTTTTTGTCTCCAGCTCCCGGCGTGTGCTTGAAGTTGGGTGATTCCTGTAATTTTTCCAGCATTTTGCGTTCTTCGGGCGAAATATTTTTTGGGGCCCATGCATGTATACGAACGAGTAGATCGCCTTTCCCATACCCATTTACATCGGGCAGGCCTTTGCCCCGCAAGCGTAAAATTTTCTCTGGTTGTGTTCCGGCTTCAATTTTTACTTTCACCTTGCTTTCAACCGTTGGTATTTCGGCTGTTGCCCCCAATGCAAAATCGGGAAGACTTAAAAAGAGGTTGTAAATTAAATTGTTGCCATCACGAATCAAGTCCGGATGGTTTTCTTCGGTAATAATAACCAGCAAATCGCCATTCAATCCACCACGTCGACCGGTATTTCCCTTGCCCGAAACGTTGAGTTGCATGCCTTCGGCAACACCTGCCGGAATTTTGATGGTCACCACTTCTTCGTCGCGTACAACACCTTCACCAGCACACGCGGTGCATTTGTTTTTAATGATCTGGCCTTCGCCATTACAACTGGGGCAGGTTGCCGTGGTTTGCATTTGTCCGAGCAAAGTATTGGTTACCCGGGTAACATGACCGCTTCCGCGACAAGTTGAGCAGGTGGTGTAATCGTTGCCGCCCTGGGCTCCTGTTCCTTGACAGGTGTCGCAGGCTTTGTATTTTTTGAGCTTGAGTTTTTTCTCAACACCATTGGCAATATCTTGAAGTGAAAGAGTGACTTTTACGCGTAAATCTGATCCACGATGAACCCGCCTGCCGCCTCCTCTGGAGCCGCCACTGAATCCACCGAATCCCCCACCAAAACCACCTCCGCCGAAAATATCGCCAAACATGGAGAAAATGTCGTCCATCGACATGTCGTGCTGACTGAATCCTCCGCCGCCCCCAGCACCGCCAACTCCGGCGTGGCCAAACTGGTCGTACCGCTGTTTTTTCTGCGGGTTGCTCAAAACCTCATAGGCTTCGGCAGCTTCTTTGAATTTCTCCTCAGCTTCCTTGTTATCCGGGTTCTTATCCGGGTGATATTGAATGGCTTTTTTTCGGTAAGCCTTCTTAATTTCCTCGGGTGAAGCGTTTTTACTTACTTCTAAAATTTCGTAAAAATCTCTTTTTGTCATACTTGTTTTTTTTGTCTATTCACCAATCACAACTTTGGAGAAGCGAATGACTTTGTCGTTCATGAGGTAACCTTTTTGAATGACATCGACCACTTTCCCTTTCAGGTCTTCTTTTGGTGCAGGGATTTTTGTTATTGCTTCGTGTAAGTCGGTGTCGAAATCTTTTTCTTTCGCCTCAATTTCGGCAATTCCGTTTTGCTTCAGGAATTCCTTAAGTTTATTGTAAATCAAATGGATACCTTTCTTCAAAGGATCATCATCTTTCATCTCACTGAAAGCTATGAGTGCGCGCTCGAAGTCGTCGATTACCGGTAAAATAGTGACAATGACTCTTTCGCCACCTGACTTGATCAGATCCATTTTTTCTTTCATGGTTCGCTTGCGGTAGTTGTCAAATTCAGCTTGCAGGCGAATGTGCTTGTCTCTCAATTCCAGCAGTTCTTTTCCCAATCCTTCTATTTTTTCTTCGGATTGATCTTTCTTCGACTTTTTATCTTCTTTTTTGGCTTTTGCCTTCTTGGTGTTTTTATCGTTTTCAGCAGTTTCTTCTTGTTTTTGAGCCGTGTCCTTTTTTACCTCAGTTTCATTCACTTGCTCTTGTTCATTTTTAATATTTTCTTCTGCCATTTTTTTTACGTTTTATATTGTCGGATTGATTTTTACAAAAATGTTGCCATTCCACGCCGCGGGACAATTTGGCACACTTAAATTCAAAATTGCTGACAAAAATAAAAAAAGAAAGGCAGTACGGGTGTACTGCCTTCCGATAAACTCGATTTTATAATCTTATTTTAATAATTGCTCCAGTGCATTTTTCAAGGCGGGGCCACGCAGGTTCTTGGCCACAATGACGCCGTTGCCATCAATTAAAAAGTTTGCCGGAATACCTCGGACACCATAGACAGCAGCGTATTTGGCATGCCACCCTTTTAAATCGGATACATGGTACTCCCAACTCAGTTTGTCAGCTTCGATGGCTTGTTCCCAGGCCGCTTTATTTTTATCCAGTGAAACACCAAATACCGTAAAGCCATCCCCATTTTTGAATTTTTTATCTTTGAATTCCTCATAGGCTGCAACTACTGCCGGATTCTCACGACGGCAAGGTCCGCACCAAGAGGCCCAAAAATCAATTAGTACCACCTTGCCTTCAAGCGAGGACAGTTTTAGTTCTTTTCCTTCAACGGATTGTTCGGCTATTTCAGGCGCTTTGTTGCCAACCGCTAAGCCAATTTTGACATCATCTCCCGCTTTTGACTGCATTGTCAAACTGAAGATCATTGCCATTGCTATTAAAATTCTCTGTTTCATCTTTTCAAACTTATTTAAATTTTCAGATTGAGGCCACCGAGCTGGTTGCTATCTTTTCTAATCTCCTTTACAAAGGTGCATTGGGATTACAAAATCCGACTACAAAGAACTCATACAACCTAAATTGATGCCAATGATAATAAAAATGGTGGTATGTAAGGATGTTGAATCCTGTTTTTTTGGAAATATTAACAAAACAAACGCAGGTTGAGTTCTTAGTTGACTCGTTTAATATTAGCTCCAATGGCTTGCAGGCGCTGGTCGATGGCTTCGTAACCCCGGTCGATTTGTTCAATATTGAAAATTTCACTTTTGCCTTGTGCCGAAAGGGCCGCGATCAGCAACGCTACTCCCGCCCGAATGTCGGGCGATGACATGGTTGTTCCACGAAGCTGATATTTTTTGTTCAGGCCGATTACGGTGGCCCGATGCGGATCGCAAAGGATAATCTGAGCACCCATATCAATGAGTTTGTCGACAAAAAAGAGGCGGCTTTCAAACATTTTTTGGTGAATCAGAACGCTACCGTTGGCTTGCGTGGCTACCACCAAAAAAATGCTCAGCAAGTCGGGCGTTAAACCCGGCCAGGGAGCATCGGAAATGTTCATGATCGACCCATCGATAAACGTTTCAATTTCGTACTCATCCTGTGAGGGGATGAAGATATCGTCGCCTTTGATTTGCAATCGAATTCCAAGCCGTTTAAACGCTTCGGGGATAATTCCCAGATGTTCCACTCCGGCATTGGGAATGGTGATTTCAGAGCCGGTCATGGCTGCAAGACCAATAAAACTACCCACTTCAATCATGTCAGGTAGAATGGTGTGCGAACAGCCGTTAAGTTGTTCAACTCCTTCTATACGAAGCAGGTTGGAGCCAATGCCTTCGATTTTGGCACCCATTGAAACCAACATTTTGCATAGTTGCTGCAAATAAGGTTCGCAAGCGGCATTGTATATGGTGGTGATTCCTTCGGCCATAACGGCGGCCATTAATATGTTGGCGGTGCCGGTAACCGAAGCTTCATCAAGCAGCATGTAAGCTCCCCGCAGCTTTTTGGCAGTGACTTGATAAAAATGGTTGTCCGCGTCATACTTGAATTCGGCACCCAGCTTTTGCAGTCCAACAAAGTGCGTGTCCAGGCGGCGGCGACCAATTTTATCGCCGCCAGGTTGTGGGATCAGCGCTTCACCAAATCGAGCCAGCAGCGGGCCAACAATCATAATTGATCCGCGCAAACTTGAAGCTTGTTGTGCAAATTGTTCCGACTTAAGGTGTTGAAAATCCACTTCGTCAGCCTGAAATTGGTATTCTCCTTTTTTTAGGCGGTTGGTTTTTACACCCAATTCACTTAGGATTTCAATCAATTTCATCACATCCCTGATTTCAGGAATGTTACTAATTTTGATAGGCTGACTGGTTAGAAGGGTGGCACAAATAACCTGAAGGGCTTCATTTTTTGCGCCTTGAGGCTGCAACGAGCCAGCCAATTTTTTGCCGCCATCAATTTGAAATGTTGCCATCTCTTTGGGAAGTATTAATCGTTCTTGCGATGTTTTTTAGGGCCACGAACAGGGCCAGTGTTTTGTTTTTTGCGCGGAGCTGAACGGAAAAGAATGTCACGCGTTTCAGCTAAATCCAACCCTTCTCTCTTAATTCGTCCTTTCGAAAGCAGTTCCAGATCCTGGTAGATTTTCTCATCATCCACGGCATCTTTGTTCCAGGTCAGGTACGATTTTTTCATGTGGTTGGCCAGCAGCGTAATCAGGATTTCTTTTTCTTCTCCATTTTCGTATTCTGCAGCCTTATCAACCATTAATTCCAACGTTTTTCCATAGTAACGCAGTTTAATTTGGTTGCTGGAATAGGGAACTTTTTTGGGTGGTTCCTGAAACGTTTCTGGTTTGGGTGGATCATAAGGGTATTCAATGTCCAATTTGAAATCAGCCATGATGGCAAGGTGATCCCAGAGTTTGTGTTTGAAATCATTAATGTCGCGAAGGTAGGGGTAAAGGTTTCCCATAATGTCAATAATGGTTTGAGCGGCCACATTTCGTTCCTCACGGTCTTCAATGGTCATGATGTGATCGACCATATTTTGAATATTACGCCCATACTCTGGCAGGGGTAATTTTTTACGATTCGAGTTGTAATCCATTTAAAAAATATCTAATAAACTTTTGTGTCAAACAAGGTTGTATAATTCGGTAATTCAGCTGATAATCTGAAGTGGAGTAGATTTTCTCTGAATGCAAAGCTAAGTGAAAATATTTTGTTGGCAAATTTATTTTCGAAAATCTTGATTGTTTGCTTGTTATTCCATCGTTTTGATGAATTATTGAACAATTTTCAGCTTCGCAAATTTGAGCAGCAATTGTTTTTGTCCTGCATTAGGGAAGAAAACCGTAGCTTTTAAATTCGGAAAGCTTCCCTCTATTTGCTGAACTTTTCCCTTTCCAAAACGCTGGTGTTCAACCATCATGCCCGTTTGAATATCACGGGGATCATCACCGTCAAAGTTTTGCGCCTGTTTTTTTGCCTGGCGCAGCTGAATCAGTTTTTGATTAATGCCTGGTTGATCAGTCGTTTGGGCACGTCGGCCGGCTGCTGTTGGTTTGCCAAATGTTTGCTTCTGAATGGCTTTCCCGTCGGTCGGCACTTCGTCAAAGTTAAAATCCTCCGCATCTGGCAAATCTAGAAATTGCTGATCTACATCGGCAATGAAGCGGCTGGGGTTGCAAAAGTCCAGTTTCCCCCAGCGATACCGTTGCCGGGCAAAACTTAGGTAGGCATTTTCCTCGGCCCGGGTAATGGCCACATAAAACAGGCGTCGTTCTTCTTCAAACGCTTCGGGTGTGATGTTGCCAAACTGGGTTGAAGGGAATAAGTTTTCTTCAACCCCCACAATGAATACATTTTTGAATTCCAGGCCTTTGGCTGAGTGGATGGTCATCAGGGTGACTTTGTCACGGTCCTCGTCTTTCTCCGAATCCTGATCGGTGAGTAGGGCCACATCTTCCATGTAGTTGGCCAGCAGGTTCGGTTGTCCTTCTTCTTTCGCACTAATAGAAAATTCCTGGATCCCGTTCAACAATTCTTGGATATTTTCGAAACGGCTCAGCCCTTCTGGTGTCTGATCTTTGTACAAATCTTTGATGATGCTGGTTTGCGTGGCAATTTCGCTGGCCATTTCGTAGGCGTCACTCAGTTCAATCTTTTCTTGAAATTGGTTGATGAGTCCAACGAACTGCAGCACTTTGCTGAGCGTTCCCTTGTTTAGTCCCGCATGATTGACCATGCCGCTTTGTTCAATTACTTCGAAGATGCTGACCCCGGTGGCATTGGCTGCCTGTTCCAGTTTTGTCAGCGTAGTGGCTCCAATGCCACGTGCCGGGTAGTTAATAATTCGTTTAACGGCTTCGTTGTCTTTGGGGTTGATCACCACCCGGAAGTAGGATAGCAAATCCTTGATTTCCTTGCGCTGGTAGAATGATAATCCGCCATAAATTTTGTAGGGAATATTTCGTTTCCGAAGCGATTCTTCAAAAATCCTGGATTGTGCGTTGGTGCGATACAAAATGGCGTAGTCTTCGTAACGAAAATGCTGCCGCATTCGTGTTTCCGTTATTTCATTGGCAACCAAATAGCCCTCTTCGTTGTCGGTTAAGGCCGAAAAAACCTTGATTCGATTTCCTTCGGCATTTTCAGAAAAGACACGCTTCTGAAGCTGGCGTTTATTTTTTTGAATAACGCTGTTGGCTGCATTTACAATGGTTTGGGTGGAGCGGTAGTTTTGCTCCAGCTTGTAAACCTGATGTTTGGGATAGTCTTTCTGAAAGTTTAGGATGTTTTCAATTCGGGCGCCACGGAAGGAGTAGATGCTTTGTGCATCGTCGCCCACCACGCACAGGTTTTGGTGGGTGGCCGCCAGGTTTTTTACAATCAGGTATTGGGCAAAGTTGGTATCCTGGTACTCATCCACCAAAATATAGTCAAATTGTTGCTGGTATTTTTGAAGGATAGCTTTGTTGTCGCGAAACAAGATGTTGGTTTTCAGTAATAAATCGTCAAAATCCATGGCGCCGGCCAAAAAGCAACGGCGGGCATATTCTTTGTAAATTTCGGCAATGCGTGGCATCCGGATGCTCATGTCGTATTCTCTGACCTGGGTATTGGTAGCATAGGCTGCGGGTGTAATCAGGCTGTTTTTTGCTGCTGATATTCGGCTGGAAACCACGTTGGGTTTATAGGTTTTATCATCCAGCTTAAATTCTTTAATGATCGTTTTGATCAGGCTTTTGGAATCAGCTGAATCGTAAATGGTGAAATTCGAAGGATAGCCAAGTGCTTCCGATTCAACCCGCAGGATACGGGCAAAAATGGAATGA
>JAGXIR010000114.1 GCA_024635605.1 Sunxiuqinia sp.
AAAAGAATTTCACGGATCATATTAACAATCCGAGCCAATTTTTCAGTTGATGGTAACGGTTCTCCCAGCCGATGTTCATGACAAACCTGATCATAGCTTTTCGGAGTTGAAAGCTGATCGACTGTTTTATTTAGAATGCTTAGAATTTTTGAATCAGATTGCATCTTTTTCTTGATTAAATAAGGTTGTACTTAAATATCGTTCACCGGTATCGCATACAATAACAACGACGCATTTACCTTTGTTTTCGGCTCGTTTGGCGATTTCCAAAGCAGCATACACATTCGCTCCCGAAGATATTCCGCAAAACAAGCCTTCTTCCTTTGCCAGCGAGCGGGCTGTCTCTAATGCATCGTCGTCCGACACCTGAAAAACTTCATCATAAATTTTGGTGTTCAATACTTTCGGAATGAAACCGGCACCAATCCCTTGAATTTTATGCGATCCCGGCGGATTACCGGATAATATCGATGAGTTTTGAGGCTCAACAACGACACTGTAAACCGATGGCTTTTTCTCTTTCAGCACTTCCGACACTCCGGTAATGGTTCCACCCGTTCCGGCTCCGGCCACAAAAACATCGACTATGCCATCCGTATCATTCCAAATCTCGAGCGCGGTTGTTTTCCGGTGCATTTCCACATTGGCTGGATTGGCAAACTGCATGGGAATAAAAACATTTTTCAACTCGTGGCCCAGTTGCTCTGTTTGCTCAATTGCCTCGCGCATTCCGCCTTTCGCCGAGGTGAGTACCAATTCAGCACCATAAGCCCGCAAAATCATCCTGCGTTCCCTCGAAACGCTTTCGGGCATCACAATTTTCAGGGTGTACCCCTTTACTGCACAAACCATGGCCAATCCAATGCCTGTATTTCCGCTGGTTGGCTCAATAATAACCGTATCTTTATTGATCAGACCTTCTTTTTCGGCACGCTCGATCATGGCCAAAGCCAAGCGATCTTTCACCGAACCACCCGGATTCTGTGATTCCAGCTTGACAATAACACGAGCTACACACCCCTTCGTCATCCGGTTCAATTCAACCATCGGCGTATTGGCAATCAGTTGTGTAATGTCTGCAGCAATTTTCATCGGACTATTTTTTTTTGATTTTAGAATACTTGACTGGAGATTTATACTCAAACAAAAGTCTCGTTTTTATTACTGAAAAACAAGGAAAGACAAAAAACAAATCAGGAATGGAACAAAGACTTAACAGCCTGAATGGCATTCTCAACCCGCTGCTCTCCAAGCCCACCAATTTCTTCAAATTTCAACTTCCTTTGGATCAATTCTGATTTATAAGCATTAAATAACCGGAGCCGGTCTTCACCACCATGCTCCCGCAAGGGGTCGGGTTCCCAGGGAATGTCGGGTAAACAAAGTAAATACAAATCAATGGGCAGGTTCGAAATTTCCTTCTCCAGCCAAGCGGGCTCGGTTTGGTAAGCCCACTGAAACCAAATCTTGGTAATGATCAGCCAGGTATCGAAAAAAACCATATCCTTCCGGCAGCTTGAAGATTCATGGTATTGCTGAATTTGCTTTTTAGCAATCAGTTCCAAATCGTGGTAAGTATATTCAGTTGAATGTTCCCGGAAGTATTCGCGGGCATATTCCGGATAAAAAGTGCCTTTAAAATGATCGGCCAATGCCTGAGCCAAGGTACTTTTTGCCGTTGATTCGGGGCCTGTAATCGCTATCCGGATGATTTTACGCATACTGCTTTTTTAAGTCGGTTCTCCAACTGCGGTATCCCACAGCTGCCATACCGGTATAAACCAAAAATAAGATCACCGTTGGCCACAAACCTTTAAATCCATAAAGAAAAGCAGAGAAAAAATCGACAAAAATCCAGATCAGCCAATGTTCCAGGTATTTTCGGGCCAGCATCCAGGTAGCAACAATGCTCATGGCAGTAGTTAACGAATCGCCAAAAGGAACCGGAGAATCGGTGTAATACTTCAACCCAAAAAGAAAAACTAAAAATAAAACGATGGTGATCCCAATAAGCGGAAGATAAAACTTGCGTGGCATCCGGCTCACTTTCAATTCAGTATCTGAATTGGGATTTCCTTTCAACCAAAAATACCAACCATATATGCTAACGCCCACATAATAGACTTGCAGAAGCATGTCGGCATAAAATTTCGAAACAAGAAACACATAAACGTATATCGCCGAAGTGACCAAGCCAACAGGCCAGGTAAAAATATGCTGACGTATGGAAAGAAAAATGTATGCAAAACCCAGGACGGCCCCAAGCAACTCGATATAATTAGCCGTCAGCCAGATTAATAAGGAATCAGTCATTCGTTAGTTCTCTACCAGAAGGTTCTTATACTCCGAGCTGTTTTTCAAGACCTTTAGAGCTTCCTTAATCACATCATTATCCTCATTTATAATCTGATAGAACTCGCTTTGTCCAAATAGATCACGGGCAATTAACGCTCTTACCTGCTCTTTAATGATGGGCCGGGCAAAAGCAACACTTTCATCTTCCCGTTCAATGCCTTCCTTGTCGGCCTCAGCCAGCATTTTTTCGATCAGCTCATCTTCAACTACGAAGTTTTTTTGATAGGTTTCAAACGAAGGGTATTTTTGTGTAAACTCGCTCCGGTTTATATCCAGATAGCCCAAAGTGGCCGTATAAACAATATTTTTTCGCACCATTTGGTTGAAGTAGCCATAACGCATAGAAGTATCCATGGGCACAAAAATATCGGGCATAACCCCGCCTCCACCATAAACCGTCCGCTTGTTGATCAGGGTTTCAAACATCAATTCCTCATCAAAATGAATGCTATCACGAGTGAAAAATTCACCAGCTTCAAACCGTTTCCGGTAATCACTTCGATAAGCTTCAACTCCCTCATCATATGACTTTTGAATCCCCCGCCCACTCGGAGTGTAGTAATGAGCCGTCGTCAGCCGAACCATGGAGCCATCGTTTAAAAAATAGGGTTGCTGAACCAGGCCTTTACCAAACGATCGCCGTCCGATGATCACACCACGATCCCAATCCTGAATGGCACCGGCAACAATTTCACTGGCCGAAGCAGAACCTTCGTCAATCAGCACCACCAATTTTCCTTGTTCAAACTCTCCCAATGCAGAAGCTTTATAGTCTTTTCGTTTGTTATTTTCGCCTTCGGTGTAAACAATCATTTTAAAAGCTCCAAGAAACTGATCAGCCAGCTCGATGGCCGCTTTTAGGTACCCGCCGCCGTTGCCACGCAAATCCAACACCAGATTCTGAAAACCCGGCTTTTGTTTCAACGCCTTTATGGCATCAAAAAACTCGTCGGTTGTCGTAGCCGAAAAACGGTTTAGTTTAATGTAGCCTGTTTCGTCGTTAATCATGTACGAAGCATCCAGGCTGTGAATCGGAATTTTGTCGCGAATTATCCGAAAGTCCAGCATATCTTTCTGCCCGTTTCGAAGAACTTTCAGGTTAACAACCGTTCCTTTGTCTCCGCGAAGCATTTCAAACACATCACTATTTTCGATTCCGATGCCGGCAATATCTTTATTGTCGACCTGCACAATACGATCGCCAGCCTGCAAACCCACTTTCTCGGAAGGCCCGCCGGGAATAGTTGCGACAACCAATAACGTATCTTTAAAAATATTGAATGAAATACCGATCCCTTCAAAACTCCCTTGCAGGGGCTCGTTCATTTTTTCAACTTCTTCTTTGGAAATATAAACCGAATGCGGGTCAAGTTGCTTGAGGACTTCAACAATGGCTTTTTCCGTCAGATTTTCAATATTCGTGGTATCAACGTAGTTACTTTCAATCAACTGCAACAAGCGTCCATACTTCATCATGTTAGCCTGCACATCTTGTGCCTGTACCGGATTGCTCATTGTCATCAATCCAAAAGTCAGGACGAACCCAATGGCTATTGTTTTCTTTAATTGTGTCATCATGGTCTTTGATTCTTAAATTTTTCGAACCGGTAAAGATAAAAGAATATCTGCCCCGGATCAAAAGGTACACCTTAATAAGTGTTAAACAACAAAAAGTGTTCACACGAGCAACCGAACGAAACGGAAAGATTACGGCCATCAATTAAAAAACCGACCAGCATACTGATCGGTTCTTTAATTATTTCTTAAACCAACTTCTGATTATTCCCACTCAATGGTTGCGGGTGGTTTGGAGCTGATATCGTAAACTACGCGGTTGATTCCCCGAACTTTGTTGATGATTGCATTCGATATTTTGGCCAGAAACTCATACGGCAAATGTACCCAATCCGCAGTCATTCCATCGGTTGACATGACGGCACGCAGCGCCACTACATTTTCATAGGTACGCTCATCGCCCATAACGCCAACCGACTGCACCGGCAACAGCATCACACCCGCTTGCCAAACATCGTCATACAAGTTCCACTCACGCAGGCCATTAATAAAAATGGCATCGGCTTCTTGCAAAATGCGGACTTTTTCCGGCGTCACATCGCTCAAAATACGAATACCCAATCCCGGCCCCGGAAAAGGATGACGGCCAAGCAATTCTTTTTTGATGTTTAACGCTTTTCCCACCCTTCGAACTTCATCTTTGAAAAGCAGGTTGAGCGGCTCCACCACTTTCAGGTTCATTTTTTCGGGCAAGCCACCCACATTGTGATGCGACTTGATGGTTGCCGATGGGCCATTCACGGAAATTGACTCGATCACATCAGGGTAAATGGTTCCCTGTGCCAGCCATTTCACTTCTTGAATTTTGTGTGCTTCGGCATCAAAGACTTCAATAAAGTCGCGACCGATAATTTTTCGTTTGCCTTCCGGATCGGTCACCCCTTTCAAATCGTCCCAAAATTTTTGTTTGGCATCAACACCAATCACGTTCAGCCCCATATCTTTATAGGAATCTAGAACCGATTCAAACTCATCCTTACGCAACAAACCATTGTCAACAAAAATACAGGTCAGGTTTTTGCCGATGGCCTGGTGCAGCAACACGCCGGCAACCGATGAATCGACGCCGCCCGACAAACCGAGCACCACTTTATCATTGCCCAGCTTTCTCTTCAGCTCAGCTACCGTGGTTTCAACAAACGAAGTTGGCGTCCAGTCTTGCTTGCACCCACAAATGTCGACCGCAAAATTTTGCAGCAGTTGCTTGCCTTCGGTGGTGTGGTAAACTTCGGGGTGAAACTGAATGGCGTAGGTGGTTTCGCCTTCAATTTTAAAGGCCGCGTTCTTCACATCAGCGGTTGATGCAATGATGGTATAATTTTCAGGCAGGCGCTCAATCGTATCGCCGTGTGACATCCACACCTGTGTACCCAAAGTCATTTTCTTAAACAGTTCACTTTCCTGATCGATAAATCCCAGGTTAGCTCGGCCATATTCGCGCGAGTCGGATGGCAGTACTTCGCCTCCAAAATAATGGGCCATGTATTGTGCACCATAACATACGCCCAGCAAAGGCAGTTTTCCTTTTATTTTTGAAAGATCGGGCTTCGGTGCATTTTTGTCGCGGACCGAAAACGGACTTCCACTCAGAATGACCCCTTTTACGGTTTCGTCAATTTCGGGATAATGGTTGTAAGGATAAATCTCACAGTAGATATTCAATTCGCGCACCCGGCGGCCAATCAATTGGGTGTATTGCGAACCAAAATCGAGGATCAAAATTTTCTCTTGCATGAATCTGTTTTTAGGATGGGGCAAAGATAAACAAATCCTCCAAAGCAGCTTAAATTGAATTGAATCTTATTATACCGTACCAGCAAAAACACGGCAGTTCTATAAATATGAAAAGCCAGCTCTTTCAAACTGGCTTTTCACGATTATTTCATTTTTGATAGGTTTAAAAACTAATTGATACGCCAACTAATGGCTTTATTCTGGTTTCTTCAATTAGGTCGCTAGCTAATTCAATACCAATAGACAGGGACACATGCTCGCTAAACACATTTGTTTTGCGCAGTTCAATGGGCAACACACAGTAACTTTCGTATAAATCGGAGTAACTGTACCCAATTCCCCAGGAAAGAGCGAGTTCCTTTACAGGGATATCATTCCGGATCAGGAAAGCGTATCGGGCATCCTGAATCTCCAGATGATTACTTTCCACTTGAACTTCAGGATAAAATTTGCTGGTTGCGAACAAACTTAACGAAATTCGATCTCCATTGTAAAAGCTTACTCTCGTTTGTTTTTCCTGACATAGTGCGCTTAACGACAGTATTGCCCCCATCGCGAGTAATAAATACTTTTTTTTCATGCTAAATTTTTATTTGAGACTAATTAAAAGGGTGATCATGTTCATTGAAAATCAGAATAATTACAAATATTATTATTTTACCTTAGTTGGTATTTCGAAAATATAGGATTATTATGAGAATGACAACAACAATTATATATTAAATAAGTGGATCTCTTTATTTAAATTGATTCTTAATAGCACTGATAAGGGCAGGCTCACTTACATATAAATTTAGATCCAATCATATAATTCGTATCCAATAGATGAAATGCAGGAAAGATAAGCTGATCTGTATTACCAATAGCGGTAACAGAAGAAATTTCAGGGACGATTTTCCACGAGGCTTAAATCATGGAATTGTAAATTGGTGACTTTAACCTTTGCCAATCAGTTCTATGTTCCAGCTATCGCCACCCGCAATCTATTGCTTCACCAGCTTTTGATTGAGCAACACCTGACCGTCCTGCATGATCCGGATAAAATAAACGCCAGGCGGAATCACCCTGAGCCCGGCATCATCGAGGGTCACCTGATCACTTTCTGGCTGAAGAATATTCCCAGCCACTTTAGTACCCTGAACCGTATAAATCATCCAACTCAAATTGCCCCCGAGGTTCGGACTCAACTTTAGGTGAAGGTCATTTCGAAAGGGATTGGGAAAAACCTGAACTTCCTGATTTTGCGCCAGGTCAGACGTGCCAACATACAGACCGCCAATGTTTGTATCCAGCCAGCTGAGGCGATTGTTAATCCAGCTTTTTAGCCAGCTCACTTCTGCCGAATAGCTATTTCCAACATAGGCGTTGGGCCAAACCCAGGTGCTTAGTACCGGCCATTTCTGAAAATTCCTGTCCTGAGCGTCATTTAGCAGGTTGGTTAAACTATCCACCACGGTGGTAATTCGTTGGTCAGACAACTGATTTTCGCGCAAGCTGCTCCAGCGGTCTTTCAGTTTTCGGCGAAAGGTATTGTCCTCAAACAAAATCGGCCACCAAAACGGGTTTTGCCAGTCGTCATTTCCCAAACTGGCCTCAAACTGAAAGCCCGAAGTCGATTCACCATTATAATAATTGGCATTCCCAAAGGCCAGGTTAAAATCCCAAATCGGGCCTAACTTCAATTTTCCGTTCTTATCCTTGTGCAAAAAAGTACTTAACCGATAGCCGTCGACATTTTTCGAAAGCTCATTCATAATCATGTAATCGATAAAACTATCCTCATCGGCCAATTGACGAAAGCCATTCGTTCCGTCAAAGTTATTGTCGTTCAGAGCCTTTTCAACCAAATCGATGTAATCTTGAATGTAGTTCTTTTGCGCGGGTTGAATCTCATCAAACTTCGGAACTTCGTATTGAAAAAAAGTGCGCCGGTTGGCCTTGTTCAAGTAGTCAGAATGCCAACCACTTCCGCCGCTTCCGGTGTTTTTGTCAATTTTGATGATGTAGCCGCCTGTCAAATCTTCGCCCGATAATTCATCGGGATTTAACTTCGCCAAATCTAAACGAAGATCATCGCGCTTAATTTTCTCCATTAGCACGTACACGCCCTGGTACTGGTTGTTTAAAAACAGCTCGACAAAGCGGCACCGGGGCGAATAGTGGCCCAGTGCTGCATCAAGCGTAAAAATAAGTACGTTTCTAATCAGGGTTTTATCGGAATACGGACCATACAAAATCCAGTCCTCTTCGGCGGGCATTCCCAACAAGGAAGCGTCAAGATCCTCTCCAATATCATTTTTCAACTCTAACCCGTACGACTTCTTTGGAAAACCTTGAGAGGAAGATCCGCGACGTTCGATACCAATTTTACCATTGTAATCGTTAAAGGCGTCGGTTGACGCGTTGGTTTCTCCAGGTCCATTCCAAATAATCCCCATATCCGCCTCAATTTTCGGGTCGTCTGGAATGGTTTTACCGCCGGTATTGACAACCACCAGCGGCAAGTTTGACGAGCCAAATGAGCTAAACGACTGGGCCGAAGCTGCCGAAGTGAAAAATAGGATGAACAGAAACGGTAAATAGCTCCTCATAGGAATCAGATTAATCAGGTTGTTATCGTTTTAGGTTATGCCACGCTTCGTCCTAACGGATTTTGGAGCAAATGACGGAAGTAAAGATAACATACGAAAACCGAATGCAAAAAAAGCAAGGCATAATTTCAGACTAAAAGAAACCACCTGTTAGACCACTTCTACCCGCTTGTTCAACTTCCGGAGAATAAAAGGATAAAGTACCACCGCAGACAAAATGACCGCGGTTCCAATATAAAACCCAGCCGACATGTACTCCGAATCCTTGAAAATAAAATACGCCATCACAATGCCATAAACCGGTTCCATATTAATGGTGAGCACCACCGAATAAGCCGAGAGCACCTTCATTACATCGATGGAAACCACGTAAGCGTAGGCCGTGCAAACGATACCCAAAATAACTAACCACAACCAGTCCATCGGCACCGGAGCCACAAAACCTGACGAAAACCGCCCACTCAGCAACAAAAAAAGTGTGATGCCTGCAAAGCCACTGCCCATCTCATAAAAACTGATGGCAACGGGATTGTATTTGGTGATGAAGGTTTTATTGAGTACCGTAAATAAACCGGCCAGGAAAGCCGAAGTCAGTGCAGTAATAATCCCCCATTTGTAGCGAAATTCAAATTGAAAAATGAGATAAAGACCCAGAATAATGATCAGCCCTATAATCACTTCGACCCAAATGATTCGTCGTTTCACAATGATGGGTTCGAGAATGCTGGTGAATAAGGTTGTTGACGCCAGGCAACCCAAAGTAACCGACACATTGGAAATCTTGACTGCATGAAAAAAGGTGATCCAATGGAAAGCCACCACCAGACCAACACCCAGCATTTGCCAAATAACACGCGGAGGATAAGCAATGGAACGCTTGCGGTATTTGAGAAACAATCCCAAAGCCACAAAAGCGATGAGCATCCGATACCAAACCATTTCGGCGGCGGGCAAAGTAACCAGTTTTCCAAGGATGGCTGTGAAACCATAAATAAAAACGACGAAATGAAGCTTGATGTGGTTTTTCAACAAATCATTCATACAGGTCAAAGTCAGCATTAATTTTGAGGTGTGCAATGTACAAAAGGTATTGAAATTATTCTGAGTTCGACTTAGATTGGGTGTACGACAAGATTCCCTTTTCAGCAATAATTTCACAAATCAACCCCGATTTCATGAGGGAATTGTAAAAACTACATTTAATGACAACGAAAAACGCGAAAGACACAAAAAGGGATACGTCTTCGACGTAACTTGTCCGGCTTGTCCCGGTGTAATCGGGAGCTTTTGACGGATTGAAAATTGCATGGCAATTTTTCTTTTCGTGCTTTTCGCGCATTTCGTTGTTTAATGTAAGAAATAGGAATTTTGTCGTACACCCCAAAATTTCGCTACATCAATAATCAGTAAAAATCCGAGCGTATAAACAAGCACCTAAAATAGCAAGTAAAAAGAGCCTTACGGATACTGGTCCACAAGGCTCTTTTAAATGAAATCGTTAAACCAGAGGCTATTTCAGTCCCCGTTTTTGCAATAAATATTCAGGAGAAGGATCTTGCCCCCGGAAGGCGCGATAAATCACCATGCCTTCGTCAGACCCTGACTTGGCCAACAAGGTGCGGAATTTGGCCGCCAATTCAGGATTAAACAAGTCGCCTGATTCCTTAAACGCTGCAAAAGCGTCGGTATCCAATACTCCGGCCCAAATATATACATAGTAGCCTGCCGAATATCCGCCGGCAAAAATGTGAGAGAAATACGTACTGCGGTAACGTGGGATGATTTCATCAATTAAGCCCACCCGGTCGAGTGCTGTTTTCTCAAAAGCACGAACATCGCCGCTAAACTCCTGCGTGTGCCAATCCATGTCCAGCAAGGCAGCAGCCAGGTATTCAACCGTAGCAAATCCCTGGTTGAAATGGCCACTGTTGACCAATTTCTGAACCAGCTCATCCGGAATCACCTCGCCGGTTTTATAATGCTTGGCATACACTTTTAACACTTCGGGTTCGGCAGCCCAGTTTTCCATGATTTGCGAAGGCAGCTCCACAAAATCGCGTGGAACATTGCCGGCAGTGCGCTGGTAAGGCCCATCGGTAAACAAGCCGTGCAGGGCGTGTCCAAACTCGTGAAAGAAAGTCGTTACTTCATCAAAGTTGAGCAGCGCTGGCGTATCGCCCGTTGGACGCGTAAAGTTACACACAATCGAAGTGATCGGGTACTGAACTTTCTGTCCGTCTTTGTAGGCCTGGTCGCGGTAACCCGTGTTCCATGCTCCGACCCTTTTCCCGTCTCTCGGGTGAAAATCCATGTACAAGACTCCAACGTGCGTTCCATCAGCTTCTTTCACTTCCCAGGCTTCCGCTTCGGGATGATAAACCGGAATGTCTTCGCGGCGCTCGAATTGAACACCATACAATTGGTTGGACACATAGAAAATACCATCACGCACATTCTCCAGGCTGAAGTAAGGTTTCAGTTCCTCTTCATCCAGGTTATATTTTTCTTTGCGAAGTTTTTCAGCATAATACCACCAATCCCATGAGGCGAGCTGAAAATTGCCACCCTCGCGATCAACGATGGCCTGCATTTCAGCCCGTTCCTGCTTGGCGACTTCCAATGCGGGTTTCCAAAGTTTATACAGAAAATCATACACATTTTCCGGCGTTTTGGCCATGTTATTATCGGTAATGTAAACGGCGTGGTTGTCAAAACCCAGCAATTGGGCTTTTTCCTGCCGCAACTCCACCATTTTGGCCAGCACGTCTTTGTTGTCAAAATCGTTATCGTTGTCGCCACGCATAAAGTAGCCACGATAAATTTGTTCGCGCAAATCGCGATTGTCGGCATATTGCAGGAATGGGATGAAACTCGGCTTTTGCAAGGTGAAAACCCATTTGCCGGTCATTCCTGCTTTGTCGGCTTCTTCGGCAGCAGCAGAAATCACGCCCGCAGGTAAGCCACTCAGGTCGGCCTCGTTGTCAACCACCAACTGAAAGTTCTTGTTGGTTTCGGCCAGCAGGTTCTCGCCAAATTGCAGGCGCAGGTTTGACAATTCCTGGTTAAGCTCGCGTAATTTCGTCTGGTCTTCGTCCGACAAATTCGCACCACTGCGTTCAAAATCCTTGTAGTATTTCTCTAGCACGCGCATCTGCTCGTCGTCCAGGTTCTGGCTTTCGCGCTGGTCGTATACCGCTTTCACCCGCTGAAACAAGTCTTTATTCAGCATGATGTTGTCGCTATGCTCCGTTACTTTAGGTGAAATTTCGCGTGCCAAAGCCTGCATATCTTCGTTGGTGTTGGCCGAGTTCAGGTTGAAAAACACGGTGGTTACCCGTTCCAGCAAATCACCAGCTTCATCAAAAGCCAGGATGGTATTCTCAAAAGTCGGCGCTTCGGAATCATTCGTAATCACCTCAATTTCTTGTTGATGTTGTTTGATTCCCTCCTCAATAGCAGGCAAATAGTGCGCAACTTCAATCTGTTCAAAAGGAGGTACCTCAAAAGGCGTGTCGTATGGTTTCAAAAATGGGTTGTCCATGGCGGTCTTTGTTTCGTTGGATGAATTACAAGAAACAAAAATAGCCAGAATAAGTAATAAAACAGGATTAATTTTCTTCATGTTCTTCCGGATTAATATTGAAAATTTTGGCCGGAAAAATAGACAAAATATGACGTTCATTTGCTGATAATTGTTAGGATCGGCCTAAAAAACGAGGCCTATTTGATGATGAATTTAGGGCCGAAAAGTTCGTTCGTCGGAGTTTCAGCATGTTTTTCGGCCCAAAATGATCAGTTCATATCTTTTTTCACTTTTTTCTTCTTCGGAAGAAACTTAAGTATTCAGAATAAAATAATGTCGTATTTCGTAGGTTTAATGCAATAATTTAGCTATATTTATCTCATTATGAGATATGTAACACTAAAAAAAGAGGAAGTGGAAGCACTTGAGAAGCTTCAAAAGAACAGTACTGAT
>JAGXIR010000115.1 GCA_024635605.1 Sunxiuqinia sp.
ACCGAACCGTTTAATCCGCGTTCGGGCGATGATTTTGAGTATGAAGTGTTGGTCAATCCCGAACAGATCAAGCAGAAGTTTAGCACGGTGTTCGATGAGTCGCAAGCCGATGGAACGACCGGGGCCGATGTTCGGTTCCGGGTGCAAAAGCCACAGAATTTTGAAACGGATCTGCTGTTCGATGGAACAGGGGTTTTGGCGAATAGCCCGCTTCCGGGAGCCAATATACTCGGCTTAAAAACAAGCGAAACAGTGGATGATCAGCTAGCCCGGTTCAAAAGCATTGTGTTTAAATACAATGGCGATACGCACGCTCCCAATTTACTGCAAATTCAGTGGGGGAGCTTTTTGTTCCGGGGGAAGTTAAAGGATCTGACCATCACCTATTCTTTGTTCAATCCCGATGGTACACCGCTGCGGGCCAAAGCCAAATGTGTGTTTGTTGAATCAATGGCCGATTCCCTGCGGGTTGCCCGTGAACGTTCGAAGTCTCCGGATTTAACGCATGTTCGGATCTTAAAGGAGCAGGAGAATTTACCCTTGATGGCACACCGGATTTATAACGACCCCGGCTATTACCGCGAAGTGGCTAAGGTCAATAAGCTGCGGAGCTTAAGGCAAATTGATGTCGGTACGCGGATTCATTTTCCGCCAATTGATAAAACCAAACGATGACCAACGAGCGCAACATACCCATTTCTTCTCCTTCGGAAGTCGTGACCAGCACGCTTTTGATCAACGGTGAGCCCGTTCCCAATACCGTTGGAATCATGGGAATCCAAATTGTCAAGGAAGTGAACCGGATTGCTTTTGCCAAAGTAAACATTCGTGATGGTTCTGCATCCGACGAAGATTTTGCCATCAGCAGTGGTGAGCTGTTTTTACCCGGCAACGAGCTGGAAATTCAGGTGGGATACAATTCCGAAGAAAAAAGCCTGTTTAAAGGGGTGATTACCAAGCATGCGCTGAAAACCCGCAAAAACAATTCGTCGGTTTTGATGATTGAATGCCGCGACAAGGCCTACAAAATGACTTTAAACCGCAACAGCCGCTACTTTCACGATATGAAGGATAGCGATGTTTGTGAGCAACTGGCCGGAGAAAACGGGCTGGAAGCGGATGAGATTGAAACGTCGGCTTTTAGCAACGCACGTTTGGTGCAAATGCATGCGACTGATTGGGACTTTCTGCTGAGCCGGGCCGAAGCCTGCAATAAATTGATTTTTGCGGAGGATGGCAAACTCAGCTTGAAAGCGCCTGATTTAAGCAGCGAGCCGGTTTTGAGTTTAACCTACGGAGCCAATATTCTGGAGTTTGAAGCCGAAATTGATGCCCGCAGTCAGTATGCCGAAGTGAACGGCCAATCGTGGGACAACACCAGCCTGGAAGTGCTTGAGCTCGGTTCGGCCGATGATGGAAGCCCGGAACCGGGTAATTTGAGCAGTTCGGATTTGGCCGAAACAACGGGGGTGGAAAAATTCCAGATGAAACATGGTGGGCAGCTAAAATCGGATGAACTACAGTCGTGGATCGATGGCAGAAAGTTGAAGAGCAAGCTTTCTAAAATCAGAGGACGCTTAAGCTTTCAAGGCTTCCCCGACGTGAGACCGGGTCATTTGATTGAGCTGAATGGTCTGGGCGACCGCTTCAACGGCAATGTCTTTGTGTCATCGGTTAACCATGAGATTTCGCAGGGTGGCTGGATTTCACACGTTCAGTTTGGACTGGATGAAAATTGGTTAGGCCATCACCTGAAAGAGGTGATGGATCAGCCGGCTTCGGGTGTTTTACCGGGAGTTAATGGCTTGCAGATCGGGATCGTTTCCGCTTTGGAAGGCGATCCGGAAGGCGAATTTCGTATCCAGGTAAAACTACCGATGGTTTCGAACCAGGATGAAGGAATCTGGTCGCGAATAGCCACGCTGGATGCGGGCGATAACCGCGGCACATTCTTCAGGCCCGAAATTGGTGACGAAGTTATTGTCGGTTTTTTGAACGATGACCCACGCGATGCCGTGGTGCTGGGCATGCTGAACAGCAGTTCGAAACCCGCAGCCTTTGAGGCCAAAGACGACAATCACGAAAAAGGCTATGCCAGCCGCGATGGGCTTAAGCTGGTTTTCAACGATGATGAGAAAAGCATCACCATCAGCACTCCTGGCGGAAAGCAACTACAACTGAGCGAAGACTCGGGCGATTTTTTGCTCGAAGATGAAAACGGAAACAGCATTACGATGAATAGTTCCGGCATCACACTGGAGGCAGCGACAGATCTGATTCTGAAAGCGGGGGGTAACCTCACTTTTGAAGGAACCAATGTGGAGATGAAAGCTTCGGCGAATATGACGGTAGAAGGATCCGGCATGACCGAGCTTAAGTCGTCCGGTGTGCTTAAGGTTGAAGGTTCATTGGTACAAATTAACTAAAAACGAAAACGATGCCACCAGCAGCAAGAGTAGGAGATATGCATGTTTGTCCGATGGTAAACGGAACAGTTCCGCATGTTGGCGGGCCAATCTTGCCACCGGGATGTCCAACCGTATTAATTGGCGGTATGCCTGCCGCACGGGTGGGCGATTTACTGACTTGTACCGGCCCGCCCGACACCATCGTGGCAGGCTCGGGCACCGTGTTGATTGGTGGCATGCCTGCTGCCCGCATGGGCGACTCAACCGCACACGGCGGAACAATCATTATTGGTTCCCCTACGGTGATTATCGGAGGTTAATCAAGTATCAAGCATCAAGCATTAAGTATCAAGCATTAAGTATCAAATATCAAGCATCATGGAAAACAACGAACGATACACCTCATTTTTAGGAACCGGCTGGAGCTTTCCGCCCACCTTTTCGAAGAAAGCCGGGCAGGTCAACATGTCTTCCGATGAAAAAGATATTGAAGAAAGCCTTGAGATTTTGTTGTCTACCCGGCTGGGTGAACGGATCATGCATCCCGATTTTGGCTGCGATTTGACAGACATGATTTTTGAGCCGTTGAGCGTTTCGGTGAAAACCTACATTTCCAACCTGGTTGAAACAGCCATTTTGTACCATGAACCACGAATTCTGCTACATAAAATTGATTTATACAACGATGGTGAAAATCAGGGGCTGGTGAATATCCTGCTTGAATATACCATCAGTTCGACCAATTCAAGAAAAAACTATGTCTACCCATTTTACATCAATGAAGGCACAAATGTGAAGAAATGAAAGATTGTAACGACCATATCCCTGTTCTTGTCCGCGATGGAACCAGCCAGGCTGCCCGTTATCCGAAAGATTTGGAGCCGTCATCTGTACAAATCGACGGCCGCTCGGAAAGCGATTTGATCGACTATGCCTATGAGTTTGCGGGTCTGCTCAATTTTTACAACCTGGAAAACCAAATCGATGGTGACTGGCAGGCTTTCCTTCAGCAATTAAAAGATCATCCGGAAGCCGTGTTAACTGGTGAGCTGTCGCCACAGGCCAGTCTATTCCTGTCGTTTCTGCGCTTGTTCAACAAGCAGCAGAACCAGCTCAACGGGCTGACGAAAAAACATCTGGATACGTTCTTTCGTGATGTCCTTCGAATTCAACCCAAAGGTCCGGTTGCCGACCAGGTGCATGTGCTGTTTGAGCTGGCCAAAAATGTGGAGCCAGCCTTGCTCAAGGCCGGAACTGCTCTGAAAGCAGGAAAAGATGAAGCAGGGCAGGAGTTGGTTTACGGGTTGAACAAAGATATCATTGTCAATCACGCAACGGTTGAAACCGTCAAGTCGATTTTGGTCGATTCGGAAAACAACCAGTTGGTCCATGCCGGTGAAGCGGCAAACACCCTTGATGGCTTGGAAGAGGAATTGCCTGAAGATGATGCGAAGTGGCCGCCATTCGGGAAAACCAGCTTTGACAAAGCCGCTGTTGGCTTTGCATTGTCCAGCCCTGTTTTATGGCTACAGGAAGGAACAAGAAAGATTACTGTGACGCTGAGCTTGCGTGCCGATGATGATTTTGATATCCCAGCTTCTGTTCTTAATCAGGCTTTGAAAATTTATTTGAGTGGTGAGGAAGAATGGTTAGGACCATACCATTCAACCCCTTCCCTGAGAAAAGTATCCGGGCGCTTTCAGTTACAATTCGTCCTGAACCTGCCGGCAGCAGAAAAACCGGTTGCCTATTACAACAGTTCGGTTCTGGATGGTAACTTTCGCTCAATCTTCCCAACCATGAAAGTGGTTCCGGATACTTCATCTTCCAGTTATTTGAATGACTTTTTGCAGGGAGTTTCACTCGAAACCGCTAGAATTGATGTGGAGGTCTCGGATATCAGTTCGTTGACACTTCAGAATGACCAGGGAAGCCTGGATCCTGCCAAGGCTTTCCTGCCTTTTGGCTCGGAGCCTGTGCGCGGTTCGTCGTTCGATCTGGGGTATGAGGAGGCTTTCACAAAAAAAATGAATGAGTTCAAGATCCACGTTGACTGGATGGATGTGCCCGCATCCAATCTCCGGAGTTACTACAGCGGCTATACGCTGTCGAACAACCAGTTTAAGGCCAGCCTGAGCTATCGCAATAAAAACGATCAAATCAGTACCAAGACGATTAGCCTATTCGATACCTCGAATAATCAAAGCCGGGCAACCTACACGGTTTCAGAGAATCCGTTGTTGGTTTCACTCATTCCACAGGTTCTGATCAACGCTCAGTTGAGCCTGTCAAGCGGAACGAAGGGGTTCAATCTGATTCAGAAGAAGTATAATTTTTTCCCCGGAAATAATTTATTGAAATTCAAGCTTCCCAAGGTGCAGATTCAAACCGGAACACCCAAGAACGGTTTTGTCAAATTCGAATTGCTCGATGATTTTCTGCATCGCGATTACCGGCAAAAATACGTGAAAGCCACTGTTGAATACGTGAAAGGAACGCTTGTTCTGCCTAAAGAACCTTATCAGCCTAAAATAAAAAGCATCACACTCGATTATCAGGCATCTTCGTCAACGGTGGACTTTAGCCAAACCAGCGAAACGGCTTACAGCGAGAAAGACGTGGAGTTTTTTCAGTTGGGCGCTTTTGGTCAGCGCGAAGTGCATGGCTATTTGTTGTCGAAGGCAGACTGGTTATCAGCAAACGAAATCACCCTGATGGCGGACTATTCGCAACAAGGAGAGTTGTTTATTGGCTTGAAAAATATCATGAAGGGACAGATCCTGAACTTGCTGATTCAGGTTGCCGAGGGCAGTGCCAATCCGCTGAAGGAAAAGGAACCGGTACGCTGGTCTGTTCTGGCACACGACTACTGGATGGAGCTCCAATCGGACGAACTGCTGGCCGATGCTACGAAAGGACTGCTAAAAAGTGGGATTGTGAAAATCAACCTGCCGGCGGAAACCGGAACCGAACACAGTTGGATGCCTGACGGATTGGTCTGGCTGCGGGCTTCGGTCAAGGCCAATCCCGATGCGGTTTGCCAGTTGGTTAATATTCATGCTCAGGCAGTCGTGGGTGAGCTGATTGAAGCGGAAAAGCATCCGGAGCATTTGCTGACACATTTGCCAGCCGAAACCATCAGCAAACTGCTGAAGCCAAACGGAGCCATTAAAAAAGTGAAGCAACCGTATGCCAGCTTTGGCGGGCGATCGGAAGAGCAAGACCGGGCTTATTACACCCGGGTGAGTGAGCGCTTGCGCCATAAAAACCGTGCCATTACCCTGTGGGATTATGAACGGATGGTGTTGCAGGAGTTTCCGGATATCAGCAAGGTTAAATGCCTGAACCATACCTGCGAAACCTTGAACCGGGCGCCGGGCCACGTGAACCTGATTGTGGTTCCCGATCTGCAAAACAGGAACGCGGTGAATGTGCTTCAACCCCGGGTGAGCAAAGCCGTGCTCGAAGATGTCCGCTCGTTTATTGAGCCGCTGGCTCCGTCACTGATCAAAATTCATGTGAATAATCCCCTTTACGAAGAAGTTCAACTGGAGTTTGAAGTAAAGTTCAGAACGAACTATGAATTTGGATATTATCAAAAAGAATTGAACCGCGAGCTGATCGAATTTCTGTCGCCCTGGTCAACAGGAAGCCGGGCTGAAATTCATTTTGGCGGGCGAATTGAAAAGTCAGTTTTGCTCAAGTTTGTTGAAACCCGAAGCTACGTTGATTTTGTGTTGCACTTCAAAATGTTTCATCTGGCTTCGGGCAAACAGCCACTAGATGTTGAATCGGCCGTTGCAACAAATTCGCGGGCCATTTTGGTTTCACACAGCAAGCATGTCATTTATAACTACAACAGCTAAATAGATGAAAGAAAGTCCGGTCATACCAAAACTAAACAAGCAGGATGAACATCCCGGGAATTATTATTGGCTGCGTTCCGAAGGGTTGAAACATATTCAGGAACTGTCGGGCCGCGTGTGGACGGATTATAACACCCACGATCCGGGCGTGACGATTCTCGAAATTCTTTGCTTTGCGCTCACCGACTTGGATTACCGTACCAATTTTCCGATTGCTGATTTGCTGGCCGAGGAAAAAGACAATGAACAGGCCATGCACCAACAGTTCTTGTCGGCAATCAAAGCTTTACCCTCACGATCAGTCAGTATCGCTGATTATCGCAAGTTGCTGATTGATATTCCCGGCGTAAAAAATGCCTGGCTGCAAAAGGGCGAAGGCGAAGTGTCCCTTTATTTTGATAAGGAAAAAGAGGAACTGACGACCTTGACGGGAGGTTCATCAACGCTTGATCCGGTTGAAATTAATGGCTTGTACCAAGTGATTGTTGAGTATGATGAAGATTTGTCGACTGCAGATGAAAAGCTGGTTTTGGCTGAGATTTACCGTCGCTTAAATGCGAACCGAAATCTCTGTGAAACGTTTACCGGCGTGGATCCCATCATTCCTCAGGACTTCATTATATGCGGCGAAATTGGCTTGTCTGCCAATGCCGATATTGAAAAGGTGGAAGCCCGGATTCTTTTTGAAGTTCAGAACTACCTGTCGCCATCCGTTCGTTCCTACACCTTGCAGCAAATGCTGGACAAAGGCAAAAAAGCGGAAGAAATTTTTGATGGACCGCTGTATCAGGATTCGGATCAACTGTTTACAGGTGGGTTTATTGATGATGATGAACTGGAGGCAGCAAGTTTGAAATCAACCATTTACCTGTCCGATTTGATTCATCTGATTATGGATATCGAAGGGGTTGAATCGGTTCGTGATTTAATCATCAAGCCGAATACGGCTCAATTACCCGAAAACTGGGACAAATGGGTGGTTTCTATTGAAAAGGATCATCAAGCCCAACTGGATACCGATTCGTCGCGCTTTGTGTTTTACAAGGATTTGCTGTCCTTTCGCTCCAAACAGGAGCTGGTTGACGCCGAACTGGCGCAATTGAATGCTGCCGAAAAAGCTGCGCAGGAAGCAGTAAAAGTGAGCGACTTAGCCATGATTAGCGGGGAGTTTGTTGATCCTGCCTCATACGTCTCGGTAGCGAACGAATTTCCGGTAAACTATGGTATTGGCGAAATTGGCTTGCCTGGCAACGCATCCAATGAGCGCAAGGCCCAGGCCCGCCAACTGAAGGCCTATCTGTTGTTTTTCGACCAGTTGATGGCCAATTATTTCGCCCAATTGTCCAGAGTGAAGGAGTTGTTTTCAACCGATAATACCATCAAGCAAACCTACTTCACCCAACTGGTGGAAGGGATGGAGGATCGGGAAAGCCTTTTTGCCGATTGGGGCAATTTATTGGATGATCTAAAACAGATTAGCGAGAATGAAACGCTTTTTTACACCCGTCGTCACCAGTTTCTGGATCATCTGCTGGCCCGTTTTCATGAGCAGTTCAACGACTATGTTTTGCTGATGTACTCCATGTCGGGCGAGTTGGCCGAGCGCGACGACATGCTGGAAGATAAAGCCAACTTCCTTCAAAATTACGAATGGATCTCGCGTCACCGGGGGGCGGGGTTCAACTTCACCCTGAAAGATGAATTGTGGAATACCCTGAACGTGTCGGGTCTGCAACACCGGGTGGCCCACCTGCTTGGTATCCGAAACTACAAGCGACGCGATCTGGCGCGTATTCATTACGACATTTACGATGAAAAAGACGACGATGACCTGACGGAATACCGGTTTCGGGTGATCGACAGCGAAACGGATAAAATTTTAATCAGCAGCAGTACCCGATACCTGGATAAGGATGATTGCATTGCCGAGATGAAAGCTTGCGTAAACTATGGAGTGGATCCGGAGAACTATGAATTGAAGGAAACAACAGACGGGCGCTACTATTTCAATATTGTGGATCCGACAAAAGAAGTGATTGGACGACGGATTGAGTATTTTGAAACACCCGAAGAACGCGGGGAAGCCATTAAATATTTGCGGCGGTTTTTACGTGCAAACTACAATAGCGAAGGGCTCTTCGTAGTTGAACATGCCTTGCTTCGTCCACGTGTAAAAGGACACCCGGTGTTTAAAATCTGCCAAAGCGACGATTCCGGATGCGTTTTTAAAGATCCGTATTCGTACCAGATTTCGGTGGTTTTGCCGGCTTGGGAAAAACGATTCCAAAACATGGATTTTCGGAAATTTATGGAGAAAACCATTCGGCTGGAAACACCAGCCCACATCTTTCCGAAAATTTGCTGGGTGGACGAGATTCACATGTCCGAGTTTGAAGAATGCTATCAGGATTGGTTGTTTGCCCATGCCATCTTTCCGAAAAAGGCTACCCAATACAAAAATGCGCTGGGCAATTTGTTGGATATCCTGGTTCGTTTGAATACCGTTTATCCGCAGGGAACTTTGCACGATTGCATAGAAGGAGGTGATGAAAACCCGATGATATTGAATTTGACGAGCTTGGGCTCAATGAAAAATAATGATCTAGGAAACTGACTCTTTTGAAAAATTAATAGGATAATGATAAGCAACTAGCAGCAACATTTTAAGAAACAGCATCATGGAAAGTAATTTATTAAAATTGAAAAACAGACTGGATCATTTCCCGGTGTTTGAGGAAAACCAGGTCTTAACCGAAGAACAGCTCAACCAGGTGGTGACTTACCTGGATCAGCAAACCCGCTTGAGCCGTCGAAGTTTGCATGGCTACGGCACGGTTTGCGGCTTGCATCTAAGCATGGTCAACCGACAGGTTCAGCTCTCCAAAGGGTGTGGCTTGACGAGCGATGGCGATTTGCTGGAATGGCCTTCGGATGCGACTTTCCCGAACTTCAGGCTATTTAAGGATGAAAATGCCAAATATCCCATGCTTCAGGATGCCCTGGTTTATGAGTTGCTGCCGGCGGGAGTCAAAAAGGAGGGACAGCTAAGCTTTAACCTGTTCAGCCAGCAAACACAGAAAAAACTGAGTGATTTTGCGGCTTTACTCTATCTGGAAAGCTATTTGTTCGATCCGGATGTGTGTACCGGCGGCGACTGCGACAACAAAGGGCAAACACAGCTCAATCAATTGCGGGTGCTGTTGGTTCCCAAGTCATTGGCTTCGAAGCAGGCCAGCCTGTTGTCAGCCGGCAAATCTTTTTTCCAGCTCAGCAAACTTTCGATTCAGCGTTTGGTGCTTACGCCGGGATCGATTGACAGCTATACCAAGCTGGCCAATGCTTATCAGTCCATCATCTCATCAAGCAGCCAGGCGCTGCAAGCGGCTTTGAAATCAGCCTATTCGCAACTAAGTTTCCTGCTAGCCGATTCGTTTAACAACCAAGATCCGACGCAGGCATGGAACCAAAAGCTGGGACAACTGGCCGGAGCCACCACCACTGCGGGCAAGCAGTACCGGTACGCCTTTTTGAAAGATCTGGTGCAGGCTTACAATGAATTTTTGGATTCTTGTTACCAGTTGAATGTGGCTTGTTTGCCGGATATCAATCTGTCGCCCAAGCATGTGTTTATTGGCGATGCGGCCGCACAAATAGAAGACAAGAAAGATCCTTTCCGCCAGCACTTTGTAGAAACTCCATTTCAATCTCACGGAAAAGAGAAACTTCAGCGGTGTGTGTTCCTTTTCAAACGACTCGGCGCTTTAATTCAGGCTGCCGATTTTACAGATCAGCAGGCGCTTAAGATTACCCCTTCAAAAATGCATGCCAACTTGGGCGAAAAGGCAATACCTGCTTACTATCGAGTTAGCAGCGAAGATGGGCTCTTTAAAAGTTGGGATTTTGAGCGGTCGCAAAAGGACGAGGAAACCGCCATTTATTCGTACCACGCGCCGGAGTATTCGCAATTGCCCGAGGTTCGGAGTCCGCTGAGTTATGATTTGACGGCTTATGATCATTTCCGGATTGAAGGGCATTTGGGACAGCCTTTCCGGACAGCTTTTGAAACGTTGCAAAGTATGGTTCGGGCCCACAACCTGCCAATCAAGGTTCTGCCAATCATGATTGAAACGGATTTTAGCCGGGCGTGGGTTTGGCCGGGGCTGAAGTACTACGGGATGGAAATTATGCACAAGCTTTACCGCGATGAGTTGGTCAACAATCTGAATGAACTGAAAGTGTTCAATGTGGAATTGAACAACAAGGTTCAGGCTGCCAATGACGATGAACTTCCCCCGTTGAATATCGAGTCGAACTCCATGTCGATCAAAGCATTTACAACGCAGCAAACCAATCTGGTCAACCAGAAGATAACCGAAACGAAGAATTTCTTGGCCAAATCTATTGTTGACTTTGACCATGCTTCCTTCGAAAATAATTACAAGGAAGTGGTGTCTCAGGGAGCTGTACTGAATAAAGGCATCAAAGGAGTGACCTTCGCTTCGGCCTATACGCCGCTCGAAAAAACGGTGAACAACATTAACTTCAGCAAGCTGAAAGGACTGGCGGATTTAATCAAAAAGCGGGAGGAAAAAGACAAGGAGAAATCGATGCTTCAAACTTTTATTGAAGGGCATCCGGGCCTGGAGCACACGGGTGGTGTGCCTCGCGGCGGAACCTTCATTTTGCTTTACAGCTCATCAACCAGCCGGGTAGTGGCCGACATGAGTTTGCCATACTGGTATGTGGATGAGCCGGTTTCGGAAGTGCCCGAAGAGTCGGATGTTTCGGACAACAACCTGGTGCTTGACTGGAAGTTCAACAACGATATTTTTGTGTACACCAACCAAAACAACAAGCTCAAGGAAAGTATCTCGAATCTGAACTTGCAGGTGGATCAGTTTCAGTTTGAACTGGATACGCAGAAAACCAACCTGAATTCATACCAGGGAAGTATCAATACGCTCATTCAAACGATTCCGAACTACCAGATTGACTATGGAAGTATTGGCGGCCTTGACTCCAATATCAAGGACAGCTATCTGGCTAATAACCTGGGTTTTCTTAACCAGATGAATGAATACAAAATGCATCTGGAAAACCAGATCAATGCTGGCGCAGCCTCCGAAGGCGAAAAGGCCGTTTACAATGATATGGAGCTTGTTATGGCCGGTATTGTAGAGGATACGATTGTTAAAACTTCAAAAACAGCAACTGATATTACCCGCGATAGCGACGAAGCCAAGACCTTGGAAATGATGGTCAATTTGACCAAAAACCTGAAAAGTGATGGTGCGATCCAGAAAGTGCGGAATACGGTGGAAAGTGTCAAAACAGAATCAACAGCTAAGGAGAACTACTTAGCAAAATTAAACATGTTTAATTTATAAATAACACCCCATGAGCATGAAGAAAAAGAATACACATATCATTCAGGACTTTCGAATGGAGTTAGACCTGAGAAATCAGCAAAGTGGCAAACACGTGCTGGATTCAGCAAATGAACTGATGAAGGCTAAAATCATTCCGATTACCGAGCGGGTTTTGGATGAATGGGCCGATGAAAACCGATATGTTCATCTGGAGCGGTTGGAAATTGATTTGGGTACCATCCCACTGGATAAATTCATCGACGCCTTACCCGATGCCTATGAAAGCCAAATCAAGGAAACCTTGAAAAAGTTGTTCATCCATGACAAGACCGGAGCGAAAAAGAAGATCCGGCAAAGTCAGGAGGCAACCGCTTTGCTCGATCAGCTGCTTTTTTATCTTCAGGAGGGGGTTTTTCCCTGGCAGCATCATCAGGAAGCCTATAAAACGCCCGACGATTTGGTTTTGCAAGTCCTTCATTCAGATAAAAAGAATTTAACTCAGCAGCTTAAACCTTTACTTAAGCATGAGGATCTGATCAATCGGTTGATCGGCTCGTTACAGGCCGATACGCTGGATTTGCTGCTGGCTGAGTTGACGTTTTCCGATGCTGCAACCCAGGCGTTGTTGCTTGTTGGTGAGCTGGTTAGGTATAGTCATCTCCAGAAATTACCGTGGAGCCGCCGGCAGATTGGCTTGGCGGTTTACAAGCAGGCATTCCGGCGGATTACTCACAACGAAGTCATCTTCACCGAAAGGACGATTGCGCTGGCTTTGCATGACCTGTTTTGCTTGGCAAAGCACGACCGAAGCGAGTGGCCGGAGTTCTGCAGACGGTTTGCCAGCTTTGCTCAAAACGAGCGGTTTCTTTCGCAGTTTGAAGAGCTGTCCGAAGCGCTGAAAAAACTTGAAAAATCCGGAGCTACGATCTGGGGATCAATAAGTAAGCCAGGCACGGATGGGGATCAGGCGGCAGCTATAAAAACCAATGAAACGACCGAACGCGAAGAGATGGTCTGCAACATCACAAATGCTGGCTTGGTTCTGCTTTATCCTTATCTTAAAACCATTTTTAGTCGGCTCGACTGGCTGCACAAGGAGCGGTTTGTCAGCAACGATGCGCAGACCAAAGCCCTGTTGCTGACCGATTACCTTGTTTTTGGAGGTGAAGGAGCTGCGACTGAAAATCAGATGATTCTCAACAAAATTCTTTGTGGCGTGGAGCCAAAAGAGTCCTTCAACCCGTTAGTCATTCTTTCTGAAAACGAAAAACAGGAAGCAGATGACCTGCTCCGTTCAGCCATTAATCATTGGGTAGTGCTTAAAAATACTTCGCCTGAAGGTTACCGCCATTCTTTTTTGAGGCGCACGGGTGTGCTCAGATTTAAGGATGAGACGTGGCATTTGCGGGTTGAACGCAAAAGTTACGATATGCTTTTGGAATCACTGCCTTACACGCTCAGTCTGATTCAATTGCCTTGGATGAAAAATAAATTAGTTGTGGAATGGTAACTGAAAAACTCAGTCAGAATGCTTCATCGCTGGAACGCGAACTACAATGGTTTGCGATGGTTATCGAAGCACGTTTAAAGCTTTACTTTAAGCAAAAGTGCGCCTTCGAGTCTATCTTCGATTTGGAGCCACCGGTGTATAAACCGAATGAGTCTGTTTATTCCGAATTTATTCAGTACTACCATTTGTCGTTTGCCGAGCGGTTATTGCTTGTGCTGGCTTTAGTTCCGCATATCAAACCCGAATTGCTTGATCCTCTTTTTGCTTCGAACGAGCAGACCAACCGCGGCTGGACTGAGTTTGGGGGCATTCGGGGAACAAACCACGGGGGCTTTCTACCGACCGGCGAAACCTTCATTTTTATCATGACCGGCGGCTCATTGAATGATCGTTTTGCATTGACCGAGGTTTTCAGTGCCGAACATGTTTTTACCAAGCACCAGATTTTGCAGTTGGAACATGCACCTGATGGCGAGCCGTTCTTGTCGGGCACGATTCAGATTACCCGCGATATTTTGGATTACCTCACCCTCGGCGAAGCTCATCGGCCGGTGATGAGCTCCCGCTTTCCGGCAAAACGAATTACCACCGAACGCGAATGGAGTGATTTGGTTGTGGATGAAAAGACCTTTCAACAGATTGATGAAATTAAAACCTGGCTTGACTATGGTAATACTTTGCTTTACGATTGGGGAATGAGTAAAAAATTGCGAAAAGGTTATCGCTGTTTGTTTTACGGCCCGCCGGGAACGGGTAAAACCATGACTGCGTGTTTGCTAGGGAAGGATACCAACCGCGACGTTTACCGGATTGATCTGTCGCTGGTGGTTTCGAAGTACATTGGCGAAACGGAGAAGAATCTGTCCAACATCTTCAATCAGGCTGAAAATAAAAACTGGATCCTGTTTTTTGATGAAGCCGATGCGCTTTTTGGCAAACGGACGAGCGTTTCGGATGCCCACGACCGCTACGCCAACCAGGAAGTTTCTTACCTACTACAGCGCATTGAAGATTACAACGGGCTGGTGCTGCTGGCTTCAAACCAAAAAGATAACATGGATGAAGCTTTTACCCGGCGCTTCGATAACATCATCAACTTTAGCTTGCCGCGCCCCGATCAGCGACTGAAAATCTGGGAGCAGGCTTTTGCAGAGAAATCAACCTTAGCCGACGATATTTCGCTCAAAGAAATTGCAAAAGGCTATGAACTCTCGGGAGGCGCGATTATGAATGCCGTAGGCTACGCCTCACTGATGACTTTGAAAAAGAATTCGCAGGAAATCAGTAAATCCGATCTGATTGCCGGCGTGAAAAAGGAATATACAAAGGAAGGAAGGACGGTTTGAGTGAGTGACATGGAGGATCGTAAATTATGAAATTCAAAAACAGAGAAGATATGAAACGAAATGCATGGGATTCAAGCGAAACACGAAGCAGGGCCGTTGCCAATACGGTTAGCCCGGTTCAAACCAAGCGAAATAACGATTTGCCCGAGGAGTTGCAGGCTA
>JAGXIR010000116.1 GCA_024635605.1 Sunxiuqinia sp.
GCGCCTGTTTTTGTGTATCCCGGTGAAGATGAACTGGATGCTTTGGCGCGCAACGCCCTGCGTGTGGCCCGGAACGAAACACAGGCAAAAGCCTACAATCCAAAGCGTAAATTATCCTGATAATTTCATCGGACCAATCCTCTGAACTAACTTGCGTTTTCCAATAATAAAAAGAGAATTGTTTGTATCTTGCCAATTCGTCGGCAACTTTGGGAGCCAGTCGAGTTGAACGTGAAAATTTAAACGAGAGAGCTAGATGATACTTGGAAACATTTTTGGCATTAGTTTGCCATTGCACGATCCGGTTTTAATTTTTGCAATTATACTGCTCATTTTACTGATTTCTCCAATTCTCCTGAATCGAATAAAAGTACCTCATTTGATTGGATTGATCATTGCAGGAATTATTGTGGGACCGTTCGGTTTTAATTTGTTGGAAAGAGATGACAGCGTTATTTTGTTGGGTACCGTTGGTTTGCTTTATCTGATGTTTATTGCAGGAATTGAAATTGATTTGGCGGATTCAAAGAAAAACCTGTTTAAAAGTACCATTTTTGGTGCTTACACATTCGTCATTCCAATGGTGCTTGGTACTATGTCAGGAATCCATCTTCTCGGGTTTTCCGTGAATACCTCCATTTTAATGGCAAGTATGTTTGCTTCAAATACGTTGATTACCTATCCCATTGCAAGTAAGCTCGGGATTACCAAGAATCGGGCCGTCAATATTTCAGTAGGTGGTACAATTTTAACGACTGTTTTGGCGCTTTTGGTTCTCGCAGTTATCGTTAAGATTTCGGCTGGTGAGGCTTCTCAGGGCTTGTGGTGGAAGCTGGGTTCCTCCATTGTCTTTTGTGTCGCATTTATTCTGTTTGTTTTTCCAATTATTGGTCGTTGGTTCTTTAAGCGCGTATCAGATGGTATTGCTCAATATGTCTTTATTTTATGTATGGTTTTTTGGGGATCCTACTTTGCACATGTTTGTGGAATTGAGCCAATAGTCGGAGCTTTTCTGTCAGGACTTGCCTTGAACAGGCTTGTGCCCAAAATCTCCCCCTTAATGAATCGTATAGAGTTTGTGGGAAACGCTTTGTTCATTCCATTTTTCCTGGTCGGGATTGGTATGTTAATAGATATGAGGGCATTTGTCACGAACCTTGAAACAGTGAAAGTTGCTATTGTGATGAGCGTCGTAGCTACTGCTTCCAAGTTCATTGCTGCATGGCTTACTCAGAAAACCTTTCGTTTTACAAACGATGAGCGGCGCGTGATCTTTGGGCTGAGCAATGCTCAGGCAGCCTCTACCTTGGCTGCAGTTTTGGTCGGGTATAACATTGTGCTGGGAAATGACGCAGCAGGAGACCCCATTCGATTGTTGAATGAAAGTATCCTGAATGGAACCATTTTAATGATTCTCGTCACTTGCACCATTGCATCTTTTGCAACACAGAAAGGAGCTCAGGGAATTGCAAGTACTGAGCACGTGCCAGAGAAAGAGCAACCTAAAGATGTGGAGGAGCGTATCCTGATCCCGATTAGAAACAGCGCAACGGTGAATGAACTAGTGAGTCTTGGAACACTTATTAAATCCAGTAATAGAAAGAGCAAACTAGTGGCTCTTAACGTGATTACGACAGGAAGTATGAGTGATTTGGAGGAGCAGGAAGCAAACAAAGTGCTGGAGAGTGCCATGGTTGCTGCAACAGCGACTGAAAATAAGTTGGAGCCGGTATTGCGCTATGACTTGAACGTGGTCAATGGGATTACTAACGTCATTAATGAGTATAAGATTACGGATCTGATTATCGGATTGCACGATAAAAAGGGGATTACTGATTCGTTTTTCGGGTTTTTAACCACTGGTCTTCTCTCAAACAGTAATATTACGACCCTCATCTATAAATCGAATCAGCCTCTTGCTACCATTAAAAGGCATTTGGTTATCGTACCGCAGCAAGCCGAGCGGGAAACCGGATTCTTCGACTGGCTTGCCAAGCTGTGGAATATTGGGTTGAATACCGGAGCTAACTTCATTTTTTATGCGCCAAAACAAACTGCAGTATTTATAAACAATATGCAGAAAGAAAATCCGATCGAAATGGAAATTAAGCTCCAGGAGAACACGAACCTGGTTGATATTACCCCTGACTTGCGCAGGGATGACAATCTCATATTTGTGATGAGCCGAAAAACCCATGCTTCCTATCGGGACTATATGAGCAGGATGCCAAACTACCTGAACAAATTCGTGACGGGAAACAGTTTTATTTTAGTGTATCCGGTTCAATTCGGCATAGGCGGTAGTTTTCCATCGAGTGTGCTCAATGCCGATTTTACGGAGCCAATGGTTCAAATATACAACAGTAAAAATTGAAGTATGAAATTAGCAAGTATTGTTGGACTGAGTTTGCCGCTTGAAGATCCGGTGTTAATATTCACTGTGATTCTTTTTGTAATTCTTTTTTCGCCAATTCTTTTGAACAAAGTAAAAATCCCTCATCTGATTGTGTTAATCATTGCCGGTGCTGTAATTGGACCGAACGGGATAAACCTGCTCGAACGGGACAGCAGTGTCGTACTTTTTGGTACCGTAGGACTACTGTACATCATGTTTTTGGCAGGAATTGAAATCGATTTGGCTGAGTTTAAAAAGAACAGCGGCAAAAGTTTGGTTTTTGGCTTGTTTACATTCAGCATACCCATGGGATTAGGAATACTGGGCGGAGTGTATATTCTCGATTTCTCAATTATAACATCAGTCCTGTTGGCTAGTATGTTTGCTTCGCATACGCTTATTGCCTATCCCATTGTTAGTAAACTGGGAGTCACAAAAAACAGGGCGGTCAATATCACCGTTGGAGGAACCTTAATTACCGACACCTTGGCATTATTGGTATTGGCAGTAATTGTCGGCATGTCGACCGGCGATATTGGTCATAGTTTTTGGTGGAAGCTCGGCCTTTCAATACTTATTTTTGGATTGGTTGTGATGTTAGGGTTTCCAATAGTTGGACGATGGTTTTTCAAACGCTACGATGACAATATCTCCCAGTATATTTTTGTGTTGGGCATGGTTTTTCTAGGGGCCTTTTTGGCCGAACTTGCGGGAATTGAAGCTATTATTGGGGCGTTCCTGGCAGGCTTGGCCCTGAACCGGCTGATACCGCAAACTTCGCCTTTGATGAACCGGATTGAATTTATTGGGAATGCACTTTTTATCCCCTTCTTCCTGATCGGAGTGGGCATGTTAGTTGATTTTAAAGCCTTTGTCCAAGATTACAAAACCATTTTGGTCGCGGTTACGATGACTGGAATTGCGATCATTTCGAAATTTATAGCGGCATGGATTACGCAAAAAACCTTTCGATTCAATTCGGACGAACGCCGGTTAATCTTTGGCTTAAGTTCAGCACAGGCAGCGGCTACCTTAGCGGCGATCCTTGTTGGCTACAATGTCGTACTTGGAGAAACAGCAGCGGGCGAACCCATCCGATTGTTAGATGAAAGTGTGCTGAACGGAACGATTTTGATGATCTTGGTAACGTGTACCATCTCTTCGTTTGCCACCCAGAAAGGGGCTCAAAATTTAGCGCTGGCGGAATCAGAAACTGAAGATGAACATCCGGATGAAACAGAAGAACATATCCTGATCCCGTTAAGCAATGCTGCTAATGTTGAGGAATTGGTCAATTTAAGTGCGACAATAAAGTCGAAAAAGAAGAAAGGAAAAATGGTGGCGCTCACCATCATTACGGGTGGGCAGATCGATAAAAAAAATGAGAAGGAAGCCTTGAAAATGGTGGATCATGCTGTGAAAACCGCTGCGGCCTCTGATAATCTTTTGGAGCCTTTAATTCGCTATGACTTAAATGTGGTGAACGGAATTTCGAATGTGGTGAAAGAGCAGAAGATTACGGACTTGATTATCGGATTACACGAAAAGAAAGGAATGTCTGATTCCTTTTTAGGCAACCTGACCGAGGGAATTCTGACCAAATGTAATACCAACACCATGATTTATAAGCCCTTTCAGCCCCTGGCAACCATCAAGCGGCATGTGGTGGTGATTCCACCGAATGCCGAAAAGGAAATTGGCTTTTTCTCCTGGTTGGTTCGGGTTTGGAACCTGGGTTTGAATACCGGTGCTAAACTCGTGTTTTATGCTTCTGAAGACACAACGGCATTTCTCAAGCAAATGCAGGAACAAAAAGCTATTGAAGCCGAGTTCAACAGCTTCATCGATTGGGACGACTTTTTGGTCTTTAGCCGGTACGTGCAGGAAGACGATAACCTGTTGATTATTATGAGCCGGCGTACGCATCCGTCGTACAATGATGGCATGTCCAAAATTCCGTCGTACTTGAATAAATACTTTGGACAGAACAGTTACATTTTGGTTTTCCCCATGCAGCTTGGAGTGGCTGATTACCATTTGATCAATAAGCGCAATCCGTCGATGATGGAACCTTTCGTGGAACATGTCGAGCAACTCGATGAATTCAGAAAAATGATCGGGCAATTTTTCAAGAAGAAGTGAGCTTGCTGCCAAAGGACCTGAAAACAGGAACGAGGTATTTGATTTCTGAAGAAAAATTCTATTTTTGGTGACAGGACATGGGATTGGAGAAATTAGAAATTGCGATGAACCCGGAAGTTTTCCGGACGTGGATTAGCCGTTTCAGTACAAATTTAATGGGAATCCGGCAGAACAAGCCGGTGGATCGCGATAGGAAAATCCAGCCTGAAATTGCTTAAAAGAATGGACAATAGGATGAAGTATTTGGTTACAATCATAGCACTGCTGATTAGTTTTAACCTGCCGGCACAGCAAAGGAGTGTGAACTACGATGAAGAGGAAGTTCCCAACTATACTTTGCCCGACGTGCTGGTTTCTGAAAATGGACGAAGAATTAAAAATGCCAAACGATGGGAGAAAATCCGAAGGCCTGAGCTTCTGGAATTATTTGGGCAGGAAGTGTATGGCGAGATTCCGGTAGAGATTGAAATTGCGGATGTCATTGTTCATGAAGAGGCAGGCGAGGCGTATGATGGCTTGGCCGTCCGCCGCCAGGTAGAACTGGTTTTTGTAAAAGATGACCTGGAGCTAAGCGTCGAGCTTTTAATGTACCTGCCGAAAGATTCAGGCGAAGTACCCCTTTTTGTCGGTTACAATTTTAACGGCAACCACACGGTGTCCGATGATCCTGATATCCGTTTGACGGAGTCGTGGGTCAGGGATAACCCCTCCTTGGGAATTGTACACAACCAGGTAACGGAGCAATCGCGTGGGGTAAGCAGTGACCGGTGCCCAATTGAAAAAATTATTGAAGCAGGTTATGGCATCGCGACTATTTACTGCGGAGACGTAGATCCGGACCGGGATAATTTTCAGGATGGGATTCACCCGTTTTCATACCAATTGGGACAATTCAGGCCGGGCTATGGCGAATGGGGAACAATCAGTGCCTGGGCCTGGGGCCTGACAAAAGCCATGGACTACCTTTCAACGGATGCTGATGTTGATTCATCAAAAGTGATTGTTTTTGGTCATTCGCGGTTGGGAAAAGCAGCCTTGTGGGCAGCCGCCCTGGATCAACGGTTTGCCATGTGCATTTCCAACAACTCGGGGTGCATGGGAGCCGCCTTGTCGCGCCGCCAGTTTGGCGAAACAGTTGGCAGCATCACCAAAGCGTTTCCCCATTGGTTTTGCGAAAACCTGAACAAATATGCTTCGCGCGAAGAAAACCTGCCGGTCGATCAGCACATGTTGCTGGCTCTGGTAGCCCCTCGTCCGCTGTATGTGACCAGTGCCACCGAAGATTTGTGGGCCGACCCAAAAGGCGAGTTTCTGTCGGCTGTTGAAGCCGGAAAAGTTTACCAGCTTTATGGGCTGGAAGGTTTGCCTGTGCGTGAAATGCCAGGGCCGGACAGTCCCGTTTCAGGAACAATTGCCTACCATATCCGCACCGGGGAGCACAACATAACCACTTACGACTGGGAACAGTTTGTTGATTTTGCGAATACGCAATTGACAACGGAAAAATAAAATGCCCGGGATAAACCTCAGGATTGAGCAGGATAGCTGTTTTGATTATTTTCCGTTCATTTGATTCTAATTCGGATAAAATCAATCTAACACGAAAACATATGAATAAAAATCACTTTCTGGCTTTCGATCTGGGCGCATCAAGCGGACGGGCAATTTTAGGAAGCCTGGAGAACGGCAAACTGGCGCTTACCGAGGTTCATCGTTTCGAAAACCAAATGCAACAAATCAACGGGCACTTTTTTTGGAACATTTTCAGTTTGTTTAATGAGCTGAAAACCGGCCTGAAAAAGTGCATCCAGGAGCAGGGCATCCAGCCCGATTCGATTGGCGTGGATACCTGGGGGGTCGACTTTGTGCATTTAAATAAGGAGGGCATGATTATTTCGCTGCCTTTCGCCTACCGCGATTCGCGCACGGATACGGCGATGGAGGACCTGTTTCAACTGATTCCGAAAGACGAAGTTTACCGGCAAACCGGCATTCAGTTTATGCAGTTCAACAGCTTGTTTCAACTGTTTTCGATGGTGAAGGACCAATCGTCCCTGCTCGAGATTACCGAGAAGATTTTATTTATGCCCGATGCGCTGAATTATTTGTTTTCGGGCGAAGCGGTCACCGAATTTTCGATTGCCAGCACCAGTCAGATGATTGCGCCGGGCAAAAAGCAATGGCAAACAGAATTGCTTCAACGGGCAGGAATTCCTACGTCCATTTTAACCGACTTGGTTGATCCGGGCACCATCATCGGAAAAATACAGGCGGATGTAGCCAAAGAAACCGGAAGCGCACAAGTGCCGGTTATCGCAGTTGCCGGGCACGACACGGCTTCGGCCATTGCCTCCGTTCCGGCAAGCGACAAGAACTACGCCTACATCAGTTCGGGCACCTGGTCGCTCATGGGGATTGAAAGCGACAAGCCACTGGTCTCGGAACAAAC
>JAGXIR010000117.1 GCA_024635605.1 Sunxiuqinia sp.
CAAATTTGGTTTGGAGTCGAATGGGCGGACAGAATCCATCTTTTTAAGTATGCCGCCGATGGCTTCGTGGACCTACGATTTTCAGCCTGAGAAAGGCTCACGAGAAGAAGAAACACTGAACTTATTAAAAAAGAATATTGACTGGATTCATCATTAAAAACAAGAGCCTAAACTATGAATAACTCAAAAAGGACAGCTGTTTTACTCGTGAATGTTGGTACGCCCGATGAACCAACAGTTCCCGCTGTACGCCGGTATTTGTTTGATTTTTTAAACGATCGCCGGGTGATTGACTTGCCTTTAATTCAGCAGAAGTTGCTTGTCAATTTGATTATCGTACCGTTTCGGGCGCCAAAGTCCACCAAGCTGTACGAAATGCTTTGGACTCCTGAAGGTTCGCCTTTGCTGGTGAATGCCGAAAAGAACCGTGAAAAACTGCAGCAGGAGCTGGGCGATGATTTCCAAGTGTTCACAGCTATGCGCTACCAGAATCCGGCGCTAAAAAAAGTACTGCACCAAGTTCGCGACCAGCGGTTTGGCCGCATGATTGTTATTCCGGTTTTTCCGCAGTACGCATCTTCCACTACCGGGACCATTGCTCAGTTTGTTTCAAAAGAAATTGCCAAATGGACGGTGATTCCGGAAGTCCGGTTTGTCAGCCAGTTTTACGACCATCCTTCGTTTGTGAAGGCGTTTACCGCGCGTATCAGGGAGTATCAGCCGGAAACCTACGACCACATCGTGTTTTCGTATCATGGGTTGCCCAACACTCATGTCGACAAGGTGCATCCCGAAATTGCGTCAACTGAATGTACTTGTGAGCAAGCCATGCCCGAACATGGAAAGTACTGCTATAAGGCCACCTGTTACGAAACAACCCGCTTGCTGGCTAAATCCTTGAATTTGAACCCCTCGGATTATTCGGTGTCATTTCAGTCGCGATTAACCAAGAACTGGCTCAAACCGTTTTCAGACGAGTTGGTGGTTCAGAAAGCGATTGATGGAGTGAAGCGCATTTTATTTGTTGCCCCGGCATTTGTGGCTGACTGCCTGGAAACCACCATCGAAATTGGAGTGGAATATCAGGAATTGTTCGAAAAGCATGGTGGCGAAAAAATTCAGCTGGTGGAGAGTTTGAATGATCATCCTTTGTGGATTGAAACGCTGAAAGAACTAATTCTGAGTAAGTGAACCAAGACAGGTTCCCTGATGTTGCAATTCTTAAAATGACAAAAACATGCTCAAAAGAATTGTTCAAACATCAGCATTAAAATCCATCCTACTTATCCGCCTGATGGTCGGAGTCGTTTTTCTGTCCGAAGGCATTCAAAAATTTTTGTTTCCGGCGATTCGCGGGGCGGGGCGCTTTGAGAAAATCGGTCTTCCTTCGCCGGACTTTTTGGGCTCTTTTGTCGGAGCCTTTGAAATTGTTTGTGGCTTGCTGGTTTTAATCGGACTGCTCACGCGCCTGGCTAGCATTCCTTTGCTCATCATCATGCTGGTTGCTATTTCCACAACAAAAATTGATATACTGATGGACGATGGTTTTTGGGTGATGATGCATGCCGCCCGAACCGATTATGCCATGCTTTTGGGGAGCCTATTTATACTCATCAAAGGGGCAGGACCTTGGTCGATAGATTGGCAGATTAGCAGAAAACGGAACTGATCAGGGCCAGTATTTCTTTTCAAAAAAAAAGCCCCGCAATGGCGAGGCTTTCAATTAAAAGATTTGAGGCATGATTTATTCGTCAAACCAGCTATCAACCAATTCTTTGTGTTCGTTATACCAAGCCAGGGCTGCTTCTTCTTCATTTCCGGTGTTTTCTTCGATGGTCAGCATTAATGAACCCAAATTGTCGTCGTTCATTTTAAAATTACTGAAGAAAGTTGCCAGTTCGGGGTTGGCTTCGGCCCATCCGTTGGTGGCAACTACTGAAATTGTCTCGGTAGCACCCATTGTTCCTTTAGGATCTTCCAGAATTTTCAGGTCGTAGCGGGCAAATTTAGTGTGAGGTTTCCATCCGGTTACAACGACCCAATCTTCTTTATCGTAGGCTCTTTTGATCGAGGCCAACATTCCGGCTTCGCTTGAAGTCACCAATTCGTAATCCAGATTGTACTCTTCGATTACTTTTTCGGTGACGCTCATGATGCCAGCTCCAGGATTAATTCCGATGATTTTGCCTTCAAATTGTCCTTTGGCACTGTTTAATTCATCAATAGAGTTGATGTCGACGTACTGCGGAACAACTAGTCCCAAGAGTCCTTCTTCGTAAACAACGCCTAGTCGTTCTAACTGATCGCCAAATTTTTCCATATACGGTTTATGGGTGATGGGTTCCCAAACTTCCATAAAAACGTCGGCATCGCCTTTAGCCACAGCTGCAAAAACCGGTGCTACGTCAGCATTAACCAATTCAACGTCATAGCCTCGCTGTACCAGCACAGCTTTGGCCAGATGGGTGTTGGCGATACATTCAATCCAGTTTACCATCGCAATGGTCACTTCTTTGTTCTCTTCTTCTGTGGCGCTTTTCTTGCTTCCGCCACCGCAGCTTGTTAAAAATACTGCTAAAATCAAGCTAAATCCTACTAAAATGTTTCGTTTCATCTTATTTATTTTTTTTGTTTAGTTCCTAAATTTTGTGTAATTCGGTCAAGTATGATTGCCAGTAATACAACGGCAAGTCCACTCTCAAATCCAAGTCCGATCCGCAATTGGCTAATGCCTTGCAGAACAATTTCACCCAATCCCTTGGCGCCAATCATACTGGCAATAACCACCATGGAGAGTGACATCATAATGGTTTGGTTAACTCCGGCCAGAATGGTGGGCATGGCAAGGGGTAACTGCACCTTAACAAGCAATTGTTGTGGGGTTGCGCCAAAGGCTTTGGTAGCCTCTACAATGTCTTCTGGAACTTGTTGAATTCCCAGCGAAGTAAGCCGGACAACCGGAGGCATGGCAAAAATGATGGTAGCAAACGCTCCGGGAACTGTTCCCAGTCCAAAGAACAATACGGCTGGAATCAGATAGACAAAAGCCGGCATGGTTTGCATAAAGTCGAGAATTGGCCGGATAATGCTGTTCGCTGTTCTGTTTTTAGCACTCCAGATTCCCAGAGGAATACCAATTGCCAGTGCAATAATGGCCGAGGCCAGCACCAGCGAAAAGGTTTGCATTGTTTCTTCCCAGAACCCGGTAAAATATATAAACACCAGGCCCAGGAGGGTGAGTATGGCATTGCTACGTCCGGCCTTCCAAAGTGCCACCCCGGTAAACAGGGCGATGGTCACATAGAAAGGCAGCCCGATCCAGACACTTTCTATGACCTGGATCAACGAGCTCATGCCGGTGTTGATGCCGTCAAACACTCCTGAAAAGTTATCTGTTAGCCAGTTAACACCATCTTCAATGTATTGTCCTATAATCATAATGCAATTGCCTTTTGGATGATTTCATCAATTTCTATTGTATCCTTACCCGTGGTTTCTGCAATAAGTGAAGTGGGCGTGACTACACCCAGCAGATGATTATCTTCATTGACCACCGGAATGGGTAAGTTTGTTTTGCTGAGTAGCGGAAGCATATCTTCCACAGTCGTATCGGGATTGACGGTCATTACCGAATCGCGGATGATAGACTCTATGGTTTTGATTTCCTTCTTTTTCAGATCGACTACATCTTCAATTTTGACAAATCCCAGAAAGGTGCGGTTTGTTCTTACAACAGGCAACGAGGTAACGCCGATATCGCGCATGGTGCGCAAAACCACTGCGGGGCCGTCTTTTTTCAAGCGGGCCAGCTTGGGCTTTTCAAACATGATGGTGCCTGCGGTGACAATTTTGCTGCGATCCACATTCTCAACAAATGATTTGACATAGTCATCGGCCGGATTGGTAATAATGTCTTCGGAATTGCCCACCTGAACGATTACGCCATCTTTCATGATGGCAATGCGGTCGCCCAGCTTAATGGCTTCTTCCAAATCATGGGTGATAAAGAGAATGGTTTTCTGCATTTTTTCCTGAAGCAGCAGCAGTTCGTCCTGCATCTGCGAACGGATTAATGGATCGAGTGCAGAAAAGGCTTCATCCATCAGTAAGACTTCCGGGGCGTTGGCCAATCCGCGGGCCAATCCAACCCGTTGTTGCATACCACCCGACAACTCGCTGACTTTTTGATTCTCATAGCCTTTCAGGCCAACCAGCTCAATGGTTTCCTCGGCTTTTTTGTCACGATCGACTCGGTTAATACCCTGAAGCTCGAGTCCAAAGGCGACGTTGCTGAGCACTGTACGGTGGGGAAGCAGTCCAAAATGCTGAAAAACCATGGCCAATTCGGTACGCCGAATATTTAGCAGTTCCTTATCCGACATGCGGGTAATTTCGTCATTATTAACGAAGATTTTCCCGGTAGTAGGCTCTATAAGCCGATTGATGCAACGGAGTAATGTTGATTTCCCACTTCCTGAAAGTCCCATGATCACAAAAATCTCCCCTTCGTTGATGGTCAGGTTGGCATCTCTTACCGCAACATTGCATCCCGTGGCTTCCAGTATTTCAGCCTTACTTTTGCCTTCATCAAGCATTTTCAGGGCTTTCGATTTCCCTTTTCCGAAGACCAGCGAAAGCTTTTCAATTTTTATTTTTTCCATATTTTCCTGTTAAAAGTAGTAGCCGATGTTGATGTTAAAACGCTTCATCCAATCCGCATCGCTGTCTCCAACTCCCAATCCTTCGCCAAATGTTGGGGTTAGCCAGGGTTGATTTTTCCCCATAGCATAGTCAATGTAGGTGTAAACCGGCCCGGCTGAAATCAAGATACCTGGAATCAGGTGATGCATATCGGCATAGTCATCGTTCACTTTATCGACAAATGTATAGTCTACATAGGCTTGTAAGCTGTTGATTGGGCCAAAGTCAACGGGGAAGCTTTTGGCAATCCCTACTGCATAGGCATTTGCATTCGAAGCCACGTCGTAAGGTGAACCATAGGCACCCATCTGAATGATATCAAGCGACTGCCCATTGTCGGCTTTGGCTTTGTAGTTGTAATTGATGTACGTTCCTTTAAAATTCCATCCGTTGCCCCAGTCGGCCAGTAAATGGGCTGCAATAGCGGTACTGGTTTCGGCTTCATCGAGCACGCTGTTGTAAATACCACCCACTTGACCAGACAAGCCCACTTCAACTTGTTCGCTGATATGATAGGCTGCCCGGACGTTCAACTGGTTCAACTCACGAATATGTGCATCAACAGTTGAGCTACCAATTTTACCAACACCGGGAGTAATATCATACGAATATCTTCCCGGGCCGCTGGCTCCATAAGTGACAGCACCGCCAGCAGTCGGGCCTTCTGGTTCGGCTTGGCGATAATAGGCAAAACTCAGGTCGAGCTTTTCAATTCCGGAGTAGTCAAACTTGATTCCCATGTCGTAATCATCTTCAAGTCCAAAATAGTACTGACCCTGAAACCACCACGAGTGAGAAGCATATTTCGTAATTCCAAATGGTACTTGGCTAATACCCAGTTTCATGTAAAGATTTTCATTGAATTCATAGCCTAAATAGCCATGATGAATAAAATGGGTCCCGAAAGTAGGGTAGAAGCGGTATTCGAAACTCAGGTCGATTCCACCGGCTGAGCCATCGACGTTTAAACGCCAAGTGTCCCAGGTAAATTCGGGTTGGGTTTTATTTTCCACCCAGCTTTTTGAAAACACGTTGAAGCGCACAGCGCCCCCAACTTTAAAGTAGTTTTCTTTTTCTTGTGTTAAGGCTGATAAACTAAACGTAAACAGGCATACTAATAAAGCACTTAGCTTGATTGTTGTCTTAAGCGAACTCCTCATAATGGTAAATAAATAAGATTTTTGATTTTTATACAATAATACTACGTTGAAAACGTTGGAGGTTGTTTCTATAGGACAAAAGTATAAAAAATGAGTGGTTCACCAAATGATGCCGGAATGTGAGTCCAGATGGCGCTGAGTTTGAATTCCCTTATTTTATTGATTTCTTTGTGGTTATATATGCTATAATCTTTGCGAATAAGATGTTTCGATCGAGAGTTGATCGAGTATTTACAGTCTGTAAGTACAATTAATTCAATTGTTACAAACAAAAGTTTAATGTAGAATTTACATGGAGTAAAATTGATCTTATAAGAACGATTTATTGAAGTTTAGTTAAAGTTACTTTGCGGAATTCAACTTCAGCACCCTCGGCTTGCAGGGCAAGGCGCCCTTTTTGTGCGGTACAGTTATACCCTGCATTGACCAGGTCGCCATTGACCCAAACCTGAACGCTATCTGCTTTGCACTCGATTGTCATCCGATTCCATTCGCCCAGTGGTTTTTCCGAATCATCGGTCAGATTTTTGATCCGGCGTTCCTTGCCTTCGGTAATTCCCCAATTATCTTTTGGGCCACGCCGGCTCTCCATATTTGGAACGGTGATGTCTTCAACTATGCACCAAAAATCACCTGCATCGCCATGTTGCATTTGCACTTCCAGCGATTGTGGAAACATGTTGTATAAAGCCCGTGGAGTAGAAGCATGAACCAATACACCACAGTTTCCGGGTTCACCGGCAAACCTGTATTCCACTTCCAGCTTATAATCAGCGTACTCATTGTCTGTAATCAGGTGACCTCTTGGTTCACCTAGGCTGACTAGCAGTCCATCGCGAACGATAAAAGGCGACTCCACCTCCGGGTTTTCGTCCATGGCCGGCACATCCATGTGCCATCCGCTAAGATCCTTGCCGTTAAATAAGTCTTTTGGCTGGTTGCAGGAGCATAAAATAGCGATCAAGAAAATTAAAATTGGGCTTGTTGTTTTCATCTTTTTAATCATTTTTATAACTAAATTACTTCATATCCTGAGTCTTATCCTCCGGATATTCGATGCGGATGTGGTAAATATTCATCAACTTTTCCAAAATGGTTTCCTTGAAAATCCGGATCTCGCGCAAGGTTAGATCGGCATTTTCCAGTTGGCCGGTATCAATTTTGTCTTTCACTATTTTTTCGATCAGTGCCCGCAGATTTTCCAATGATTTTTCTTTCATGGCGCGGGCTGCTGCTTCAATACCGTCAGTCAGCATGACGACGCTGGTTTCCTTATTTTTAGGTGGCGGCCCGGGATAGGTAAATTCTTTGGGGTCAACTTCTTCGTCAGGGTGCTCGTTTTTATAAGTGGTATAAAAATATTTAGCCTGTGAGGTTCCGTGATGGCTGCTAATAAATTCAACCAACACTTCGGGGAGCTTATGGCGGCGGGCAATTTTCATTCCGTGTGTCACATGGTCGATGATGATTTTTGCACTTTTCTTATTGTCAAGTTTGCTGTGAGGGCTCATGCCGGCAGCTTGGTTTTCAATAAAATAGGCTGGCTGGTTGGTTTTTCCAATGTCGTGGTATAAAGCACCGGCGCGCACCAAAAACGGGTTGCCACCAATGCGTAGGATCACTTCTTCGGCTAGGTTAGCTATTTGCATCGAATGTTGAAAAGTGCCGGGTGCTTCCTGAGCCAGTTTGCGTAACAGGGGCTGGTTCGTATCTGAAAGCTCAATAAGTGTGACGTCAGACACAAAGCCAAAAAGCTTCTCGAAAATATAAATTAGCGGGTAGGCGAGTAAAATAAGCAGGGCGTTGCCACCAAACCATTCCAATTCTCTCCAGGGCATTGATTCAATATTTCCTTCCTGAATCATGGAAAGGGCCAGGAAAACCACCGAGTAAGCGAGAAAAACCCAGAATGCTGTCAGCACCAGATGCGAACGGCGGTGAAGTTTGTCCAGACTGAATACAGCAATGATTCCGGCCACTTGGTTCAGGAAAATATATTCAAAATTGTTTGGTGCAAAATAACCAATTAGGAGGGTTGTGACTAGCAAGGTGAAAATAGCTGTACGTGAATCGAAAAAGATGCGGAGCAAAATAGGCAGAATTGCTACCGGCACCAGGTACAGGTTCATAAAATCGCTGTCGTTTACAAAGCGTGAGGTAAAAACCATCAATACAATCATGATGAGGATGAAACTTAAACGACGCTTTTGATTGAAAATTTCCGGACGGAAATAATACAGGTAAAATATCAGAATTAGCAAACAGGAGATAATCAAAATGAGCTTTCCCAGAATGAGCAAATAACGTTCAATGTCTTGTCCTCGTTTGGTTTCATAACTTCTCTTTAACGAATCCAGAATGACATATTTATCGGGGGTCACAATATCACCTTTAAAAATGATCCGTTCGCCGGATTGAACCATCCCCTGCGTAATGGACACTTCGTCGAGTTTTTTTTGCAACTCGCTGATGTTGAATTCTTCATCGTAACTAATATTGGTCACGATAAAGTCGCTTAGATTTACTGCCTCGTTGAAGGTTTCAAAATCGTTGCCCAGGCTGCTTCTCAGCGTATCACTCAGTTTTTGATAGGCCGACTTTAGCGTCAAAAGCTCATCAGCCGGCACACGCTTGGCCAGCTTATCTTTAATCAGAATGACTTCTTTCCTATTTTGTAACCCCGGGTGATTTTCGGGGGCCTGTTCAATCAATCCTGTTTCGTAGAGTTCAGCCAGAAAATTCGCCAAGTTCTGAACGGTTTCCAACTCAAGTTCAAACTGGCTGAGTACTTTGGTCAGATTGTTGGTTTGAACCACGCGTTGCAGTGTGTCGAGTTTAAGGTAGGGGATGTATTGGCTTATTACCGAGTCTTGCTCTAGCTTAACTTCCTCGTCTGCTTTTAAAATGGCAAAATTAAAAGGAGCGACCAAAGTCTCATGTCGCCACGGGGCATTCTTTTGAAATTCATATTTAAACCGGCTTTCTCCCGGAATAATCAGATAAAGCAGAAAAACAGTTGCCAAAAATGCAAATACAATGTAAAAAAAGTGGTAATAGCGAGCCAGTAGCGTTAATAACTTTTTCATAAATACCTTTTTAAAGACTTTCCTATACCATACAAAACTAGTCTTGAAGTTTTATATTTGAAGAATTAAAAGTAACAATTTCTTTCATGAAATACGCCATTAGACCCGATTTCTCAGCCTGACAAAGTAGAACAGGTACCGGATTGACAGGTTGAAATAGTTATAAAAAGTAATTAAAACAACAAATGAACTACGGAATTTCCGGATTAAGCATCATACCGCTGCGTAAAGAACCATCAGAGAGAAGTGAAATGACCAGCCAGGTTTTGTTTGGTGAGCATTTTGAAGTGCATGAACAATTTATGGGATGGTGCCGGATTACCATCGCCTACGATGGATACGAAGGATGGGTTGATCAGAAAATGATCACGGAATTGCCTGACCGAACCCATCAAAAAGTTACGAATTCACCTTTTGCTGTTTGCACGGATATCTTCAACTTAATTCCGGTAAACGTAGTTCAAAACATGATGATTGTTGCTGGCAGCACCTTACCTTGCTGGCGTCCGTATAAAAAGGAATTTTCGATTAATCGCGACGTTTATCAAATGACGGGCAATTTTATGTATCACCAGCCGGGTGATGTGCGGAAATTGATTATTCAACAGGCCTTGATGTATTTCAATGTCCCCTATTTGTGGGGCGGACGGTCGCCATTTGGTGTTGATTGTTCGGGGCTCACCCAAGTGATTTATAAACAGGCAGGAATAAAAATTCCGCGTGATACCAGTCAGCAAGTACATGTGGGAACAGCTTTTTCTTTTGTGGAAGAAGCACAGCCCGGCGATTTAGCTTTTTTCGATGACGAAGAAGGAAATATCATCCATGTCGGTATTATTTGGGAAAAGAACAAAATCATTCATGCCTCTGGAAAAGTGCGCATTGATAATGTTGACCAATTCGGGATTTTCAATATCGAGACCAAACGCTATTCACACAAAATGCGCGTGATGAAACGAATCATTGATTAGCCTGCGAATAGCACGGCTTACGGGCTGTTCGGTAGTTATTTCAAAATGACAATCAACCAATATGCAAATGACAAAAAACTATACTTACGCGTACCCGCGCCCCGCAGTAACCACCGATGCCATTATTCTAAAAAAAGGTACGGCTGAACTATTATTGATCCGGCGGGCAAAAGAACCGTTTAAAGACCGTTGGGCTTTGCCTGGCGGCTTTATCGAAATGGACGAGGTGCTGGAAACAGCCTGCAAACGGGAATTGAAGGAAGAAACCGGGCTGACAATTGAAAAGCTTGAGCAGTTTCGCGTTTACGATGCGGTGGAGCGTGATCCGCGCGGAAGGACTCTCTCGGTTATTTTTTATGGCTTTGTTGAAAAAGACGCTGAAGTAAAAGGCGGCGACGATGCTGCTGAAGCGGCGTGGTTCAAAATGGAACATTTGCCGGAACTTGCCTTCGATCACGCCGATATTATTCTCGACTTTTTGCGGCTGCTCGGTCAGGCGCGCTGATGCTTTCCAGCAGGATGGCGTAACTTTCCGCCCCACAGTTGAACAGCAAGTCCAGACAGCTCAGATTTGGAGTGAACCCAAACTTGTCATCAAAAACCTGCGTGTAGGTTCTTGGCTTGAAAAAAGAGTCGGGCAGTGCTTTTTGTGGTTTGGGATGAATGGCCTCGCGATAGTTCTGGCAATTGGTTGGAACTTCTTCGAAATCCGGAGTTTGTTTAATGGTCGGATTTAACTCCAGAATAGCCAAAACAGTTTCGAGTATTTGCTGGTTGAAGTCGAGCAAAAAGGGATGCTGCTGCTCAAAAAACGGTCGGAAGTCATCTTGCAACACTTCAAAAAACGGCGAACTTTGATAAGCCGAAACGATGGCTTGCCAGTGAGTATGCTGCCAGTTGGTGTCGTACGAAATACGAAGATCCTGAATGAGTTGCTTTTGGCTTCGTCCTTTTTCAACTGGAACGATCAGTGATTCCGGCCCATTCGCAGCCAGTATCACAGCTCGGTTCCGGAAGGTTTGTTTGGAGAAGTTTTCAGATGTTTCAATCCAAATGGTTTGGTGTACCAGAAATTTCGAGAGGTACTGAACCGGCGGGAAATAGGCCGTGCTCAGCAGAATATCCTGATCAACCATGCTGGCTACTCTTTGAAAAAGCTGTTTTCATCATCGTCTTCATCGGTTATTTCAATCCCTTCGATGTGAGGTTTTTCAGGAGTTTGAATCTGCGACAACTCCAGCTCTTTAATTTTCTTTTGCTTTTCTTTAAGCTGTCCTTTCAGTTTCCAAAGCTTCGGATAGGCAAATGACAATGCCAAAATAGCACCTAAAATAATGCAAATGATGAGCGTTAATACGAGCGGAACGTCGGTGATTTTCCAGAAGAATACGTTCAAACTAATGAGTACGGTATTTTGCAAGGTAAAAATGACCAGTAACAAGGCCAAAATCAATAAAACAATTATTCCTGCTGACATACGATTTGTTTTCAGGGAAATTAGTAAAAAAAAGCTTACTGAAGCAAATCTTCAGTAAGCTTTTTTAAAATCGTTTCAATTTGCTCAATGCACCACGTTGAACAACCTGTTCCAGCGAATACTATTTGGCAGGCTTTTTTCCTTGTCAAGCGACAACCAGATAAAGACCGCTTTTCCAACAACATGATCTTCGGGTACAAAACCCCAGTAGCGCGAATCGGCCGAATTGTGGCGGTTGTCGCCCATCATCCAGTAGTAATCCATGTCGAAGGTATAGTTGTCAGTAGCCACACCATCAACATAAATGGTGCTGTCTTTCACTTCCAGCTCGTGATCTTCATACAGATCGATAATGCGCTCGTAAAGCGGCAGGGTTTCCATCGTCAGGCTTACTGTTTCACCCTTTTCAGGAACAGTAAGCGGACCAATATTATCCACATTCCACTGGTAATTCGAATCGTGCGGAAAAATGTTTTGATCCCAATTTCCGGCAGGCATATTGACCCGCTTAATTGAAATAACATTATTCAGTTTTTCCAATTCTTTTACATATTCATCGGTCAATGGATATAGGTATTGCGAACCAGAAAATACCTGTTGATCGGCTCGCGAAATACCGATTTTCTCCAATGTGCGTTTGTTGATCGGTGTTCCGTTGGTGGTAATGATGTAATCGTATTGTACACCCGGAAATTCTTTTTGTTCGGAGCCATTGACATACAGCTGACCATCCTTCAATTCCAGAACATCGCCCGGAGTACCGACACATCGCTTGATGTAATTTTCGCGCTTGTCGACAGGGCGTCTGATAATTTCGCCAAAAGTTCGTTGGTCACTCCAAATCCGGTCACGTCCATACGATCGGATCAGCTGGTAGTAGTCCTGGGTTGGCATGTTCATAGCCACTGTGTCGCCATGCGGAAAGTTGAAAACGACTACATCGTTCAGTTCAACATCGCCAAATCCGGCCATGCGTTTGTATGGATTTTTAATCCACTCGACATACGACTTTCGGGTTGTGGAAAGTGGCATGGTGTGATGAACAAATGGAAACGAAAGGGGGGTGTTGGGGAGCTTGGGACCATAAGCTGTTTTGCTGACAAACAGGAAATCACCTACCAGCATCGATTTTTCCATCGAAGAAGTTGGAATGGTGTACGCTTCAATAAAAAACATGCGGATAAAAGTTGCCGCAATCACCGCGAAAATAATGGCATCCACCCATTCCACAACTTTTGTTTGCTTGCCATCGGGTGGATTTTTCTTTTTCCAGAAGGCCCAATGTACTTTTTTGGTGATATACATATCGAAAATAACTGCCAGTCCGATAAACCACCAGTAGCTTGCCATCCAGATCACCCACAAGCTATAAATTAAGGCAACCACGATGAACTTGAACCATTTGTTCGTTAATATTTCTCTCATTGATTTGGAGTGTATTATAAGTTTAATAGATCATTCATGCTAACCAGACCTTTTTTTCCTACGCTGAATTCGGCAGCCAAAACTGCTCCCAGTGCAAATCCCTGACGGCTTTTTGCGCTGTGTTCAATTTCAATATAGTCAATATCTGATTCATACTTGATGCGGTGGATTCCCGGAACATCTCCCTCGCGGATGGCCTCAATATGCATCTCGTCATCACTTTTTGGGGTATCTAATGTCCAGTTTTTTTTGCCCGGATGCACTTCAAACAAATCCTCAGCCAGGGTAATGGCTGTTCCGCTTGGGGCATCCAGCTTCTTGGTGTGGTGAACTTCTTCCATGCTGATGTTGTATTCCGGACGGTTTTTCATCAGTTCCGCCAGCTTCTTGTTTAAGGCAAAAAACAGGTTCACACCTAGACTGAAATTGGATGCATAAAAGAAAGTTCCCTGATGCTTTTCCATTTCTTCGATTACTTCCGCTTTTCTTTCGAGCCAGCCGGTTGTCCCGCTAACAACAGGAACTCCGCTGGCAAAGCAGGTTTTATAGTTGGCGAGAGCTGATGCCGGAATGGTAAATTCGATGGCTACATCCGCTTTTGTCAGATTTTTTTTTGTCAGATCGTGCTGGTTATCCACATCGATGGTTAAAACAATCTCATGCCCGCGTTCTTTAGCAATGGCCTCAATTGTTTGTCCCATTCTTCCGTAACCAATTAATGCAATTTTCATTCTAGTTCGTTTTATTTAAAAAGCATACAAAGATATAAAATACACGATAAATGTATAATTCTGATTGGGCCGATGAAACAATTTTCGCTGAACAGGGGAAAATAGTGGTCAAAGTCAGCGAAAATTGTTGGTGAAAGGATGAGATCGTTTCGGGGCGAAAAAGCAAGATCAAGAATTCAGTCCCCAATAATTGTTTAAATTTGAAGCAGATTTATAAAAAAAAGAGGAGATTCCTATGAGAAATCCAGTTCCCAGAGTTGCCGCCATTCATGATTTAAGTGGTTTTGGACGGGCATCGTTAACCGTCGTGATTCCCATTCTATCGTCCATGGGCATTCAGGTTTGTCCGTTGCCGACAGCCGTTTTATCGTCGCACAGTGCGTTCGATGATTTTCATTCGGTAGATTTGAGCCAGGAGCTTCAGCCGATGATCGACCATTGGAAGAAGTTGGAGGTAAACTTTGATGCTATTTACTCGGGCTACCTGGGAGCGGCCGAGCAAGTGGACACGGTGGCTCGCTTTATTCACGATTTTTCAGCCAGCAATCCGTTGGTGGTGGTCGATCCTGTTTTGGGCGATAACGGCAAACTTTATTCGGCCTATACGCCAGTAATGGTGGCTAAAATGAAAGAATTGGTCACCCTGGCTGATTTAATTACGCCCAACCTTACCGAAGCCGCTTACCTGCTTGGAGAGAAGCACAACCCGAGTATTGAGCTGAAGGAGTTGAAAGAATGGGCCCAGCGTTTAGCCGAAATGGGGCCCGAAAAAGTGATCATCACCAGTGTACCCGATCAAACAAAAAATAACAATACTTCGGTCGTGGCGTTTAATAAAACAGATCATCGCTTTTGGCGGGTGGGCTGCGATTACATTCCGGCGCATTACCCGGGAACAGGTGATGCCTTTGCCAGTGTCATGGTCGGTTCGCTGTTGCAGGGCGATAGTTTACCGATTGCGTTGGACCGGGCCGTACAGTTTATTTCCCTCGGTGTTCGGGCTACTTTTGGGCATAATCACAAAGCCAACGAAGGCATTTTGCTCGAAAAGGTACTGCCGTCGCTCAATGCACCGGTACAAATTAGTAGTTACCAGTTATTGGATTAAACGATATGAAAGATATTCGCTTGGTGGCCACCGACTTGGATGGCACATTCTTAAAAAATGATAAATCGATTAGTGAAGAAGACCTGCAAATGCTGGAACTCCTGGGGGAGCGCAAAGTGATTCGGGTGGTAGCTACCGGCCGGAACTTCAAGAAAGTTCAGGAGGTGTTGCCCGATCATTTGCCATTCGATTACGTTGCATTTTCGTCAGGTGCCGGTATTTGCGACTGGAAGAACCGGGAGCTGGTATATCATCAGAACCTGAATAGAGAAACTGCCAACGGAATCATTCAGTTTTTTGTTGAAAAAGACATGAACTTCCATTTATTTCGTGCGGTACCCGATAACTTTAGGTGTTGGTATTTTCGGGGGAAAAACTCGTGCGAAGAATTTGAGCGGTACTTCGATTTTCACAATGCGGTATCTGAGCTATTGCCGGTTAAGCAAAAGCTCGAGGATGACGCCTGTCAGTTTTTAGTCGTTTTTCCGAATCAGCCACACGCTTTTTTACAGGTGAAACAAGCGCTTGAAGATCAGTTTGACGATATTAAAGTGGTGCGAACCAGCTCACCTTTGGACACCGACTATATTTGGATGGAAATTTTTCACAAGGACGTGTCGAAAGGTAACGCTGTGAGATTTTTGTGCGAACAGAAAAACATTCATCACCACATGACCTTTGGGATTGGCAATGATTACAATGATTTGGATTTGCTGAATTTTACTTCCTTTTCATACCTGGTCGAAAATGGGCCTGAGGAACTCAAACCGCATTTTAGAAAGGCTGTTTCGAATGAAAATAGTGCTTTCAGCCACAGTTTGAAAAAATATTTGTAACCGTGTTCAGTTGGCTGTTCTAAAAACGGGTGTTATCAAACCTGTTTTTTATTCCGCTGTCAGGTCACCCTTGGCTGGTTTGTAGTGGCGCTTTAGCCAGGTCGCCAGGCCGTCAAGCCCGGGAAACAACACCCGTTCGGTAATGTTGGCCTGATCGAGTTTATCGCGTACTTCCCATTTTAGTTCTTTAGGAATGATAATCCGCCGGTAAAGCTCGGGATGCTCGACCAGCCATTCGTCCATAATGCTGGTCGGGCGGGTCATCACCGAAAAAAAGGCATATTGGTTGACAATGCGCTGATCAATGGAGGGAGGTTCGAAAAAAATGACTTGTTCTTTGTTTAGTTTTTTGTCGAAGTCAGACAATGACATGATGCTTTCTTCCAGCATTTCGATGGTGAACGCATTGCACCTTTCTTCGCGTAGCAAGTGATTTAGCGGCTCGGAAACCAGTCGGTTCACCTTTACAAAATCCACTTTCCAAATTACGCCGTCCAAATCAAATTTCTCGGTATTGGCCGTGGCAAAATGCATGGCAATAAAGGGCGAATAGGTCCAGTCCAACAAGCGGGTGGGGAGGCCGTGGTGCTGCGCCATTACCAGCGAACGCCAGAAAGAAGCGGTCAGCTGGGCATCTTTCGAAATGCTGTATTTGCGAAAATTTCGTAGCAGATGATATTCCAGGTCGGGACGCTGCCCGCAATTCCGCAGAAAACTGTTTTTCAGTTCATAGCTGGCATCCGACAGCCCACGAAAGGCATAATCAGACCGGTAGCGCGTCAAATGCGGCTTCCAGGATTCGCGGTACACTTCTTCGCACAGCTCCTCCCAACTGTTAACGATGAAGTCGTTTTGATAGATTTTATCTGAATTCATTGTCCTCAAAGTTCATCAAAAAAAAGGAATTTTGACTGCATTTGAGGGTTGTTTTTAAGGGGAAAACTCAGTGCCAGTTATTTAAACCCATCGGATTGTCGAGTAGTGACAAGTCCGTGGCTCAATCGTTAAATATTCTGAAAATATTTTTTGGCAGTTGTCACTTCCTGTGTAAAATTATAAATTAGCTGCCTTAAGTTGAACTGATAAAAATGAGGGAGCGATTGTTTATCTTGCTATTTTTGATTGGCTATGGTGTTGCTCCTGCCTTTAGTCAGGCCGAAAATGATTTCGACGAAGTTTTACAGGTCCCCATCTATTATCCTGAAATTAATCCCGAAAGCCCTATTGGCATCTTTGCGCTTGACCTGCCGTTTTATTTTCCTTCAGCAAACCCTCGAAAACATGAACTTTCGGTAGGCTATACGATGGCCAATGTCTGGCATCCGCAAGCCCGGTTCCTGTATCCGCAAAACCTGACGAACAAACAAGAAAATGAGCTGAAGGATATTTACATGTCCTGGCGTCCGGAGTATTTCGATGCAAAGGCGATTGAGACGAAAGATAAGTTGTTTCAGTCGGACGGGGTGCTGCACCACCTGAAATTTTCATATCTTAATACCTGGACCAGCAAACACAGTTTGATCGTGAATTTTAGTGTTCACCAGCTGTCGGGTGGGCAGTCGCCACTCACGTTTTTGGTGAGCGACAGCTTTATCGAGGCGTTTCACTCTAATTTTGCCATCGAAGATAATTACGGACGGCGTTTGTTTCCCTTCAACCGGGCTTCCATTCAGTTTGATGATGAAACCGGAAAGTCGTTTCGAAAAGACAAAGGCGACGTGTTTACCAGTATTATCGATGCCCACTATTACCGGCAGCTTTTCAACCGAAAAACCGAAAAATGGCATTTCGATACGCAGGTCGGCGCCCACTTGTCTGTTCCGTTGAATGAGCTTCATCCCTACGTCATTCCTGGCGTCTCGCTAGGCATTCGCAACGATTTCAGGCTGGGACCCAAAAGCTCGTTGACGTATGCTTTTGACGGCAGTATTACCGATCAAACTTCGCTGAAAGTGGGGGATGGGGTTCGGGCAATGGACTGGCAGTATCGCAAGCATGGTCGAAGTTTGCTGGCGCTGAACCTGATGTCGCAAAAGAAAAATACCGTGGTGATCGGTTTGCTCGTCAATTACCAGGATCCTTTAATGAAGGGCAACTCATTTTCGTGGGATCAAACCGGGTACTATGAAATTGGGGTGGAAGTACTTGAAGAGGGCGACGTTTGGGAAGGCGAACCAATTTCTCAGGAATTTTACCTCTCGAAAACTACTCCGGCTTCTCTGTATCATTTTTCGCTGAAAACTTATTTCATTCTTGGGTTTCATAAAAATGGCAACGAATTTAATATTTATTGTGGCGAAGATTTGTTTTTGGTCAACAATGCTCCCGATATTCAATTCAGTTTTCAATACCGGTTTGCTCCATTTGGAAAGAAAAGGTGAGATTCAAAAGCTATTACGTGAAGCTACAAGCCTCAAGCTGCAAGTATTCTGACCAATAACCAATTCAATCTTTTTTGAACAAGGCAGGGCTTTTCATGTTTATAGGTCAAAACTTATTTTGAGATGGCAGACATAAAGGAGAAAAGGGAGCGTTTACCCCGTTGGATGAAGTCGCCGCTGCCCAGTGGAGAGAACTACTCAAAGGTTAAGCGATTAATAGCCGAGCACAAATTGAACACGATATGTACCAGTGGCAATTGTCCCAATAAAGGCGAATGCTGGAATGCCGGAACGGCCAGTTTTATGATTTTGGGTGACAAATGTACCCGAAACTGCCGTTTTTGTTATGTGAAAAATTTGATTCCCGATCCGGTGGATTGGGAGGAACCGCAACGGCTTGCTGAAACCATCAAAACGCTTGGTCTGAAACATTGTGTGATCACCTCGGTTGACCGAGATGACTTGCCGGATGGTGGCGCCAAATTCTGGGCAACTACCATTCTGGCCATTAAGGAAGCCAGTCCCGGCACGACCATCGAAACGCTGATTCCGGATTTTCATGCAAAAAAAGAACTGGTGCAACAAGTGATTGATGCCAAACCTGAAGTGATTTCGCACAACCTGGAAACAGTGAAGCGGCTAACTCCAAAAATCAGGAGCACCGCCCGGTATGACCGCAGTCTGAAAGTGATTTCGTATATCGCCGAAGCTGGCATTGTTGCTAAATCCGGCATTATGCTTGGGTTGGGCGAAACACCCGACGAAGTGCTGGAAGCTATGGATGATTTGAAAGCTGCTGGTTGTAAGGTGTTAACCTTGGGGCAATACCTTCAGCCTGCTCCCAATCTGATGAAAGTGGTGGAATACATCACCCCTGAACAATTTGAAATTTACAGAAGAGAAGCTTATAAACGAGGTTTTCGATATGTGGAGAGCAGCCCGTTGGTGCGCTCTTCGTATCACGCAGAAAGGCACGTGAACGCCTGAAAAGTTAGTTTATGGAAACACAACTACATCACGTTCTGGAGTTGGAACAGCTGACTCCGGAAACCTTTCTGATTCACCTGGATCGTCAAAATTTTAGTTTCAAACCCGGACAATATGCTATTCTTCGAAATCCGAAAACCGGCGAAGGACGGGAATATTCCATCTATAGTTCGGACAGGGAAGATCGACTGTCGTTTTTAGTGCGCGAAATCAAAACCGGCGAATTTTCACGTTACCTGAAACACTTGAAAGTTGGAAGTGAATTGGCTATTGAAGGGCCGCGAGGCTTTTTTATTTTAGATGAAAAGTCATTGAACGGACATCCGCTGTTGTTTATTGCCACAGGAACTGGTATCAGCCCGTTTCATTCGTTTGTTCAGAGTTATTCCAATTTGAACTACCAGGTGCTGCATGGCATTCACTTTGCCGATGAAGCATATGGCAGAGCCGCTTTTCATTCGGATCGTTATTTGCTCTGCGCGTCGCGCGAAGATAAAGGCGGCTATTTTGGCCGGGTAAGCTACTACCTGAAAGAACACAAAGTAGATGAGAACTTGATTTGTTACCTGTGCGGGAATTCGGATATGATTGAAGAGGTGACGAATATTTTGGAAAGCAATGGCGTTTCACCCGAAAACATCCGTACGGAAGTCTTCTTTTAAAACCCTGGGAGCTTAGTTTCGCTTGTTTTCATTCGCACCTCTCGTGCGTTTTCTTATTTTTGTTTTCATGTATTTGCTTAAATTCGATTCATGAGAACAATTTCGATTGATGAAAAACTCAAGAAAGCTTGTCCTGATATTCATTTGTCATGCATTTCCTGTTCGGTTTCCGTTCGGGGATTTGAAGCAGATCTGTGGAAGCTGATTGATGCGAAGACCCACGAATTGGCTAAAAGCCTTAAAACAGAAGAAATCCGGCATAACCCCAATATCGCGGTGGCCCGGGAAGCCTACAAAGCTTGTGGGAAAGATCCGGCCCGTTATCGCTTGTCGGCCGAAGCCTTGTTGCGGCGGGTGGTGAGTGGCAAAGTTCTTTACCAAATCAACAATGTGGTCGACTTGTTGAACTTGGTATCGATCACGACTGGTTTTTCGATTGGCGGTTACGATGACGACAAGCTTGCTGGTGACATTGTGATGGCAATTGGCCAGCCCAATGAACCCTATCAAGGATTGGGCCGGGGTGAGCTGAATATTGAAGGCATGCCTGTTTTTCGTGATGAAAAAGGTGCTTTTGGAACGTCTACCTCCGATTCGGACCGAACGGGGGTAAGTGCAGATAGCCGGCGTTTCTTGATGGTGATTGTGTCCTATCAGTCGGATGAAAAGCTGGAAGAGACCACACAAATGGCGATTCAATACCTGACTGAGTTTGCCGAAGGAAAGAATTTTGAAACAATGATAGTCCCACAAAGACACCAAGCCCACGATGAAAGAATGGTATTCAAAAAAATACAGACCTAATTAGGATTCAACTAACTTTGTGTTCCTTGTGCCTTAGTGGGATAAAAAAAGCTCAAGCCCACAAAGACACCAAACCCACAAAGAAAGAATGGTATTCAAAAAATACAGACCTAATTACGGTTCAACTAGCTTTGTGTTCTTTGTGCCTTAGTGGGATAAAAAAAGCTCAAGCCCACAAAGACACCAAGCCCACAAAGAAAGAATAGTATTCAAAAAAACACAGACCTAATTGCGATTCAACTAACTTTGTGTTCCTTGTGCCTTAGTGGGATAAAAAAAAGCTTAAGTCCGTAAAGCTGCAAAGCACACAAAGCGAAAAAATATATAATCATGACAGAAAATGAGTTAGCGAAAATAGCGGTGAATATCTGTTATAAGATACATTCAACTTTGGGGCCGGGATTGCTGGAGAGTGTATATGAAGCCGCCTTCGCTTATGAGTTGGAAAAGCGAGGAATAGCGTATACCAGGCAACAAGGGATCGCTGCAGTATATGAAGATGTTGTTCTGGATGTTGGGTTCAGGGCTGATATCATCATGGAGAACAAATTGATTATTGAACTAAAATCAGTGGAACACCTTGAAAGAGTCCATCACAAGACTGTGCTCACGTATATGAAACTTAAAGAGATAAAATTGGCCTTACTGGTAAATTTTAATGTGAGCTTGATAAAGGAAGGGATACACAGGAAAATTTTGGGTCAGCTATGATTTCAACTTAGTGTTCTTAGTGCCTTAGTGGGATAAAAAAGCTCAAGCCCGCAAAGACACCAAGCCCACAAAGAAGGAATGGTATTCGAAAAAATACAGATCTAATTACGATTCAACTAACTTTGTGTTCCTTGTGTCTTAGTGGGATAAAAAAGCTAGTCCCACAAAGCCGCAAAGCACACAAAGAGAAAAGAATGGTATTCAAAAAAATACAGATCTAATTACGATTCAACTAACTTTGTGTTCTTTGTGCCTTAGTGGGGTAACAAAATCACAACGGTTTTGACCCTCGATTTTATGAGGTGTAATTTAATTGTATAATCAGGATATAAAGATCAGTGAAATACATTTGCAAGTTTTTGTTGAAACTTTGGGGCTGGAAAACCGTCAATGGCATTATGCCGCACAAAAAAGCGATCATCATTGGGGTGCCGCATACCAGCGCCTGTGATTTTGTGATTTCGTATTTGTTTTACACATCAGTGGGTGGAGTCGCTCATGTAATGATTAAGAAAGAATTTTTCTTTTGGCCGGTGGGCTATTTTCTCCGAAAAATGGGCGCTCTGCCAATCGACCGCTCCAAAGGGGCTAGCGTGGTCAAGCAGGTGATCAACGAAATGAATAGTCGTGAGCAAATGCATTTGGCGCTGACGCCGGAAGGAACCCGGCAATTGGACAAGCGATGGAAGGCTGGTTTTCACACCATCGCCAAAGCGACGGGAGCAACCGTTTATCTGGGATTTTTTGATTTTGGTCGGAAGGAAATCGGGTGGCTGGAAACACTACCGCTCACTGATGATCCGCAGGAAGATATTAAACGAATGAAAGCCTATTACCGTAAACGGAAAGTAAAGGCTAAATATCCGGAGCTGTTTACTGCGGAGGAATGAGTTAGGCAATTGGTCATTTTCATATGAGGACCAGAACTAAAATTAGTAAACTATGACAAACAACTTATATATCGCCTTGGTGCAGTGCGAGCTGGCTTGGGAGCAGCCGGCCAAAAACCGGGAACACTTGGCTGACCTCCTTAAAAATTTGCCCGACAAAATGGACTTGGTAGTTTTCACCGAAATGTTTGCCACCGGTTTTAGCATGCATGTCGAAAAATGTGCTGAAACTATGGAAGGTGAAACCATTCAATGGATGAAGCAATTGGCGGCTGAAAAACAGCTGGTGGTTGCCGGAAGCCTGATGATTCGTGAGCATGGGAAATTTTATAATCGTTTTGTTTTTGCTTTTCCAGAAGGGAAGCTGGAGTACTACGACAAACGTCACTTGTTTTCGATGGGAGAGGAGCACCTTCATTTTACCGCCGGACAGACGCGTAAAGTCATTCAAATCAAATCATTTCGGATCCTTCCGCAGGTTTGCTATGATTTGCGCTTTCCCGTATTTAGTCGAAACCGGCAGGATTACGATTTGCTGATCAACACAGCCAACTGGCCGGCGCCACGCCGCGAAGTGTGGCAAACGCTGCTGAAAGCGCGAGCCATCGAGAATCAAGCCTATGTTGCCGGAATTAACCGCGTTGGCAAAGATGCCAATGGAATCAACTATATTGGCGATACCTGTTTTGTTGATCCGAAAGGAAAAGTGATGCTTGCGGCCGAAGGCAAAAAAGAGCAGGTTATTACGGCAAAGCTATCTATGGAGTCGCTTGAAAAGTTCCGCAACAACTTCCGTGTTTTGCCCGATGCCGATGACTTTCAGTTGAAGTGACCAGTCGCAGTGCCTGTAGTTTTTATTCCAGCACATTCAATGCTTTGCAGGTTCTATAAATTATGTGATATTTATTTGCCTGGTTAATAGTGGGTTAGTCTGAATCGCAAGATATAACTATGAATTTAGTTTGAAAACTAAAATATTAGTTGTATGTTTGAATTGGAATTCCAAGTTGATAACATTCTTTAAAAATCCTGGTTATGAAAGCAACAAAAGTTTTTGAGCAAGCAGATTATTTCACATGACAAAATTTTTTCGACACTAAAACTAAGGAATTAGTTTTTTAACTACTCTTGTAGTTTAATGGCTTGATTTTTGTTGTTACAACAAACAGAAAAAATAAACAGATGAAGGAATTGACAAAAGCGGAAGAACAAGTAATGCATTTGCTTTGGAAAAAGGAAAAAGCCTTTGTAAAAGAGCTAATTGAACAAATGCCCGACCCGAAACCAGCTTACAACACGGTTTCTACCATTGTTCGGATTTTGGAGAAAAAGGGCTTTGTGGCTTACGAAGCTTTTGGTAAGACGCACCGTTATTTTCCGCTAATCAGCAAAAAGGAGTACACGCGGAAGTACATGAAAAACTTCATGAAAGGTTATTTCAGCAATTCATTTAAGGAGATGGTTTCTTTTTTTGCACGCGAAGACAACATGAGCTTGGCTGAGCTGGAAGAGCTGATGAAAGAAGTAGGCAAAGATTTAAACGACCCAAACAGCAAACGCGATGAATAACTTTATCAATTACATTTTGGAATCGGGCGTTAGCCTGGGAGCCTTGGCGGTCATTTATTACGCCTTTTTGCGTAACCAAACCTTTTTCAGGGCCAACCGCTTGTTTTTACTTTTCGCAGTCGTTTTTTCAAGCTTGTTACCTTTGTTTCAGTTCAAGGTTTTCGGTTCATCTGGTCAAGGCAATGCGCTGCTGGCCGGATCCGGAACATCCAACATGCTGGAAACAATCACGGTAAATAGCTCCGGCTTTTCCAATTCGTTGGCTAACTGGATTTCAACCAGCCAGCTGTTGGTTTATGCTTATGTGCTGGGGGCCATCATTGTCAGTTTGATTGTGCTTGTCCGGCTGACTCAATTGGCTTACGTCATTAAAAAAGGTCAATTGGTAGCTAAAAGTGGAATCAACTACGTTTACATTGACGAAAATTCAAGTCCGTATTCCTTCCTCAATTATTTGTTTGTAAGCCGAAGCCTTGAAAATCAGTCGGGCTGGGAAAAAATGCTTGCTCACGAAAGCGAACATATCCGCCAGGGACATACGGTGGATATCTTAATACTCGAACTCATCAGTATTTTTCAGTGGTTTAATCCGTTCTTCTGGCTACTCCGGAGGGTCATTAAAGAAAACCACGAATACATGGCTGACCGGGCGGTATTAAATCAGGGTGTGGCCGTCAATCATTACAAAGAGATTTTGGTCACCCAATTTATTGGTAATCAGTTTTCAATTGCCAACAATTTCAATTCTTCACTCATTAAATCAAGACTAAAAATGATGACAAAAATAAAATCTTCAAACCAAGCCAAATTGCGTTACCTCATGGGAGTGCTCATGGCTTTTGCCCTTGTGCTGGTATTTGCCTGCGAAAATAGGGACGAAAATTTTGCCGAGAACGAATCGGTAGAACAAGGAGTTCAAATCAAATCGGCAAATGGAGAACAACCATTGATTTTGATTGATGGCGAAATGGCCGACCGCGATGCCATGGATAAGTTGGATCCGCAGAATATCTTATCCGTAACTGTGTTAAAAGATGCATCAGCTGCATTGTACGTCGAAGAATATGGCGAGTTGGCTAAAAACGGCTTGATCGATATCACCCTGAAGAGTGGCGCACTGGATTCGAAAAACAACGCGATTAATGATGTAGTGGTTGTTGGATACGCCGGAAAGACTGCCGGTGCTGATGATCCTGCCGTCTTTAATATTGTTGAAGAGATGCCGGAATTCCCTGGAGGTGAGTTGGAAATGCGTAAATTTATCGCACAGCACGTCAAATATCCTGTTATTGCTCAGGATAACGGTATTCAGGGGAAAGTGTATGTAACCTTTGTTGTCGAAAAAGACGGATCGGTTGGACGGATTAAAATTGCCCGTGGGGTCAATCCATCGTTGGATGCGGAAGCGATGCGCGTGGTGAACGAAATGCCAGCCTGGACTCCCGGAAAACAACGGGGGCAGAACGTTGCAGTTTCCTACACTGTACCGATTGATTTTGTTTTGCAATAGGACTTGAAGGAATTGTAAAGACGAATAAAGACCGTCATTTGGGCGGAGCGAAGCAATCTTAAAGACTTCTAGTCAAAAGATTGCTTCGTCATTCTTCCTCGCCATGAAAAGCACACCAGGTTTTATAGAATTTCCTTTAAAAAATGATTATACCATGTTCAGAAAACAGATGATCTTCATTTTCCTGCTATTGCCCGTTTTTAGTTTAGGGCAGGAAATCGATTTATTGCTGTTGAATCGCGAATATAAGCAGGCCTTACAGCAGATTGAGGAAAGGCTTGCCGTGCGCCCTCAATCCGATTTGTATTTCAAAAAAGGACTTGCCCTTGAGAAATTGCTGAAGTTTGAAGACGCGATTGCCGCTTTGGAATTGGCTTGCGCATCAGATTCAGTCAACCCGGTTTATTGGGAAGAGTTGGCCGAAGCGCATTCGAGCCTGGGCAATTATATGGACGCCATTGCCTGTTTTCAGCAGGCCATCGGCTTGGATGGGCAGAACCTGACTCTACAGGGAAAGCTTGCCAAAAGCTACATCAACCTAAAAGCATACGCTGACGCCTATGCCTATTACCAGAGAATCAATTTTCAGGATTCGACCAACAGCTACTTTAACCGGTATTTTGCTTATGCCGCCTACCGAACGAACCGCCTGGAAGAAGCTGCTAGCCTGTATGAAAAGTTGCTTCAGCAAGGTACCCGTGATTTAAGTGTGTATTTGAATCTGGCAACCATTTACAGCAAGCAGGAAAATATGAATGGGGCGGTCAGAGCCTGCTTTTATGGCGAACGGATTTTCCCCGATCATCCCGCTTTGGTCTTAAAGCGAGCCGACACATATTTTCTGTTTAAAGATTATGCCAAGGCACAACACCCCTACGAAAGATATCTGGCTGCGAACGATTCAACCTTTGATGTGCTAAAGAATTACGGAATCTGTCTGTATTTTACGAAGTTCGAAGAAGAAGCAGTTTCGCTGTTGGAGCAATGCTATGAAATAACGGTGAATGACCCGATTGTTAATTTCTACATTGGTGCTTGCCATAAAAAACTGAAGCACTTGCACGAGAGCATTGCGTTTTTCAAGCTTTCCATTGAAACGGCCACGCCATCGTATTTAGCTGAGATTTATCACCACATGGGGCAGGTATATGGTTGGCAGCGTGAGTTTAAAGCCTCGATTGAAGCCTACGACGAAGCCATGAAACTGGATCCGGATAAGGTGGAATTGTTGTTTGAAATAGCGACTACCTATGAAGAATACAATTTCAATAAAACCCTGGCATTGAATTATTACCGGACTTATTTGCTTGAAGCTGGCGAAGCGGCCGAAAATGCTGACTATGCGCTCGACCGGATTAAGCGGATTAAGGAAGAATTGTTTTTTGAAGAATAATCTATGAAGCTTCAGCCAGAAGTTGGATGGCCTCTTGCTTTAAAACTGAGGGCAGTTGGATTTTACGCCGCTCGATGCTGAGCAGCCATTTACGGATTTCTTCGCTGTCGAGAGTATAAAGCACATCACGAAACTCGTCTATTTGTTCGTCCCGGTATTGGTTTGGGTTCACTCCTTGGAAGCGATCCAGTTCTTCGTCTTCGAAATAAATGATTTCATCAGGATTCTTCAGCATCTCTTCAAAATCGCACACCTCGTGTGCTCCGCAGCAATCCAGGGCAACATTTACACCGTCATCCGTTGTGTCGCTTTCCGGATTTTTTTTCCCAAACCGGTTCGAAAGCCAGGTTCCTCCCGCTAGTAAAATAAACAGCGCAACAATAATTCCTACTAAAACCAGCATAACTTAAATCCTTCCTTCATCGAACTAAACAACTCAAGCCAAAGAGCGTTGACCAACCAATGCTTTTTTGAATGAATTGGTTGGCAAAGTTAGCATGAAAAATAAAATTCCAGATGAAATGATCTTCTGAATTAACGATTTATTTTCATGCTGATTTTTATAAAATTTTAGGTGATGAATCTAATTGGGGGAAATTTTTAAAATGCAGGTCGTTGATTTAAATTGATTTGTTTAAATGAATCCAGGGTGAAAATGAGTCGGATTCGATCTTTGAATGGCCCGGTTTCTGATTTAATAGTGTTGCTGATGAGTAACGGGATGTAAAACTCGATTAGGTTCCAGAAGCCGGTTTTTACGCCCGCTTCGAAAAAAACAGCCGGGTTATTGTGGTGATTATCACCGGGCTCATTCAGTAAAACAGTTAGAAATGGTTTAATGGGGAGTTTTTCTATTTTGCGGGGTAAGCTACTTGTTAATGTCAGTGAAAGCAGCCAGTTACTATAGCCAAGACTCTTGTTGACAGGTGAAATCAATCCACCTTCGTTCAGCGTCATTTGTCGTGACCAGAATGTTGACGGAAACGCACTAAAACGATCGGGATAAAACCCCTGATAAAGGTATAATTCACTACCGCTTCGCCCAGCCGGGGCCAGTCCGTATAGCGATGCGTTCGAAGATTCCTTTAGCATTGCACCTGAAAACAGTTTGAAGTCCAGTCCCCGGTTTTCCCCATAATAGCTTAGCCGGTAATTCAATTCTGCTGTTATTTTTTGATAA
>JAGXIR010000118.1 GCA_024635605.1 Sunxiuqinia sp.
CCAGACTTGGCTATATTCTCTTTTCATCACCTCCATAGCTTAAGAGCCATTAAGTTAGAAATAAAAATGACTCCTGCGTACGGACTTCTGAAGCAATTGCTATCCGCACGTTGTACCCGCCCTAAAAACAGCAAGGCACCTCCATCGCTGAAAGTGCCTTGTTTATTAGCGTGGGCCCACCTGGGCTTGAACCAGGGACCACCTGATTATGAGTCAGGTGCTCTAACCAACTGAGCTATAGGCCCTAAATAAGTTTTGACTTCCGGCATATGAGTTCTTGATTTTAAGAAATCACGCGTCGAAATTCGGATTGCAAGTTTACAACATTAGCTTAAAATACACAAGCAAAAACAAATATTTCTATCATCTACGATTCTTGCTCTGAGGTCGTTTCAGCAGGCTGTTCAGCGTCCTCCTCCTTATGATCCAACTCGCTGAATAATTGCCGGTAAAAAAGTAAAACACTGAAGATCCCGACAGTTATGGCCGAATCGGCAATGTTGAATACCGGCCGAAAAAACAGAAAATCGTTTCCTCCCCAAAATGGCAACCAGGAAGGATACCTTCCTGAAAACAGCGGAAAATATAACATATCGACAACTTTACCATGAAGAAAAGAGGAATAGCCGCCTTCTTCCGGAAGAAACTGGGCTACTTGCCCGTAACTCTCGTTAAATATCAGGCCATAAAAAGCACTGTCGATAATGTTGCCAATGGCACCTGCAAAAATTAGGGCAATGCAAGCAATAAAACCCATCGGTACTTCTTCTTTCTTAATCAGCTTAATCAGGTACCACCCAATACCGGTTACCGCAACGACCCGAAACAAGCTCAGGAACATTTTTCCATATTCACCCGCAAATTCAATCCCAAATGCCATTCCGTTGTTTTCAACAAAATGGATGATAAACCAATCACCCAACACTGGAAATTCCTGACCGAGGTACATATTGGTTTTTATCCACACCTTGACCAGCTGATCGATCAAAAGCACTAAAAAAACCCACCCTAAGGATTTTGTTAATCTTGACATGTCTTCTGTTTCATTATAAAAAAATGATTGGAAGCTAACGACCCCCAATCATCCGAATATTGTTGCAACAGCAAGCTAATTCTGACTGTTTTTTGCTTCAATGCTTAAAGTAGCATGCGGAACGGCGCGAAGGCGTTCTTTTGCAATCAGCTTTCCGGTTTCGCGACAAATACCGTAAGTTTTGTTTTCAATGCGCACCAAGGCCGCCTGCAGATGTTGAATAAACTTAAGCTGCCGTTGAGCCAACTTACCCGCTTCCTCTTTTGAAAGCGTTGCAGCTCCTTCTTCCAACACTTTAAACGTAGGCGAAGTATCCTGCGTATCGTTACCGTCGCTTTGAGTAATCGAATTCTTATAGATATCGTAATCCTCTTTTGCTTTTTCAAGCTTCCCCAAAATCAGCTGTTTAAATTCAGTCAATTCTGCATCTGTATATCTCGTCTTTTCTGCCATAACCGAAAAATTTTTACGATCCCCAAAGGGAATCAAGTGATCAATAATGTGGACCCTAAATTATAAAAATATTTTTAATTGTATCAGGTCTTAAAACATACTAAACGCTTGCCGGTTCAACTTATTTTATTTAGTTGAATCAAAGCCGCTACATCCTGGTTTATTTCCACCTTTGTAGCTTCTGTTTCGCCCAGTTTATCAACTAATTCCAGACTTTCAGCCAAGGTCTGATTTCCAATATATTCTTTAAAATTCAGAACGGATTCATTGAAAAAATCGTGCTTCTCAATTTTTATTGTAATCCGGTCAGTTACTTCAAAGTTGCTTTCTTTTCTTAAGTTCTGAATTTTGTTGATGAACTCCCTGGCAATTCCCTCTTGTTTTAACGCATCGGTCAGATTAATATCCAAAGCAATGGTTATACCGCCTTCAGTTGAAACCAGCCATCCCGGAATATCTTCCGTCGTGATTTCAACATCTTCTGCATTCAAAACAATTGTTTCATCAGCCACCGTCAACTCGCAACGGCCTTCTTTTTCAAGGACATCAATTTCATCTTGACCAAACTGTGCAACAGCTCCGGCAATTTGCTTCATGATTTTACCAAATTTGGGCCCCAGAGTCTTGAAATTCGGTTTGATTTTCTTTTTGATGATTCCTGCCGTATCAGTCAGGTACTCCACTTCTTTGACATTCACTTCAGAAAGAATGATGTTTTCAACAGCTTCAAACTGCTCTTTAAAGTGAGCGTTCAAAACCGGAACCATGATTTTGGCCAAAGGCTGACGTACCTTTAATTTTTCTTTCCGGCGCAAGCCCAAAATCATAGATGATGCTTTTTGAGCAATCGCCATTTTTGCTTCCAAATCCGTGTCGATTAACGATTCGTCCGCTTTTGGAAATTCAGCAAGATGAACACTTTGATCAGGCTCAAGGCCTGTCAGCTTATTCAAATCGGAATAGAGCTGGTCGGCATAGAACGGCGCCATTGGAGCGGCCAGCTTAGCCACCGTTGCCAAACAAGTGTAGAGGGTTTGGTAGGCCGATATTTTATCCTGATCATACTCGCCACCCCAGTAACGTTTGCGGCTTAAGCGAACAAACCAGTTGCTTAGGTTTTCTGTTACAAACTCAGATATAGCACGTCCGGCGCGGGTTGGCTCGTAAGTTTCGAGGCTGTCACCCACTTCTTTCACCAACGAATTCAGCAGGGAGATGACCCAACGATCGATCTCGGGGCGCTCGCTAACCGGAATTTCAGCTTCTTTAAAGCGGAATCCATCGACATTCGCATACAAAGCAAAAAATCCGTAGGTATTATAAAGTGTTCCGAAGAATTTGCGGCGCACTTCGTCAATTCCGCCCACATCAAACTTCAGGTTGTCCCAAGGCTGCGAGTTGGTCAGCATGTACCAACGCAATGGATCAGAACCATAGGTTTCAATGGTTTCAAACGGATCAGCCGCATTGCCCAAACGTTTCGACATTTTGTTGCCATTTTTGTCAAGCACCAGCCCGTTTGAAATGATGTTGCGGAAAGCCACCGATTCGTCGATCATGGTGGCGATGGCATGCAAGGTGAAAAACCAGCCCCGGGTTTGGTCAACGCCTTCGGCAATAAAGTCGGCGGGAAACACTCCCCTCCCCTTTTCCGGGCTGTACCGTTCGCTGTTTTCGAACGGAAAATGGTTTTGCGCGTAGGGCATCGCCCCCGAATCGAACCAAACATCAATCAGATCGGGCTCACGGAACATTTTCTGACCATCATCGCTCACCAGGAAAATATCGTCAACATAGGGGCGATGCAAATCAATTTTATCGTAGTTTGAATCCTCATAATTTCCAGATTCAAAACCTTCGTACGGATTTTTTTCCATCATCCCGGCTTCAACCGCTTTTTCAATCTCGGTCATCAAATCTTCGACCGACCCAATGCACTTAGTTTGTGCTCCATCTTCCGTACGCCAAATTGGAAGCGGCGTTCCCCAGAAACGTGAACGACTCAGGTTCCAATCGACCAGGTTTTCCAACCAGTTGCCAAAACGGCCCGTTCCGGTCGATTTCGGTTTCCAGTTGATGGTATTATTTAGCTCAATGAGCTTGTCTTTTACCGCAGTTGTTTTAATGAACCAGCTGTCCAGCGGATAGTAAAGGATTGGCTTATCGGTGCGCCAGCAGTGCGGGTAACTATGTTCGTGCTTTTCAATTTTGAAAGCTTTGTTTTCCTTTTTCAACATCACCGAAATGTCCACATCAATGGTTGAATACGATTCATCCAACAAGTCGTCGTATTCATTCTTGACATAGCGCCCGCTAAAATCATGGTAGGTTTCTTGGTTGACGTTGCTTTCCACGAAGTCCGGAGCTAAATCTTCCATCCGGAAAAAACGCCCTTTGCGGTCAACCATCGGCTGATTTTTGCCTTCCTTATCTTCCACAAACAAGGGCACGATACCGTTTTGCTTTGCTACGCGATCATCGTCGGCACCAAAGGTTGGCGCAATATGCACAATCCCGGTTCCATCCTCAGTGGTGACAAAATCGCCGGTTATCACCCGGAAAGCATCGCCTTTGGGCTGTACCCAGTTGATCAGTTGGTTGTAGTTTACACCGGCCAGTTCTTCGCCAGTATATTCGCCAAGCAATTCAAACGGAATTTTCTTGTCGCCGGGCTTGTAGTCTTCAAACGAAAGTCCAGCATGTTTTGGGTTGAAATGAGCACTCAGCAAGTCCTTCGCCAAAATCAAGGTTGCGGGATCACCGGTGTAAGGGTTGAACGATTTCACCTTCACATACTTGATCTTCGGCCCCACACACAAAGCGGTGTTCGATGGCAAGGTCCAGGGTGTAGTGGTCCAGGCCAGAAAGTAAAGTGGCGAATCCACTCCTTGATACAAGAATTCGGAATTTTCATTGCGAATGGCCTCAAACTGGGCTACAGCCGTGGTATCTTTCACATCGCGGTAACAGCCTGGCTGGTTCAACTCATGCGAACTCAGGCCTGTTCCGGCAGCTGGGGAATAGGGCTGAATGGTGTAGCCTTTGTACAGTAACCCTTTGTCAAACAGTTTTCGCAACAACCACCAAACTGTTTCAATGTAGCGGTTATCGTAAGTCACATAAGGATCATCCATGTTCACCCAATAACCCATCAGACGGGTCAGCTCTTCCCATTCTTTGGTGTACTTCATCACCTCGCGCCGGCAGGCGGCATTGTATTCTTCAACAGTAATTTTGCCGCCAATATCTTCCTTGGTGATGCCCAATGATTTTTCCACGCTTAGCTCTACCGGCAAGCCATGTGTATCCCAGCCTGCCTTGCGGTGAACCCGGAAGCCTTTCATGGTTTTGTAGCGACAAAAAGTATCTTTAATAGCACGTGCCATTACGTGGTGAATTCCCGGCATTCCGTTGGCCGAAGGTGGTCCTTCATAAAAAACAAAAGTCTCATTTCCTTCGCGGGTGCTTATACTTTTGTGAAACGTATCATCTTCTTCCCATTTTTTGAGAACATCTTTATTAACCTGAGATAGGTTTAATTGCTTATATACGGGGAATTTATCACTCATTGAATTCCTATTTTGTTGTTCTTTTTTAAAGAGGTACAAATATAGAAATTTTTTGGGTTCGGGGGGGACATAGTGCCGGAAACACCGCGAAAGGCCATTTCCTTCAAAATCGTACAAAAATAGAGGTTTGGCTGACTCGTACCGGAAATTAGTTCATTTCAATTAACCCAGATTAAGCAAAGTCTATTCTAAATAAACCCTAATTCTAAATACAGATGGCCTGCCAGACTATTAATGAGTCAGGTTTTTTATCTTTATCCAATATAAAAGCGTAATAATCTTAAAATTTAAATCTTATGAGGACAAAACAAATTGTTGCGACAGCATTTCTGTTATTGGGGCTGATCAGTGCCTCTGCCCAGAATATCGAAGGAACGTACGCCATTAAGAATGTTGAAACTGGAAAGTTACTCCGGATTAAAGATGCAAACGGGAGTGATTTGACTCCTTTGGTTTTATATTCTCCTGTGAATTGGAAGTGCATGACTTGGGATTTCCAGCATGTTTCAGGAGAGACCTACCATCTTAAAAACTTATTTACCGGTAAAACATTCACTACAGCCGGGCAGCCTGCCAAAGAAGGAATCGAGCTAAAACAGTTACCCCTTGATGCTAACGATGCAATGCAGAAATGGGAATTCATCGATCAGGGTGACAAAACGTACCTGATTCGCCTGGCAGGAACCGAGCTTTATGTTACGCCTTCTGATTCAAAAGGAGCTACTAATTCGCCGATTATCTTGTCGAAAAAATCAGGTTCAGAACTACAACTTTGGACCATTTACGAACAACATCCAACGATGTAAGAGGAAGCAGGGATATTTGCAATATCCCTGCTTTTTATTTATTCATATCTCAATGCCTCAACCGGATTCCTTGTCGGGGCTGTCCTCTTTGACAAAGAGTCTGTCGATAAACCGAGACCCAGGTGAAATCCGCTGGGAAACTGCCGGATATTTAGTCAAACCTGCTGAATGCTAAATGAGCCTGATTTATGCAGAATGTATTGTCGTGCTTTGCGAATAAGATATTAATTCATAAAATTTGAGCACGATGAAACAAAACCTTTTAATTCTTTTAGTTTTCGGACTATTATTCATTTCCACCAAACTATCGGCAGAACCACCGGAGGGACGATTTCGCTTAACCGAAGGCGACTGGTTCGACATGCAGTTTGATTTCCCCTTGAACATCACATCTAATAGCACTTCTCCATTCAATTTTTTTAAAGAATCAGGTGAAACGGCGTTAACAGTATTATTGCGTTACCAATTACAGAATCAGCGTTCAAATGGCAACCAGGTTTTCAATGTATCAATTAAACGAATTCAAAGTAAACTGCGTGATTCTGAGGGCTGGATGGGCTATGATTCCTATTATCCGCCTTATCAGGATGATATTAAAACAGCGAAGCAATTCATCCAATTTCATATGGAAGTAACGCCTGATGGGAGTGTCAGCCGTTTTGATTCAATCTCAGGATATTTTCCTTCGTTTACACTTTCTGAGATTAGTCCAGATAAAAATGTTAGAGTAAAAACATCATACAGCCTAAACCTTCCAACAAAATCGATTGAATTAATCTCAAACTTCATAGCCTTTTTACCACCAAAAACTGGCTCTAAAACTTTACTGGAGAATAAAATTGAAACCAATAACTATAGCGAAACAGAATTTTATGGTGTATATGAGATAAGTTCAAATGATTCGATCTCCGCGGAAATCAGATGTTTAAAAAAAGAAGGAATTCTTGTTGCTGATCAAATGTGTCATTTGGAGAATGCTTCATTTCCCATTCCTGCAAACACCCTCATTAAAGGAAAGTTAACCGGCCAGGCCAATCAGGAGATAACAATCAGTCTGGATGGAGACAATACAGAATCCTACTTTAAGAAAACAACCTTTAAGACTAATGAAGATGGTTCGTTTAATTGTCCTATCTTTTTGAATCGCCCATTCTATCTAAACATAGAAATTGGGAACAAACAGCTACGTTCTTTTATCGAGCCCAAGGATACATTGGAAATATTGAATATTTCTCCCAAAGTGGAAAGAGTCTCTTACAGAGGTGCTTTCTACGATCACCCAACAACTCCGGGTTATTTGTTAGGCTCAGCAAATTTCAAAGGGAAAGCTGCTTACAATGCAAAATTGTCGGTTGAGATGGATGAATGGATGATGTATACTCCAATACCAAAAGATTTGCAAGCCTACCAGGAATACCGTAAAGTAATTACCCTAAAAGTAAATGAACTTATTCTTCAGTATAAAGGGAAAGCATCGGAGACCTGTATCGATTACTTTAGGACAAAGTGGGATTACTACCTGGCATACGATAAATTAGAGTTTCGTGAAGAAATTGGGACTAAGTTTATTGGAGATAAGTCTGCCTTTCAAAAACTTGTAAATGTAACCATTGACTATCCTGACGATTTTTTCTTAGAATGTGATACCCTTGCAACGTTGATGGTTAAAGATCCCTGGTGCAACTATTACAAGGATTATCTTGAAGAAGTCTACAAATTTAGAAAAAACAGGTTGGGAACAGCCATCGGAGGTTTAGATAATGACTTTTATGCAAATTACTATTTTTCACGAGCTTCGTTAAAAGGCTTTCCACTATATTCTGCCCTTGCTAAGGCTATTGATCTGGAATTAAAAAAAGGTTTTGTATCCGCTTCAAAAATTGAACCTTTCTATCAGGATTTTATGGATAACTGCAACGACCCGTTGCTTACGGAATCTTTAGCCAAGGTACATGAAACCGTTTCAACGCTTGCCATCGGTAATACTTTCCCGCTACAATCATTCATCTTGCAAGACAGTACAACATTTGATCTTTCCGCTCATAAAGGAAAGCCTGTCTGTCTCGTGATTTTAGATGCATCAAGACGAAATATCAATGCCTTTAAGAACGATATTGAGAAATTTGAACCCGATCAAATTGATTTTATTTTTGTCGTAATGCCTAATAAATGGCTGAACCAAACCCCTGTCGACAGTGCCATACTTGCTATGCCCAATGTAAAAGTTGTTGATGTAATTGAAAAAGATATGGATAGAAAGGTGCTGACATCAGGAGGTTCCAAGATATTCTTGCTTGATAAATGGTTACGGATTGTTGATGATGAAGCTAAAGACCCCAATAATCATATTGGTTCAAAAACCTTGGAAAATGCGATAAAAAAAGCCATTCAGGCCAAACGTTATTCTAAAGCAGAAAAAGCAGCATTTTATAAAACCGCAGGGTGGAGCTTAGGCTCCATCCTTTTCACACTTTTAATCGGGTTTTGGGTGTACCGGATCCGGATACGCAAACTTAAACGAAAGGAAGCTCTAAAGCGACAAATTAAGGAACTGGAAATAAAAGCCATCCGATCGCAAATGAACCCTCATTTCATTTTCAACGCGCTAAACTCGATTCAATCGCTTGTAAACAGCAATCAATATAAAGAGACCAATATTTACCTGTCGAAGTTCTCGGTACTTTTGCGCAGCGTGCTCAATAATTCGGAACGAAATATGGTAACTTTATCCGATGAGCTGGAAGCGGTGAGACTCTATTGCGAATTGGAACAATTGCGTTTCGAGTTTGATCTGGCTATTGAGGTGGCCTCCGGCATAAACGATGACTTAATTGAAATACCCGGAATGATTATTCAGCCATTGGTAGAAAATGCCGTTGTACACGGCTTGTCGCCTATTCGGGAAAAAGGAAGACTAACGATTAAAGTTGCTCAATGCAATGGTAGTATTTGTGTTTATGTTACAGACAACGGTGCCGGCCTTTTGCAAAAAAAAGAAGACAAACTGAGCCAGAAAGGGTATGGACTGAAATTGGTTGAAGAACGCCTGGCTATATTGAGCCATAAAAACAATCGGGCACAACTCACGATTGAAAATAATCGGGAGGGCACAGGCACAACGGCCACGCTTATTATTCCCATTGATTAAAAGATTTTAGCAGCCACATTATGAGCATTAAAAGTATTCTAGTTGACGATGAGCCTAAAAGCCGAAGTAACCTGCGCGATCTGCTCAATGAATATTGTAAACAGGTTGAAATTATTGGCGAAGCAGCATCGGCTACCGAAGCGTTAAAACTGTTACAACAAACACAAGCCGATTTGGTATTCCTCGACATTGAAATGCCGGGAGGTTCGGGATTTGACCTATTAAAATCGCTGAACGATCAGCAATTTGAAGTTGTTTTTGTTACTGCATTCGACAAATACGGCATTCAGGCGGTTAAGTTTTGTGCGATTGACTATTTGCTTAAACCCATTGATATTTTTGAACTTTCAAAAGCTGTTGAGAAAGCTTCGAGTCATATTAATCGGAAGAAGGAAAACCAGCGATTGGCTGAGTTGGTAGCCAATATTGACCGTCCCGACGAAGAGAAGCGTCTGGCCTTGCCCTTAGCCGATAAAATAGAATTTGTTGTGATTAATCGTATTATTCGTATCGAAGCCGATAGCAACTATACCCGCATTTTTGTAGAAGGCAACAAAGAGTATATGGTTTGCAAAACACTTAAAGAATTTCACGAAATACTTGAACCATACGGCTTTTTGCGTACACACCAGTCACACCTCATCAATTGCCGTAAAATATCGGCCTATGTTAAAACCGACGGTGGATACATTTTGATGGAAGGTGGTAGCAACGTTCCAATCTCACGTCAGAAAAAGGATGAGGTACTGAAAAGAATAATCTACACCTCAAAAAACTGCATTTAGTGCGGCTTTGCAAATGTTTCGACTTGTCGCGCAGTTATTCATTCAATCAGCATAAAATGAATTAGAGTTGTTCTACCTGCCAATTCCTCATTCACAAGCTCCAATTCCTCATTTGTGATCAATCATCCAGTTAAAAAGAAAGAGTTTTGCTCCTGATAAACTTAATTTTTAACTAAAATTGCATGCAATGAAACCAAATTCTCCGATTAAAACAGTCAAAACCAATCTGGTGCAGAAAAGCCCGGGAATCAGGCCTCTGCTGTTTCTCATTCTCTTTACGATCTGCCTGCCATTTTTGTCATCCGCTTCCACCAGCCCAAAACTGCATTTAAAAGCTGGTGATACTTTCTATTACCAAATGCAAACCAACCAAGATACCCACATAGAAACCAAGTGGTATAAATTCGAGGTTATTGAAAAAACAGATACGCTCTATAAAATCGAGTGTACAAACTATCGCGCAAAAAGTTACGGTACAGAATATGGTTATGATACCAGGGATGGCTATCGCAGTTCAAGTATACCATCAATGTTAAATAATCTATTAATAGATATTCCATTAACATTCATGGTCTCCGAATCAGGACATGTTCAACCATTTTATATCCCGGATCAACTGCTTTATGAAAAAGTAAAAGAAACGACCGAATCGAACCTTCTTACAGCATATGGTATGATTCAAAGTTACAGGGGGGCAGAAAAAACTTTTCAGAGTATTTCAAAACGTTTCTTTGTTGATTTAAGAACCGGCCGAACAACCGAAAAAATCAATAACGGCTTGCAAACAAACACCATTACTTTAAAACCCGGCACCGATAATGAATACAACTTCTCAACCCGGTTCCAGGTAGATTCTTCCCAAATTGCAAACGAGGATAATGTAAAAGATTATTATTTCCCGGTTCTTCTAAGTTCCACGACAGAAGGCATATTATCAATCGAGAACAAAACCGGGATGATAAAGCAAAGTGAATTTACAGCAAGCTCGCTATCCAAAATCGTATCCCCAGACCAAACTATGAATATGCCAAGCAAATCGCTGGTATCTATAAAACGGGAGCTTCCGCCTCAACAAAGCGTTATTTTAACAGGAGAAGTTTCTGCCAACTATACTGGAAGTTCATTGAAATGTTTCATGTTCCACAATTTTTTGGAGTATGACATTTTTGAAGCCGAAGAGAAACTTTTTCCAGGAGGGCATTTCCGGATTGAAAAGAAACTGTCCCGGCCAATTGGATTAACACTGAGCCTTGATCACTTTCCATTAGGCTTCTCAACCCTTTTGCTTGAATCCGGCGATAGCATCCACCTAGAAATCAGCAACAATGGTGTTGTTTTTTCAGGAAAAGGGGCTTTGAAAAACCAGATTAACAGGCAGCTAATGTCCAATAGCTTGAATCTGGATCATAAAATCGATGAATTGTCTGCAAAAAATTTAACAAGCCAAAAGACGAAGGAGCAACTGGAATATTTGAATCAACATAAAGATTCCATTTCAGATTGGGCTTACGATCAGTTGAAATCTAACATTTATTACGGTAACCTAAACAGATTAATCAGTTATTACTACGATAAAAATGGCGGGAAGGTAAATGAGAAATCGTTTAACGTGTTATTCGATAAAATTGAGTGGAATGAGTATTGTAGTGTTGCTTCATTAGCTTTGAGAGAGTTTGTTGATACTTATTTGTTTCGTAAAATGTTAATATTGAAGAAGTACGAAACTAACCGTTGGATGCCTGATATGGAATATTATTTTCTGGCAGAAATGATTTTTCAAAACCAAAAAGTAAAATACTTAGCAAAATCACTAATTACTTATCGCGCATTAAAGGACAACGATATCAGCAAAGGCGAACAAGTATTCCGGCTATATGAAAAAGATTACAAAGGTTCCGAATTTTACGAACGTTTAAAAGAAAAATTCGCCAACAAGGTCAATTTGGGCTTAGGACAGCCAACTCCTGATTTTACGGTAACTGACATAAATGGGAAACAGGTCTCGTTGAACGATTTAAAAGGCAAGTATGTGCAACTGCTTTTTGTTAATCTGGAACACGAGGCAGATATTGTTAGCGAATACCAAAAAATGAAAGCCGAGCTGCCTAACGATAAGTTTGAGTTGATCACTATATTTGTTAATAAAGACGACTCTCTTACCAATGCTTACATCAAAGAACATCACCCCAAAGGCATTTTAATTAAAAACCCGGGATGGCAAATTGAGCAGCTAAAAAAGTTTGATTCGGAAAGCACTGCATCGTACTACCTCATCAATCCTATAGGAATTATTGTTTTTCCGGGATCAGGTGAGCCAACCGGGGAAATTGTAAAAGTGCTTATTGAAATGATTAGCAACGCCCAATATAATAAAGCAGAAGCTTCTGTTTCAGCAAGAACCCTTTATTGGGTTCTTGCTGTTTCGGGTTTTTTGTTGTTGCTGGCTGTCTCTCTTCTTGTCATCATACCTCGGCGTATCCGCAAACGCGAAGCTGCCAACCGCGAGCAACTCGACTTAAAACTAAAGGCAGTACGTTCTCAGCTTAATCCCCATTTTTTGTTTAATTCCATGAATTCAATCCAGTACCTGGTCAACAAAAATGAAACAGAAAAAGCCAACCTGTTTTTATCTAAGTTTGCCCAACTGATGCGCAAAGTGCTCAACCAATCAGAAGTTGAATTAGTACCGCTAAAAGACGAATTGGAAACTATTACAACTTATCTCGAACTGGAAGCCTTACGACATCAGTTTAAATTTGAAATCAGGCTTGGCGACGATGTTGATATTTTTAATATTGAAATCCCGGTTATGCTTTTACAGCCGTTTGTTGAAAATGCCATTATTCATGGGATCAGCGAAAAAGGAAAAGAAGGGTTGATTGAAATTGAAGTCCAAAAAGTTTCGAAAACACGGATGATGATTGTAATTTCGGACAACGGGAATGGCATTCAGCAAAAAATAAATGCACCACAGCAATCAAACGGGAGAGGCATTCAAATTACCCAACAGCGCATTAACCTGATAATGGCCAACTACGAGCAAAAAATTGATTTTAAAATTCAGGATAGAAAGCGAGAAGGAGTAAACGGTACTAAAGTAGTGATCACCTTTTCAACAGAAGCGTAAACATGGGAAAAATTAAAGCAATTATTATTGACGACGAAGAATACAACTGCCGGAACCTGCAAGAACTGCTCGGCAAGTACTGTCGTGAAATTGAAATAGTTGGTTCGGCCAATAGCGCCGTCGAAGGAAAACAACTCATCCAAAACAAGAAGCCATCGCTCGTTTTCCTCGATATTCAAATGCCCGGTGGTTCCGGATTTGACCTGCTCGATCAATTGAAACCTGTCCCCTTCGAGGTTATTTTTGTTACCGCTTACGACCAGTATGCCATCCGTGCTATCCGCCTCTGTGCCATCGACTACTTGCTGAAACCGATCGATATTCTCGACCTTCAAGCTGCCGTAACCCGAGCCGTTGAAAAAATAAAGGGGCTGGAACCCAACTTGGCCTTAGCCAATATGATAGATAATACCTTGGGCAAAAACAAGGATGAGAAAATAGCCCTTCCCACTGCCGAACGGGTCTTGTTTATCAACATTTCGGAAATTGTACGCTGCTTAGGCGAAAACAACTATACTACCGTATTTCTCAAAAACGGCGAGTCTGTATTGGTATCGAAAACCCTGAAAGAATATGAGGAGCTTTTAAGTTCCATTGGATTTCTGCGTGTTCATCAATCGCACTTAATCAACCAGCATTACGTCCGTTCGTACGAAAAGCAAGACGGCGGTTACCTGAAAATGGCCGATGGCTCTTCCATCAGCATATCCCGCCAACGGAAACAACAGGTGCTCAACGTTCTAAAGACATCAACTAAGTTGTAAATTATTCATACCTCAACGCCTCAACCGGATTCCGCGTTGCTGCTTTCCAGCTTTGCCAACTCACCGTAAGCAATGCAATACCCAATGCCAGTATGCCAGCAAGGGCAAATATCCACCAGCTGAGTTCGGTTTTATAAGCAAAATTTTGAAGCCATTTATTCATGGCGTACCAGGCGATTGGAGTGGCAATCACAAATGCGATAATTACCCATTTTATAAACTCTTTGTTGAGCATGGCAAGAATTTCGGATACTTTTGCTCCGTTCACTTTCCGGATTCCTATTTCTTTGGTACGCTGTTGTGAAATAAATAAGGCAAGTGCACTAATTCCAAGCACGCTGATTAAAATTCCGATGATTGAAAAAGCGAGAAGTATTCTGCTTAAAATGGTTTCGGCTTTGTATTGTGCTGCAATGGTTTCATCAATAAAGAAAAAATCGAATTCCTGCCCGGGATAATACGAGTTCCATGTTTCACTAATTTTTTGAATGCCCGTACGAATATTTCCGGGATTTAACCGAACATGGACAAACCGCGCCCGGTTGTTTGATTCATCCAGCCAAAAAGCAAAGTCACCAACCGCTTCGTGTGCCGAACTGTAATTAAAATCTTTAGCAACTCCAATAAAATTAATACGGGTCTGGTCGGATTCCAGCGGCTGTGATTCACTAAAAGTTTTTAAGGCCTCCATACTTCCGTGTCTCTCCATCAACCGTTTGTATAAATGGTTATTTATTACCATTCCTCGCACGGTATCTGCCGAAGGACTAATCCAGTTTTCCAAAAGCTGAATATTCATCGTTTTCAGGTAATCGTAGTTGGCGAATACCATTTCTGCTGTTCCGTCGATTCCCAATCCATCAAGTGGTAAACTTTGTGCGGGGTACCCAAAATGCTGCATGGTAAAACCAACCGATGCTACCTGGCTTTGTTTTTCCAGCTCTCGTGCAAAAACGGCAGGGTCTTTCGAAAAATCTTTCAGGTTAAGGACGACAACATTTTCCTTGTCGAAACCCAGTGGTTGGTTAAGTATGAAATTAATTTGTTTGTTCACCAAAAAAGTAGCCGACATGATAATAATTACAATAGTAATTTGTAATACCAGCAACGATTTCAGGATGTGGTTTCCTGAATAATTTATTTTTTCGGAAAGAATATCGAGGGTAGAAGTTTTTCCCAAAAGAAAAAATCCTACAAAAATGGCAGTTAATCCAAGACAGAAAACCAAAACGAAAAGTACACTCAGGTAAACCACGGGCTCGGAATAGTAAATGTTAAAGTCGATGTCGAAAAATTGATTTATAAAAGGTTTTATTATTTCGATGAAGGCAAGTGCCACAAGTATAGCAGCAGAACAAAATAGAAATACTTCGGATAAAACCTGGCTGATTAACTGTCCCTGATTTGCGCCAATTGATTTTCTTAAGCCCAGCTCTTTCGACCGTTTTATCAATTTGGCAATGGTGAGATTGACAAAATTAAGCAGCGAAACCAGCAAAATTACAAACGAAATGATTACAAATAATCCGATGTTTATTTTGCTGGAACTCTCTTTTAGTTCAAAACGGAAATTCGATTTTAAATGAATATCGTCCATTGGCGCCAATTGAAATTGATAGTCTTTTGGCCCCCGGGTTTGTTTTAAACCGCTGGCGTCGAAAAAACTTAATAATTTATTCTCGACATCACCGGGCAGTGCTCCCCTTTTTAACTTGATGTAATTGTAAACCCAATGTGTTTTCTGATTGGGTTGTGCTTCATATCTTTCCTGCAAACCACCTTTTTGCGAAAGAAGCAACTCGTATTTAAAATGGGTTAAGGGGTGCGTACTTTTTACAATTCCGCGGATTTCGTAATCCCCAACATTTCGGGCATATTGCAGGGCTTCCACAGTAATTATTTTCCCAAGCGGGTTTTCGTTTTTAAAATATTTGTTTGCAAAATCTTCGGTAATGAAAACTGTATTTGGCTTCGAGATTTCCGATAAATTACCCACTTTGGCTTTTACCGAAAATATTTCAATAAATTGCTCATCAACAGACATAATATCGTTTTGCTGAAGCGGTTGCTCGTCAATTTTTATCGTTCCTACTGCACAATGCGAAAACTGAGTGGATTTTTCAATTTCGGGAATTGTTGATGTGGCTGTATGAATAATCCCCAGACTTCTGGCCCACGGAGAGTCTTCCCGACCTAAAGGAATGGAAATAACACGATAAATCCGTTCGTGGTCGTTAAAATGTTTATCGAAACTTTTTTCGTTTGAAACATAAAGGAACAGGATTAAAAATGATGCAATGCCGATAACCAAACCAATTACATTGATAGACGAGAAAGCTTTGTCTTTAAAAATTCTCCGGGTGATTAGTTTAATATTGTACCAAATCATATTTCGGTGTTTTTTAGTTTTATACTTTGTCCGGAACTTTGATTTCCTTGTTTAGTCATTGTTTCACTCTCAGTGCCAGCGGCACGCAGTTATGGTAGCATGTTCATGCATGCAATTCCCAAAGTCCCAGAGGGACGGTGTTATTTTCTTATGTCGAATATTTCCCATTTATTCTTCTCTAAATTTCTCCATGTCAATTATCAATCAAAACACCATCGCTAAGCGATTTAATTTTCAATTATTCACTCTTTTCTACCACAACTGCGTCGCTATGCGACTTTTAAAAAGTGCCATCGGCACGCAGTTATGGTAGCATCGGCAGTAACACGCGACAAAAGTCCCGTAGGGACGATGTTATTTTATTCATCGTAGAATTCAAATATGTATGCATCTTCATATTTTATTTCATTTCTTCGCAATAATTCCAAATATTCATATTTAAAAGATTGTTTTCCATGATGTTCTTCCTGTTTCATAATATATTGAACCACATCATTTCTTTGCGACCGTGAATAGGTAAAACCCCCATAACCAGCTTGCCATTCAAACTTTGCGGCAACAAATCCTTTTGTATTTATCCATTTCGACGATTTTGATTTAACATTTTTCAAAACATCGGAAACTGATATTGTTGGGTTCAGTTCAAAAAATATGTGAACATGGTCCTTATAACCTCCTACTGCCAAAGGATAGTTTTTAGTTTCTTTTAAAGTGCCTGCTATGTATTTGTAAAGTTCATCGCACCATTTTTTAGCAAGAAAATTGCCTCTTCCTTTTACAGAGAACACAGCATGTACATTTAGTTGGGTGTATGTGTTAGCCATAATTATTAATTTAAATTATTGTCATTTTAAAAACACATTCATCTTTTAATATACCAAAACATCGTCCCTATGGGACTTCAATTCGTTAACTATCTTTTCATTCTACCATAACTACGTCGCTATGCGACTTTTAAATAGTGCCAGCGGCACGATGTTATGGTAGCATCTACATTGCCGTCGTAGCATAAATCCCATAGGGATGGTTTTATTTTATTCATACCTCAACGCCTCCACCGGGTTCCTCGTCGCCGCTTTCCAGCTCTGCCAACTCACCGTCAAAAGTGCAATTCCCAGCGCCAGCAATCCAGCCAAAGCAAAAATCCACCAGCTCAGGTTGGTTTTGTAGGCAAAGTTTTCGAGCCATTTTTGCATGGCGAACCAGGCGATTGGTGTAGCAATCACAAATGCTATTGCAACCCATTTTACTATGTTTGAATTGAGCATGATTATTACTTCTGAAATGCGGGCACCATTTATTTTTCGGATACCAATCTCTTTAATCTTTTTATTTGTGACGTGTTCGATTAAGCCAAACAACCCGAGACAGGATATGAAAATGGCAAGCAATGCAAAAACGTTGATTGCACTTGCCTGCTTTTCTTCTTTTTGATACATCAACTCGATCCAGTCATCGTAAAACCGGAACGAGAAAGGAATCTCCGGTTCAATTTTAGCGTAGGTTCTTTTTATAAATTTCAGGGTTTCTGGTACATTACCCCTTATTTTTATGCTTAGAAAACCAAAATAACCCTGAAATTGTTGCAACTGGAGATTACCAATTTCAGTGTATAAGTTTTCATAATGGAAATCTTTAACAACACCGATTATTTTTTTCCCCATTAAAATTTTTCCATCAATCGTTTTCCATTGAAGTTCACGATATAAATGTTCGTTGATCATACAAACATTCTTGTCTGATGATTCAAAATTTCTTCCTTCAATTAACTTCAACCCAAATGTTTCAATGAAGTTTTCGTCAATTGAAAAAGACTTTATCTCAACCATCTTCTCTTCCCCTGCAATATTAAATCGATTAGTTGAAGAGCCAGGTATCTGCATAGGGCTTCCGCCTGAAGCAGATACGGAAATAATCTCAGGATTATTCAATAGTTCGTTTCTCAAAACCTCATTTTTCCCGGCAGACACAGCTCCGAGGTCAAGTCGTATCATCATTTCTTTGTCAAATCCAAGATCTTTGTTTTTTACAAACTCCATTTGTTTCTGAATGAATAACAACGAAATAATCAACACTGCGGTAATTAGGAACTGAACCATCACAACCCCGGCCATTTGTCCTTTTCTTTTGAATCCTTTCTGATAGTTTATCATTCGTAACGGAGACATCCCTGAAAATATCAATGCCGGATAAATACCAGATAAAATACCGGTTGTTAAAAAAATCAGAATGCCCGACAAAGCAATAGATGGTTGCGAAAAGATGGATCCGAGTTCAATGTTTTTACCGAGAATCCCTGAGAATCCCGGTGCGAGAAGAACGGAAACAACTACTGCCAACATCATCGCCAAAAGACTGACGAGTATCGATTCGGTCAAAATCTGCCTGAATATGTCGTTTTTACTTGCTCCCGTTGTCTTTTTAATACCAATCTCGTTTAACCGCTCGTAGCCGCTTGAAACAGCCATGCTTATATAGTTGAAAATCGTCATAAAAAGAATGCCAAGAGCGATGCTGGAAAGAAGGTAAATCATGCTGACATTAGCATGTTCCATGTTATCCTGTGGCAAACTGTTAAAATAAACCTTGAGAAATGGTTCTATTGATAACCTAACATCTTTAAATGCCTTCCAATGGCCGATCATTCCTGATATCTGGTTATTAACCTCCTCCGGATTTACATGAGAGTTCAACAGCATAAACGAATTGAGCAAAACATGCTGTTCATCATTACCGAATCCCTGTCTTAAAATTGGACCTAACTCAAAATTTATGAATGCATCGAACCGGAACGAAGAGTTTTCAGGAGGGTCGGTAACGACTCCGGCAATAGTAAAAGGTTTGCGGTTTATTTCCAGAATTTTTCCTACGGGGTTCTCCGTTCCAAAAAGCTTCTCGCTGAACTTCCTGGTCAATATAATATTTTCTTTTATAGAAAGTGTCGGATTCGACGATTGGTGTATAAAATGAAAGGAAAACATGTCTATAAAATCATCATTTGTAGCAATAAATCTTGCCATTTCATGTATGTCTTCGTGCTTATATAAACGTTCCCAAATGCTGTAATAGCACATTTTTTCTACACCAGGAATTTTGCCTTTCACATCGTCGCGCAGGGTAATCGGTACAATTGACTTTTCATCGGAACGCTTGATTCGGTAAATGTTTTCTCCGTTTTCGAAGCCCGTATTTACACTCTTCTCCCCAATTATAAACGAAACCAAAAGAAAAGTAACAGCCATACTGACTGCATATCCGCCAATAGTAATGATCGATTTCGTCTTTTTCCTTTTCAACGACCGGATAAAAATCTTTAATGTATTCAACATGCGTACTCTATTTATTTTTGATTCTTTTAGTGCTCTATTTTATTGGAATCCTTTAATCAGCTTAATTAAAACTCCAGCATTATTATTCGTATCTCAATTCCTCCACTGGGTTTCTCGTTGCAGCTTTCCCAAGTTCTCAGGACCAGTGAAATGTCTGATCTTCGATTCGCTTGATTTTATGATTGACTTTGATTTTCTCATTTTCAAAATCAAAATTTTCAAATAATCATTTAATCAAAATTCCAGACTTTTCATCTTTCCTGATAATTCCATCTTCCAGCCGGATGATCCGTTTTCCATAACCGGCAAATTTTTCATTGTGGGTTACCTGAATGATTGTCATTCCTTCTTCGTTTAATTCCCGAAGAACATCCATAATCATCTCGCCCTGTGTCGAATGCAGGTTTCCGGTGGGTTCGTCGGCCAGCAAAAGTTTGGGCTTGCCAACAATGGCCCGGGCAATACCAACCAGTTGTTGTTGTCCTCCTGAAAGTTGTGGCGGGAACAAATCTTTTTTAGCCACCATGTTGAACCGGTCGAGCAATTCAGCCACCATGGCCTGACGATCGCGGCTTTTTACGCCTTTGTAAATCAGTGGAGTTTCGATATTTTCGTACACGGTCATTTCTTCAATCAAGTGATAGGCCTGAAAAATGAAGCCCATAAAATTCCGGTGATATTCCACTTTGGCTTTTTCTTTCAGGTCGAGTACCGAATTCCCGTACAACGAATATTCACCGGCAGATGGAGGATCGAGTAGCCCGATGATATTCAGCAATGTTGATTTTCCGGAACCGCTTGGCCCCATGATACTCAGGAATTCACCATCTTTGACTTCAAGGTTAACTGCCTTTAATACAAACGTCCGTTGGAATTTTGAGTCGTAATACTTGTCGATATTGGTTAATTGGATCATATTATTTTGTTTTTTAGTGTTCTTTTTATTGATTTTTAGTCAGGGCTTCACTCGGAGTGAAACCCTGACTATTCGTACCTCAGCGCTTCTACCGGGTTTCGTGTCGCTGCTTTCCAGCTTTGCCAACTAACAGTCAACAACGCAATTCCTAAAGTGAGCAAACCCGCCAAAGCAAAAATCCACCAACTCAGGTTGGTTTTATAGGCAAAATTCTCCAGCCATTTATTCATGGCATAGTAAGCAATAGGCGATGCAACTACGAAGGCAATGGCGACCCATTTCACAAAGTCGAGGTTCAGTAAAGTCATTACTTCAGAAACTTTGGCGCCATTTATTTTGCGAATTCCAATTTCTTTGGTTTTACTAATTGAGATGTAGATGATTTGCCCCCATAAGCCAAGACAGGTAATGATAATTGCGATAATTGAAAAAATCGTACATGCATATCCCAGTTGTTCCTCTTTTTTATATTGAGAATCAAACCAGAAATCATAAAAATAATATTCAAAGGGAACGTTGGAAGTCATACTTTCCCAGGTCTTTTTTATATGGTTCATCCCTGAAGTGAAATCTCCATCTAAGAATCTAACACTGAGATCTCCTTTAATTCCAAACTTCATAACCATTGGCTGGATTGCCTGATGTAAGGAAGCAAAATTAAAGTCCTTCACAATCCCGATAATGTTCATCCCATTTACTTTCTTTTCTTTGTATTCGCTGAATCCAAAAGCTTTTAATGCAGTTTCATTGACAATACAATTATTTTTGTCGTTTCGGCTAATATTACTGCCATCAATGAGTTCTATCCCCATGGTTGACAGAAATTGTTCGTCAATGTCCATAGAGTATAGTGTAAACGACCAGTCTTTACTAATCATGCTACTTGAAATCTGTCCGGGTATACCTCCACTTAGGGTTGCATTTGTAATGGTTGGATGTTTTAATAATTCATCTTTAAAGGATTCGTAATTAAGAGCTTTATAGGGAATCTTAATATAAAGCAGTGTATTATCGACAAAGCCCAGATCTTTATGCTTGACATATGCTACTTGCTTCTGTAATACTAATAATCCTGTTATTAATAAAATGGAAACAGACAGTTGGAAAATGGAAAGGATACTGACGTGTCTTTTATTTCTTTTGTTTGATATTTTGTTTTTTAGGAAACTCTGTACATTAAACTTTGATAACATCATAAGCAATGGAATACAGGCAAATAATATAACAAATGCAAGAACCAGCAAACACCCTATTATGAAAGGAACTGAATACAATAATTCTATCTGGAGTTGAACCTGAAACAGGTGATTGAAAAAAGGAATTGATAATTTTACTATGACCAATGAAATACAAAATGCCAATGCAATCCAAAGTAAAATATCCGATAAAAAGGACGTTAGAATATGGTATTGTCCTGCGCCATTCGTTTTTTTTATCCCGATCTCATTGTGCTTTTTCAAATGTAACGACAAAATGTAATTTACATAATTAACAACCGATAGGAGTAAGATCAAAATCCCTATTAGTGCAAGAATCTTTACTAAAGCAATATTACCATGTTTGTTTCCGTCAACGATCGAGGTATTTAAATAAATGATTATCCGTGTTTGTACCTAAATTCATTTTTATAACTCACGCAAGCCACAAGTAGCCTGTTAAACAAGGCTTCCCCGTAATATCGACGGTTAAATTTATAGCAGAATTCGTCGAGGTAATTTTGCAGGAATTCAGG
>JAGXIR010000119.1 GCA_024635605.1 Sunxiuqinia sp.
ACAATGGGTCGCCCTTCCTGCACAATGGTTTCGGACACGACTTTCAAATTCTCAATTCCCTTTTCAAAATCGGGTCCAATCATCGACTCGAAAAACAGTCCCATCCACCGGGCAACCGGGTTGATTCCAAGATCGGTGTCAAATGCCCAGGTAATTTCTGTTTGTCTGTTTTGCTCCTCAAATAAGAAGTAGCCGGTTGAAATTCCTTCTTCCATAAAATTCATTTCCGTCGCAATGGAATCGTAAGGAACCGACTCGGTAATGGTTAATTTGCCCGACCCAACATGGGGGTTTTCACTTTCCCAGGTGTAGGCAGCGCCTTTCCCGATGCCGGTATGTTCAAACTCAATTTGCATGTCCGGATCGATTTGGTTCCATACGGCCCATTTTTCCCAGGTATGCAGATTGTTGACCTGGTTGAAAACGACTTTGGCCGGAGCATCAATGATACCAGTCCGTTCAACATGAACCTGGCGGGGCAGGAGGTAGGCAATAATCACCATGCCGATGATGACAACAAACAGGCCAACGAGGAAATTTTTGAATTTTTTCATACACTTATTTTTGATTGAACTGGTTTTTTTTGATCCATAGAAATTGTGAAAAAGATACAAAATTATCATTGAATCTCCTTGGTGAATGTTCAGCTTGTTTTTACGGCTGTTCATATTGCCCCGGATTGTTATCGGTCGGAAGCGAGAATCGTTTCAAGGATCTCTTTTGTTTTGTCCGGATATTCAATCTGTTGGATGTGATTTTCACTAAGCCATGCCTTTATTTTTGAGTGCTGGTTTCTTAGTTCAGGCAAAACAAGAATTCCCATAGCTTCCAGAAAATCGGCGTTGCAGACCTGCTCAAATTGATTTTTTATGGGAATGACACAAAGCTTTTTGCCCATAAAAAGGGCTTCGGCGGGCGTTTCAAATCCAGCGGTACATAAAATTCCTTTGCAGGAGGTAAACGATTTCGTAAAATTGACAAGTGATACGGGTTCAATGGTCAGGTTGTCCTGTTCGTAGGCCTGTTTGCAGTGTTTGGAAAAGACCGCCCATTTTGTGGTTGGGGAAGAACCGAGTACGTCAATAATCTCCTGATCGCTATATGCCGGAAGATAAACCGCGAAGTGCTCCCGGGAGGTGACCTTGGCCTGCCGGATGTTTGAACGGATAACCGGAGTGAAATTGAACTCGTCCAATGCCCGGAAGTGAAACCCATACTTCTTGGTGGACGGGGCATAATTGTTCAAAATAAATTTTCCGAGACCAATGCTTTTTGACGGCAACGGGGCATCCGGATGCAAAACAGCATTTTGATGACTGATGCCGATGCAGGCTTTCTTTCGCAGCCGGCAAGCCCAGGCTGTTACCGGCTCAAAATCGCATAAAATCAAATCGTAGCGTTGCACTGGCAAGCGGTAGATGTCGTTCAACAGCCTCAGGGGCCGCGCTCTTTTCAAAGTTTCAGCAAAATTAACCCCGCCTTTCTTTCCAAAGATAAAACTCAAGCCAAACAGTTGATAATCTACTTCAAAAGGGAGTTTCAGATCACCCTGTATTCCACTGACCAGCACATCCGTATCAGCCATTTGTTTCAGGATTGGAACAATTTCAGTGGCCCTGGCCAGGTGGCCGTTACCGGTGCCTTGTATCGCGTAAAGGATTTTCATTTGGAAGGTGAAATTAGATGGGTGAGGGCAAGCTCCTGGAACAGCGAGTTGTAAAGCTCTTTCTCGTTGAGCATATCAGGTTCGTCAGCAGGATCGTCGATGCTGTCGGTGAAATAAATCAGGTCCCATTGATTATCAGCGTATTCAGCCGCTGTGAAATGTTCCACCCAATCACCGCAATTGATGTAGCGAACCTCTCCTTGTTCGGTAGTCGCTTTTTTATCTTTCGGAGCATGGGTGTGCCCGCAAATAACGGTTTGGCAATTTCTTTCGGCAGCAACTTTGATGACTGCCTGCTCGAATCGCGAAAGTGGTGTTTTATCTTTCAGAAATTTCTTTTTGATGTTTTTGTAAATCCGCACTTCGTGGTATCCCAAAAGTAGCAGAACGTGATTCACGGCCGTGTTGATCAGGGAGATCAATCCATAACTGGCCGCTCCAATTTTAGCCAGCCATTTGGCCTGGTGAATGATATGATCGAAAATGTCGCCATGGAAAATCCACGTTTTTTTTCCGTCTATCTCTAAAACAAGTTGATTCACAATTTTCAGGTTGCCCATTTCGCTTCCGTTAAATTTCCGCAGAAACTCGTCATGGTTACCAGTGATATAAACGATTTTTACTCCCTTTTCAAGCATTTTGATCAGATGGCGGACCACTTTTAAGTGTGGTTTGGGGAAGTAGTTTCGCGAAAAACGCCAGGAGTCAATGATGTCACCGTTTAGCACCAGTGTCTCTGGGTGAACGGATTTGAGGTATTTCAGCAAAACTTTGGCTTTGCTGGCATGCGTTGCTAAGTGAACATCAGAAATAACACAAACCTTCAGGTTTCGCAAATTCGATCTCATGACCCTTAATATTTAATACTGCTAATTTGGGTGCTGAATATGAATCAAGCGTTAACTGAAAATGATTAAATGGATCGTTCTGGTTTTCCCTTGTTAATTAAACTTTTTGGCACCTTACATGGTGTTAATGGCCTGTGACTGAAGAAAACCTATTTGAAGAATTAGAAAGACTGATGTGATTTTAGGAAACTTGTATTAACTTTACGGCTATCTCAACTAAAGCCTTTTATGCCAGGTCACCTAAAAGAAAATGATCAGACCTTATGGTCGAAATTTCTTCACGGCAACGAACAAGTGTTGTCGCTCATCTACTTGCGGCATGCGAACGCCCTGTTTGATTACGGCTGTAAAATGACTCCCGACCGGGATTTGGTGAAAGATTCAATTCAAGATATTTTTTGTACCCTGATTAAAAACCGCCAAAACTTGTCAGGTACCGATAATATTCGCTTGTACCTTTTTAAGGCCTTGAAGCGTAAATTGGTGCGTGAGATTCAAAAATCACATCGCCTGCAAAATGTTGATTCCGAATCCGCCGCGGCATTTGATCTGGCTTTCTTGCACAGCTTCGACCATACCGAAATTGAACTGAACGAGCGGCAGAAACAAGAGCTGGTGGATGCCGTTGAGTCGTTAACCGACCGTCAGAAAGAAGCCATTTACCTGCGATTTACGCGCGGACTCGACTACAAGGAAATTTCCATGATCATGAATTTAAACTACCAATCTTCAAGGGCGCTGATTCATCGGGCTATTGCTAAACTGCGTGATATCTTGTCAGTTAAGTCAGATGTTTTCAACCAGACACTCCTGATTTTATTGCTTCGAAAATCGAAACCTGTTGTTTAGCAGGTATTTTTTCCTGAAAAAACCATCAACAAAAAACAAGTTGCTGTCTTTTGTGAGCAGAACTTGTAACGATGAACAAATATAAAAACTACACACCGGAAGATTTTTTAGCGGATGATTATTTCATTCAATGGTTGAATGACCCCTCCGAAGAGCATGAAGAATTCTGGAAGGCATTTGTTGAAGAATTTCCTGAACAGAAAGTCAATGTCGAGCAGGCAAAATTTATTGTCAGCATGTTTCAGCATGAGCAAGAAAAACTGAGTCTGGATGAAACCTATGATATTTGGAATGGCGTCCTTCGCAATGCCAAACGGCCGAGAGTTCGGAAGCTTGTGCGTATGTTGCGCTATGCAGCGGTATTGTTGCTCATGTTTGCTTCGGGTGCGCTGGCCTTTTACTTATACGAAAATTCGCGCGAATTACACTATAATCTGACTGAATTGAATGAGGCCGGCAGCAATGAAGCCAAAATCATTTTATCTGATGGTTCGGAAGTGTCGCTGGAGCAGAAAGAATCGGCCATTACCTATGCCAGTAGCGGCAACCAGCTGATTATTAACAACGATACCATCAGCCAAAACCAGATGGATGGCCGTGAGTATATGAACAAGGTAATTATTCCTTACGGCAAAAAAACGATGATTACCCTTTCGGACGGTACCAAAGTGTGGTTGAATGCCGGGAGCCAGTTGGTTTATCCGTCCGTTTTCCTTCGGAAAAAACGGGAAGTGATGCTTATTGGTGAGGCCTATTTCGATGTGGCTAAAAATGTGGAGAAGCCGTTTATCGTGCGCACCTCTGATATGAATGTGCAGGTGCTCGGAACCCGCTTCGATGTGTCGGCTTATCCAGAGGATGATTTTGTGGCTGCGATTCTCGAAGAGGGGAGCGTAGGACTGGAAATTAAGGGAAACAGCCTGATGACCCAGGATCGGCAAATCTTGTTGACTCCCAACCAGAAACTAAGCCTGAATAAAGAAAGCCGTGAAACTACCGTTCGTATGGTTGATGTGAGCATGTACACTTCCTGGAAAGAAGGAATCCTGAAATCAGAATCAGAAGATCTTAACCGCTTAATTAAGAAGATTGAACGCTACTATAATATCCATATCACACTGAAAGACCCACTGGTTGGTGGCTATAAAATTTCGGGGAAACTCGATCTGGAGAAAAGCCCTGAAGAAGTGCTAAACATCATCAAACTAACGGTTCCGATCGATTGGGCCAAAAAAAGTAATGGAGATTTTATTGTTATGAAGAAATAAATTTCGAGCCAAAAAAAACCGGAGAATACCGCCATATCCTCCGGTTAGCCAAAAGGCTCTGGTTATTAGTCGTTAAACTAAACGTTTTAAAAGTATGAAAAAAATGTCGTATCAAAGAATCTTTCATTCAAGTGGAGGGTTCAAAAAAATGTTCCTTGTTATGAGGTTATCTGTATTATTACTTCTGGTCAGTGTTTTAAGCGCTGTTGGGAACAGCTATTCGCAAAGCACAAAATTCTCGCTTAGGCTAAACAATGCCACTATTAAGCAGGTATTTACTGAGATTGAAGAGAACAGTGAATACATTATTGTTTATTCCGATGACATTTTGGATGCTTCAAAAGAAGTGTCGGTGATCGCAAGAAATTCTTCTGTCGACAAAGTCCTCGATCAAATTTTTTCAGGGACAGCGGTTGATTACACCATTAAAGACCGGCAAATCGTCATTACTCAACGGGCCGAAGACCCGCTGCAAGCCACGGGTCAGCAAGCCGAAAACATCGTTAGTGGTAAGGTGATTGATTCGGCGGGGATGCCCTTGCCGGGTGTGACCGTGTTGTTGAAAGGAACCACCACCGGAACCATCACCGATTTTGACGGCCAATTCAGTCTGTCAATTCCTGATGAGGCCGAAGTGCTGGTTTTCTCTTTCGTTGGATTCCAGTCGCAGGAAGTCACCATTGGCAACCGAACCTCGTTTGACATTCAGCTGGTTGAAGACCTCCTTCAGATTGAGGAAATTGTCGCTGTTGGTTATGGTGTTCAGCGAAAAAGTGACCTGACTGGCGCCATGAACCGCCTGACTGAAGATGACATGAATAAAAGTGTGGCGACCTCGCCGGTTGAAATGATGCAAGGACGCGTTTCGGGGGTAAATATTACCCAAAACAGTGGGGAGCCCGGAAGTGGCATGTCCGTCCGTATTCGTGGTTCAAACTCCATTCGTTCAGGGCAAGAGCCTTTGTACGTGGTTGACGGAATTCCATTGGATAATGCCGACATCACTCCCAATGGCGGAACGGCCGCCGGGATTAATGAATCGTCCAATAAGAATCCGATCAGCTTTCTGAATCCGGAAGACATTGAGTCGATCGATATCTTGAAAGATGCCTCTTCAACAGCTATTTATGGAGCCAGAGGTGCTAATGGAGTGGTGATTATCACGACCAAAAAAGGGAAAAAAGGCGAAGGTACGCTGAACTACGATGGTTACATGGGTGTGTCGCAAATCCGCGAGAAACTGGATATGCTGACGGCCGATGAATTCCGTTCTTATACCAAACCCGATGGAACAAAACTTTTGGATAAGGGAGCGAGCAACGACTGGCAGGACGAGATCTTTGCAACCGGAATCACACAGAGCCATAACCTTTCGTACGGTGGCGGAACCGATAACTTCACCTACCAAACATCCTTGGGTTATCTGGACCAGGAAGGGATTGTTGAATCGACCGGTGTTCAGAAGCTGAATGGTAAGATCAAAGTGACACAAAAAGCCTTTGACGGACGCCTGAATTTGGTGGGAAGTTTGATTGCTTCGCATGTGGAAGATTATCGTGCCCCGATTTCTGAAACCGGAGGTTTTGAAGGTGACCTGATTCTTTCAGCTTTGAAGCTCAACCCGACCTTCCCGATTTATAATCCGGATGGTTCCTATTATCAACATGCCATTGACCAGCGCAACCCGGTGGCCATGATCGACCTGGTGGATGATGAAACCCAAACCGACCGTATTTTGGCCAACATGTCGGCTGAATACGAGATCATCCCTAACCTGAAATACAAAATGAATGTTGGTTTTGACCGCACGGTTGCCGAACGGCGCGTGAACCAGGATAAGGAATTGAGCTATTTGACCAACGACGGGGAAGCTGACATCAACGCCATTTCGGCAAACAACCGCTTGATTGAAAACTATGTGACCTATTCGAAAGACGTTGGCGACGATAATCATTTTGATTTTCTGGCAGGCCATGCGTACCAGTTTATGAAAGTCACCACTTCGGAGATGAATGTCAACGGATTTGAGGTGGATGATATCATGTATACCGATAATCTGGAGTATGGTAACTTTTCTTCGGCCGACGTGAACTCATCAGCATACGAACGTGAGTTACAATCGTTCTTCGGAAGAATTAACTACAATTACAAGCAGAAATACCTCTTTACCTTTACCGGCCGTTTTGACGGTTCTTCCAAGTTTGGTGAGAATAAGAAGTATGGATTTTTCCCATCGGCTGCATTTGCCTGGCGACTCTCCGAAGAAGATTTTATGGAAGGAGCTGAAAACTTAAGCAACCTGAAAGTGCGTTTGGGATGGGGGTTAACCGGGAACCAGGAGATTCCTGATAAAATTTCGCTGCTGGCCGTGGGAACCACCCCGTCAGCCAATGGCTACTTTAACGGAGCGCTTTCTCCCGGCATCACCTTCCTGCGAACGCCAAATCCAGATATTCAATGGGAAACCACCATTCAAACAAACTTTGGGATTGATTTCGGATTTTACGAAAACCGCTTATCAGGAACCGTCGATATTTTCAATAAAACCACCGAGGATGTTTTGCTGGAAATTCCCGCGAAAGCACCTGCGGCTACACAAACTCAATGGCAGAATGTGCCCGACCTGAAAATCATCAACAATGGGATTGAACTTGGATTGAATGGCTTGCTGGTCGATCGTAATGACCTGAGCTGGGAAGTCGGGGTGAACTTCGCCTACATCAAAAATGAAGTGAAAGATTTGCCGGTAAAACTCATCGAAACTGGTAATGCGAGCGGACAAGGATTATCCGATACCCGGGTGCAAATTATCACCAACGGCCAGCCGGTTGGAACCTTCTACGGAATGGTATTCGAAGGCTTGGATGCCAATGGGCTGAGTACCTACAAAACCGATTCGGAAGGGAATGTCGTTCGCGAGTATCTTGGATCAGCCTTACCTGATTTTACGTACAGTTTTAACACGGAGTTGAATTATAAAAATTTCGACCTGAGCATGTTCTGGTATGGATCCCAGGGAAACAAAGTGTATAACAACACGGCCAACACCCTGTTCTTTAAAGGGCCTTTAAACAATGGTTACAACGTGACCAAAGCGGTACTTGAATCGGATGAAAGTCCTTCCAACTCGAACGCGTTCTCTTCCCGCTTTGTTGAAGATGCTTCATTTTTGCGTTTGTCTAACCTGACCTTGGGATACTCGTTTGATACCAACGCAATTGACTGGTTAAGCCGGGCACGGGTTTATGTCACCGGAAACAACCTGCTGTTGCTGACCGGTTACAGCGGGTTTGATCCGGAAGTGAGTGTGGACGCTGCGGAAAACGGCGTACCATCCATGGGGATTGACTTCACAAGCTACCCCAAACCACAGACTTTTACCTTTGGTGTAAACCTTCAATTTTAACCTAAAAACTGAAAACAAATGAAACACTATAAATTTATATTATTGCTTACGGTTCTAAGCCTGCTGGGTACTGCGGGGTGCACCGATCTGGAAGAGAATGTACTGGATGAACAACTGGGTACCGACTTGATTAATAACCCCCAAAATATTCAAGCTCTGATCAATCCTCCGTATGGAAGTTTGCGCAGAACAATAGAATGGTACGACTACTGGGCCTTGCAGGAAGTGACAACCGATGAGGTGATTATTCCGACCCGCGGTTCCGACTGGTATGATAATGGCGCCTGGCAGGAATTGCACCTGCACACCTGGACCCCCGATCATGTGCGGATGAAAAACGTGTGGGATGCCCTGAGTCAGGGTGTTTCAAGAGCCAATACCGCCATATACTACATTGGACTATTTGAGCAGAATGCCACCACCGAGCAATACATCAACGAAGCCCGTTTCCTGAGGGCCTATTACATGTACCTGATTAACGACTTGTATGGACAGGTACCATTTCGCGAAGCGGACGAGCTTGATTTTTCGGTGAGCCCGATGGTGATGGACCGAAAAGAAGCGGCCGACTTTATCATTGAAGAAGTGAACGCTGTGTTACCGAATTTGAAAACCAAAGCCGAAGTGGGATCCGAACGGGTAACCAAGGGCGCGGCTCAGGCGTTACTGGCCAAACTCTATTTAAACTATGAAGTGTACACCGGAGAGGCCAAGTGGGCTGATGCCATTACCTATTGCGACCAGTTAATTGGTTCTTCCGACTATGCCGTGGCAGATGATTACTGGACTATGTTTCAGAAACATGTCGCCGAGCATCCTGAGTTTATCCTGCGAGTTCCGATGGATGGCGATGTGACAATGGGCAGCGGCAGCGTTTGGGTGAACTTCACCTTGCACTACAACCAGCTATTTGGAAACTACACCAGTACCTGGAACGGGCCTTCAACCACCAAAACCTTCTTCGAGACCTGGGATATGGAAAATGATACCCGTTTCTACGACGACCGGATTATGGCCGAAACAGGATTTAACCAAGGATTTTTGGTTGGACAGCAATATGGGGTTGACGGTGAAGCGCTCACCACCCGGAATGGTGATCCACTGGTCTTTGTGCCGGAGCTGGATTTGCAGAGTTCACCTGAGGATGCCGGAGTCCGCGTAATTAAATTTGCCCCGGATCCGAATATTCAGGACCAATTCTCCTCCTCGAACGATGTGCCGATTATGCGAATCTCCGATATTTACCTGATTCGTGCCGAGGCGAAATTGCGCAGCGGCGATGAAGATGGAGCGCTCGACGATATCAACTACCTGCGCTCGAAACGTAGCGCCGAAGGCAAAACGCTTCCTGCTTTATCGGCTGTAACACTCGACGACGTGCTGAACGAAAGAGGGTACGAGCTATACTGGGAAGGATTGCGCCGGCAGGACCTGATCAGGTTTGGTAAGTTTACCGATGCCTGGCAGGAAAAACCGGTTACCGATGCTGCAAAAACGGTTTATGCTTTGCCTACTTCGGCGATTGATGTGAACGAAAACTTAACCCAAAATCCGGGTTACTAACCCAAAATTTTTAGACTGAACCCTAAATAACCATGAGCAACCGCTGTCCGGAAGGGCAGCGGTTGCTTCATAACTGCCAAGTGAGAAATTTCAACCACCTCCCCCTGCGCTCCGCTTGGGTACTCCTCCTTTTTTAAGGAGGAGAATTTACGGCAGTGGCATCATGCTTGCTTTTAGCTCTAAACCTCCGCGAGTTGAGCATTTCTCCTCATTTCCAAGGAGGAGTACCCCGAGACTTCGGGGGGAGGTGGTTGGTTTTATTTCTCTGTCTCTTTTACTTCGTTGGCTTAGGAT
>JAGXIR010000120.1 GCA_024635605.1 Sunxiuqinia sp.
CCCCAAACGGCATGTTTGCCAAAATCCTTCTTCAGGTACCAATCAAGCCCATAAGCTTTGGAGTCGCCCTGGTACAAATAATAATCTTCCGCTGGTTCACCCGCTACATCTCGGTTCTCCAGCATGTAGCGCGATAAATTATCGGTGGTTTTATAGTATCCTTCCACACTCATTGTAAAATCCTTTTTCGAAAAATTAATCCCCGTACTCCAATGTGTAGCATGCAAAATCCCGGCATGCTTATCGCCTGTTGTCCACAGGTAGGTATAATTCTCATCGCGGTCAACATAGGCCGTTTTGTAGATGAACTGGTTATAAATTCCCCACGAACTGTTGATTTTAAAACTTTCGCTGAGTTGATAGCTCAAGTTCGCACGTGGCTCGGCCAGCAACTTATTTTTCATTTTATTGAGCCGCAAACCCGTTCGTAAAGTCAGGCGTCCCATCAGAGGTAGATTGTCTTGCAGAAACACGAAGAATCGGTGATTCTTAAAATTAGCATGCGAATCCACAAGCTGCTCATCCTGGTACAAATTGCTGTTTTCGACAAACCCTTGGTTAGCAAAAAATCCGCCACCAAACTCCAACTGGTGCCCCCCGGAAATGGTCATGCTATTCTCCAACCGAACGGAACTTTCCCGGGCTTCATTTTCAATTTCAATCCAGTCGCGGTTATAAATCTCACCGTCATCCAGGTTGTCCGCCTCAATTAAATCGAGAATACTTTGCCGAAAGCTGGAATGCGCCAAAATAAGCTGCGATCGATTTCCATTCTTCCAGTTCCTACTATAAAATAAAGAGGTTCCCAATTGCCTGTTTTTCTCATGACTCGAGAATAAAACTTCAAACGATGTTTCTTCCTCCTCCTCTTCTTCCTCATCGTAATGTGTTTCTACCAATCGGTTGGCAGTACTCAAACTAAAATCATCACCACCGTAATAGGCACTTATCGCCAGCTGGTCATTATTCGTAAAACTGGTTGTATATTTCACATTGAAATCGCGAAACTGATACCGATCGGGAAACACGCTGATGCTTGCGCTTTCGCCTTCTTCATAGGTTTGCCCGGCATTATCTTGCTTCCCATGAATTTTTAGGCCAAACAGGTTGAAATCATTATGACTGTATGGATTGTAGTACGTTTGACGATAAGCCAGAATAAGTGATGAGTGATCGCCAACAGGCAGTTCGGCCATGCCATTCAGCGTCATGGGGTTGATATTGAATTGAAAGGCAGGCTTTTTTTGATGACCGCTCTTCCCCAAAATATTCACCAAGCCCCCCACTCGATTGCCGTAGCGCGCTTCGTAACCACCCTTATACACTTCAATATTTTTTACAATGAATGGGTTAATCAGGCTAATATTGGTGTTGAATTCTTTCAGACCAAATAAGGTAAATTCATCAAAGGAGATTTGACTCTGCCCCTCATAACTTCCCCAGATGTACAAATCAACTGTCTGCTCGTTCGAAGCCTGAATGCCGGGCATCAGTTTTAGCAAGTTAAAAACAGAATTGTCGCCCTGCCCCGCCAGAAACCGTGAGATGCTGTGATTAAACTTCATGTTTCCCGACTTTTCGCCAATGATCGCGGCCTTCTCAATCACATTGTTTTCCACCGTAACTTCGGGCAAATTCTTAAACGAAGGAACCAGCTCAATCTGCTGGTTGATGCCTGGCGCAAGGACGGTATCCAGCACATAGTAGCCCAAATGTGAAACCTTCAGCCGAACCAGACTATCACCAGTTGTTGTGTAGTTAAACGAACCGGTTACATCGGCAAAGAGCTGCTGCTGGTTGATTAATAGTGCCGAGAAAGCAAGCGGTTCCCCGGTTCTCGATTCTACAATCTGCCCCGCAATGCTTCTCTTTCGCGGCAACTCCGTTGATTTGGTTTTATCGGTAATAATGATGAAAACCTGCTTCGACTTTTTAAAGCGAAGGGGCAAACCCCGAAGAAGCGCGGCCAAGGCGTCCTCCTTACTTTGAAAGGTTTGAGAAAGGGAAACTTTGTAGGCTGCCAGTTCGCTGGCATTGTACGAAAGCAAAAAACCATATTGATCGCGAAGATGCAATAAAACCTCCTGGAGTGGCTGTTTATCGGCCTCGACAACAATGCGTTGGTTTTGTGCCCATGCGGCAGAACTAAAAATTAGAAAAAGGACTCCGATGACAAACGTACGTCTCATTCAATAGCTTGAGTTATGAAATACAAATTAGGTGATTTCCTGCTGTATTTCAAACCAAGGGCAGGACAAACATAACCCAAAATATCCTCCACGTCCTGTTCTTTTGTAAAATTTCCTGTGTAAAGCACTTCTTCTTTGATCGTTGTTTGGATAGTTACATTATACTGCCGCTCTATTTCTTCAAAAACCTCTTGAATTGGGGTAGCGGTAAAGAAAAAAACATCGTTGCGCCACGATATTTCGGAAAAAGGTTCAATATTTTGCCGGACCTCTATTTCGCCATCAGGCTTAACAACAGCTTGACTGCCCGGCTTTAAAACGACTTTCCGCTTTTGTTTCGAACTCACCCGAACGCTCCCGCTCAGACAAGTAACCCGGTAACGGTTGCCCCGCGCCAGAATATTGAACGAAGTTCCCAGCACTTGTGTCTTCCCTTGAGAGGAACGGACGACAAATCTCTGGCCTTGCTGAACATCGAAAAAGGCTTCTCCTTCCAAAGTCACAATGCGTTTAAAGTGCCACCAATAGGGGTAATAACTCAAACTGGACCCGGCATTCAAATCCACGGTGGAACCATCGGGCAAATCCACCATTTGATGTGTTCCCGCCGAAACCTCGGTGGTAGTGGAATAAAAACGTAGGAAAGAACCCAAGGCAAGGATCAGCAGAAAACTGGCCGCCATGGCTGCCATTCGCATGCTCAGCCGAAACGAGCGCGCAGAAGCCTGCCAACGAATTTGCTCATTCAGCTCGGCCAGCACTTCAGCCTCACCTTTTTTCCAGCGAAAGGTTCCCCCGGCAAAAAAAGCTTTGCTCTGCTTGTCAATGGCATCCAGCTTGATATGTTCCTTGTCGTCTTTCACTATTCAATTTTTAAATCTTCGGAATAAACAACTCGTCAGAATCAGCAAAACAATGTGCGAGACCTTGTCTTTCAACTGCTGCTTAAGATGTTCCAGCGCCAGGCTCATCCGTTTTTCAATGGCTTTTACGCTCAATCCCAATTGCTCGGCAATTTCCCGATATTTCAATTCATCCACCCGATTCATCAAAAACACCACCCGCTGTTTTTCCGGCATACTTTTTAAAGCTTCTTCATAGGCTTTTTTCAGTTCCTCGTAATTCAGCTGATCTTCAGGCGTGAGAGCATCTTCCCTGGGGACAAACGTATTGAAAAAGTTGAAGGCCCGTTTCTCTTTATGATACCTCGTAATGTAGAGGTCCGTGGCCATTTTCAGAAGCAAACCTTTGACCGTCTCCAGCCTGATATCGTCGCGCTTTTCCCAAAGCCGCATAAACGTATCTTGCGCAATATCGGTCGCCAACTCCTCATCACCCGAGCGGTAAAACACGTATTTTCTGACTTCTTCAAAATGCGTATGAAATAAAAAATTGAAATCTTCTCTGGTCAATTGCTGAATATTTTCACTTTACGATCAAAGATAAATGAAAATACTTCGATTCATCAAACAAGCCAATTTTTTCAATCCAACTGATTAGAACTCCGTTTAAATTAGTCGCCTATAGTCTATCCTGATTAAAAGCCGATCACCCTACCTCATTCAAAAACATATTTCACGCCAAAGGATACAATGTTGGCTTTCAGTCCATCGCTGCGGTCGTAATGACCAAAGCGCAGGCTGACATTCTTCAGCGCCAATCTCAGGAATTTAGGCTGCGAAAAAATGTTGGTATAACTCAATCCGATCCCCCACTGGTTACTTTGGAAATCCGATAAGTCATAGTCCGAGGTGTAGAATTGCTCTGTAGAAACATGCGTTTCAAACGGAGCAAAGTAGGTAGCCGCTGTTTGCTCATAATAGCGGTAAGTAGGCGTTACCGTGAAGCTGGGCGAAAGGCTAATGGGCAACTCGACGCTTCCGGTATGCGCGGTAATTCCCCAGTCGTCGGTATAGTAACGGTAATAGGTTCGTAACTTGAACGTCTCGCTCAAGTAATAATTGATGCGGGCGCCAAACGGTATTTTCAAGCGCGTATCGGGCAATCGCTCCACCTCATCAGCCAGGCGGAAAACACCTGTATTTTCGCGACTGGTATAAACAGGAATATCGCTGGCCGTACCAATGTAATAATTCGGCCGATCGGCAAAATAAATGCGGTGATAAGGCGTGGACAACAACCCTTCCTGATAAATCAGATCGACAAAGAAAGAGGCCTGCAAACGCTGGCTAACGATTTGCGAAAAACCGAGCGAAGCCGAATAGGAATTCCGCTTTTTCGAGTCCCATTCCGAAAACCGGTCGGGCAAATAAGCGGTTGTCGGATTTCCCTGTTCATTGAGCACGGTCATCCCTTCAAAATAGCCTGAATTCAGAAAGTTACTCCCATACTGGCTGTATTCGTGCAGCTCCGTTGGGTAAATGGGCTTCCAGGCATCAAGATAAACCTGCGTTTTTAAACTCAGCTCGGTATTTTTCTCAGCAAAAAGCCGGGCTACACTTCCGCCAAAACCCAAGGAATGATAATCGTACTCTTTCGACACAGCCCCGTGCACGCCCAAAATCCAGTTGCGATCGTCGGAGCTGTGGCTGTAATCAATACTGACACTGGCCAGTACATCGGATTGCGATGCTCCCGACGATGCCAACCAAGGTGTTCCGGTAGCTGGTCCCGACAAACCTGGCCGGAAATCATCATCGTCGTCATCATCGTCATCGTCTCCACGGCCAGAAGCTCCGGAGCTGTTAAACGGGTTGATGTTACTGGAAGATGCCGAAGTGTAGGCCGACAACCCGGCATCAATTGTCAAAACATCGTCATCATTCAAGGGAAGCGTGACCACTATCGTAGGTGTGACATCATCCAGAGACTCATCGCCAATACCACCTCCAACAGCAGAATTATCGCCATTCTGCCGATAGTAACTCATCAAGATCTCAATTTCCGGCGATTCCAGTACCCGTTTTTTATACGAATTCGGATTGGTTGATTGCGCTTCGCTAAAATGAAAAAAAAGCAACAGTATAAATAAAAGCAGTATTCTTGTCATAGTTGATTAATTACATCCACATCCGCCACCTGTTTTTCCGCCGTTGGCTCCTGCCGCCGCTTCGCGATACACCTGAAAATTCAACTCAAACCGCTGGTCACTGGCAGCACTCAACTTCATATTCGGGTCGTTGATGTACACTTTTTCGTATTCCTTCACAGCTACGCACGAACTCAGCGCAGCCGCGGTCAAGCCAATCAGCAACAGCCGCTTCAATCTATTTCTACCGTCCGGCAATTTCCATTTTCTGCTCATTTCTCTTTATATTTTTTGAATAGTAAACTTTCCCCTTGTCATCCACCACGATGCATTCAATGCCTGCCAACTGGTCAATCAGGTTAATTCCGGCCTCAATGCCCATCACAAAAACCGAGGTCGCCAATGCGTCGGCCAATTCGGCACTGGGTGCAAACATGCTGACACTCGCCAATCCGGATGATGGATAGCCGGTTCGGGGATCAATGATGTGGGCATAACGTTTGCCATTGAGCACTACAAATTTCTCGTAGTCGCCCGAAGTGACCACCGCATCGTTTTGAATTGGAAACCAAGCAAACACCTTATTTTTATTCAGGGGATTGGTGATTCCGACCATCCAGGGTGTGCCATCCGGCTTTTCGCCCCAACAGTTGAGATCGCCCGAGGCGTTGATCATTCCGGCCACCACTCCCTTGTCCTTCAGCAGCGCCTTTGCCCGGTCGGCCGAATAGCCTTTTCCGATAGCGCCAAAGCCGATTTTCATCCCCGGCAATTTCAGAAATACCGTCTGTTCGGCTTTATCGAGCACCATATTTTCATAGCCCACTTTAGCAACTGATTGCCGAATGGTTTCTTCCTCCGGCATGGTTTGCAGGCTTCCGTCGAAGGTCCAAATGCGATCCATGGCAGCATACGAAATATCAAAAGCTCCATCCGTTATTTTCGAGATTTGCACGGCCCGTTCAATCAGCTGAAAAAGTTCCGGATCCACTTTCACCGGGGCAATGCCGGCATTCCGGTTGATTTTGGAAGTTTGTGAGTCCGGATCCCAGGATGAGATGCTCTTTTCAATCCGGCTAATTTCTGCCACCGCCTGATCAATGAACCGATCGCCTTCCTCCTGGTTAGTGGCAACCACCGAAATTTCGTAGCGCGAGCCCATCAGCTTCAGGGTACGCACAAACGTTTCCTGAGGAAAAGCGCTCAACGAAAGAGCCACTAAAAATAGGACTGAAATGAATCGTACCATCGCTTACTTTTCAAGTTCAACCAATTGTTTGATGTATTCTGAAGGAGAGACATTTTTATAGCCCGTGTGGCCAAGAACTTCCCCTTTTTCGTTTAATACAAGCACCAGCGGAAAAAAGCCATTGGGATTGTATTTTTCGGCCAGCTGCTCGTTAGATGCTTGCTGTTCGTCACTCAGCCTGTTTTTCTTTTGCTTCAGAAAATCGGCCCGCAACAATACAAAATGATCGTCCGAAAATGTTTTAAACTCCTCCGAACTCCAGATAAATTTCTCCAGTTTCATACACGGAATACACCAGTCGGAACCGGAGAAAACCAATAAAATGTTCTTATGCGTTTCTGCTGCTTCTGATTTGGCCACATCGAGGTTGGTTAGCCATTCTTTGGCAAAAACCGAAGGGATAAGCGCTGCCCAAAGCACGATGAGCATTCCAATTTTTTTAGTCATAGTACCTATTTTAAAATTGAAAGCGTTCGGGCGAAAGCCCGACTTTTCAACTGTTCTTTGATTATATCCTGAGCAAACTGTGTTTACCCTACTTTTTTCTGAAAAAATATTGAATCAGGCGAAGTGCTTTACGAAAATCCACTAAGCCCAGGGTAACTAGTCGATCATTTTGGGAAGACACCAGCCTAAAAGCCGACCGATCACGTCTTGGGGGAAACCCTGAAACCCTTGATTCTATTGTCCCCGCGGCACGTCAGACCCTCCGCAGCGCAACCAGACCCGTCAACTGGCAAAATCTCTGTTCCAACTGGGCATACACACCCGTCCATTGGCTAAATTTTTGAAATAATTGGCTACCCAAAGCCTCCAACTGGCCAGATTTTTGAAATAATTGGACCTACAGACCCGCCCATTAGCCAAATTTCGCTTTCAACCGGGCAACTGGACCAGTCCTCTGCTCATTTTCCATCCCTACAGTAACTTCAAAAGCAGGTTTACAGGCAGACTATCGTTCCCACTCTTTTTAGGGATTAATTTGCCTTACTGAAAAAGAAATATTGCTTAAATACACCACCCAAAACAGAATATTCCCTAAATTCAACACTTCGTCGGAAAAAACTGAATTACCCCATGATAACACTGTTTATTTGACCTAAAACTAAAACCAAGCAATTATGAAACAGTTGTTATTTATTTTAATCATCTTTTTCGCCGCTCTCAAATCTCCACACGCACAGGAAGCAACATACCTTGATGACTTAAGCTGGAGCATAATCCAATCAAGTTTCTTCGGAGAGAACTACTCAAAGGCATTTCGCTACGAAAAAAACATTCGTATCAAACTAGAGGGTACTGCCACCAAAAGAGACAGCCAAATAGTGCTCAATCTGATTAACGAATTAAAACCACTTTTAGAAACTGTAACGATTGATCTCGTTGACGAAAATGCCAATTTTGAGATTGAATTTGGATCCTCCGAAATTTCAACGCCCAAAATCGACCACGCAACATACGTGTACAAAAGATCTGAAATTGAATACACTAAAATCTTTATTACCGTTCCGTCTGGAATTTCCTTCGATTCGGCAGAAACATACATCCATTATTTCATTATAAAATACCTTACCCGCCGATTTAGAAACAATCCTGTAGCTTCGTACTCTTATGGCATTCTAAGTCAGCCACCGAAATCTATGAATGTTACCACTTTTGACTTTGTAGATAAGAACATCCTTCAGAAATTATATTCGTACGATTTTTATAAAAACCTTCGAAAAAATACAATTGAGAAAAAAGGATATTTAGTATACTTAAAATTGAGATACGAGAATATTCTGGACAATTTTCTTTTAGCACTAACTTTCGTTATCGTGATTTTGGTTTTTCTTCATCTGTTATTTCGACACAAAATAAATGAGCAAAAATCCTTCTACACTTTTTTTAAACGAAATCTAATTGTTTTTGTGGTGGTCGCACTGTTTGTTTCTATTTACGGCATCTACACCGAAGTTTCA